>VGAF01000033.1 GCA_016870855.1 Actinomycetota bacterium | reverse complement strand
ATATGCCGTTACTAGATTCTCATGGCGCAACCCTTGCTGAAGACGTCTATCAAGGCGATCGGTTAGCGCTTCGATCTGGCTCAAGAATTCGCTCTACCCAAATTGGTTTAGCCGCCTCCCTTGGCCGAGGTCACCTTCCGACGCGGCCCCAACCACGAGTTGTTGTTATCTCAGCTGGCGATGATTTAGTAGAGCCAGGCAAAGACCTTGGACGTGGCGAAGAATTCGAGGTTAATTCATGGCTACTTACTACGGCGATGAAAGAAGCGGGCGCGGTTGGCTATCGAGTAACAACCATTCCAGAGACCGAAGATTCACTTAAGGATGTTGTGGAAGACCAATTAGTGCGCGCTGATTTGATTGTTATTTGTGGTGAGAGCCATGATGAATCCTTTGACTTAATTTTCGGAGTACTAAGTCGATTAGGAGAAGTCAAGAGCGTAACTCCAAATATTGAAGGTAGTGGTCGCCATGCATTTGGAACGATCGGCCCAGATAAAACTCCAGTAGTCGCACTTCCCGGAGATCCAATCTCCGCTTACATTTCAAATGAACTATTTATCCGCCCCATGATTCGTAACATGATGGGTTTGTATGACATTCATAGGCCAATCACGCGAGCAACTCTTACCAATGATGTTGCTAGTGATTCAGGTAAACATGCCTTTATACGAGCAATCCTCTCCACAGATAACCCAAACCGCCGCTTGGTAACTGCGCTCCCAAATCAAGATGATCTGATTGGTTTATCTGATGCAACGGGGCTGATTGTGATGAGCGAGGAAGTAACGAGCTATAAAGCTGGCGAAGAGGTCGATGTACTTATGTTGGAGCGGCGTTTTAATTAGGCTGGCGAGGAATATAGATGAATTGGCCGATCGTCCTAAATGAAGGTGAACTAACTCTTCAACCGCTTCGGCTTCGTGATCGCAGGGCTTGGCTTGATCTCCGGGCGCGAAATCGCGAGTGGTTAACGCCATGGGAGGCGACTTCGCCCCTCATTGAGGAGCAGAAAACACTTCCAACCTATGTCGAGATGGTTAATTTCCATAAGAGAGAGGGCAAGGCGGGGCGCTCTTATTCATTTGCAATCTGGTTTCATGGCCAATTAATTGGTCAGATCACCTTGGGTGGCGTCTCATACGGTGCATTTCGTGGTGCACATATTGGTTATTGGATAGATAAAGAGCATGCGAATAAAGGGATTACTACTAGAGCAGTGCGCGAGGTAACGCGCTTTGGGCTTGAGGAATTGCGATTACATCGGATTGAGATTGCGCTCCGCCCAGAAAATGGCGCATCCAAACGGGTGGCAGAAAAAGCTGGATATGTTTTTGAAGGATTGCGCCCACGTTATTTACATATTGATAGTGGATGGCGAGATCACATCGTCTTTGTAAAAGAGAACACGAGAATTTAGATTTCGGGGAAATACCCGAAAAGTCCAATTCCGCCCTTTAGGGTTAGGCTTCATGGGTTCGGGTTTGATCTACATCATCATCGTTGGTATGTGGATCGCCTATTTCCTCCCACGTTGGATTGCAAATCATGAAGAAGTATCCGGTCGATCCATTGAAAAGTTCGCCTCAACCATGAAAGTTGTGGGAAAGACTTCTGGTAACTCAAGCGATGATCTTGCTGAGCTGCTCCGGAAAAAAGAGAATCAGATGTTGATAAGAAGGATTCTATTCTCTTCAATTTTGGGCTTGACGCTTATTGTCACGCTCTTTGCTTTAGTCGGTTTCTTATCACCTGCGATTATCACTATTCCAATTTCTGGACTCGGACTTTATGTTGTCCATGCTCGCCACCAAGTAAGTGCAATAACTGAAGAGATTTCCAGCGCAACTGAATCAGTTAAGAAGAGTGAGAGAGCAACAAGCAGATACTCGGAATTAATTGCAAGGTCTAAGCGAGTATCTAGAAGTACTGATGAGTTGATTGATGAACAATGGACGCCACTTGCTGAGCGAGTAGCTAAATCAGAGTCTGACGTTCATGGAATCACCATCATTCCTAAAGGCGGTGCAAATAAGACCTGGGATCCAATTAGCGTTCCACCACCTTCTTACGCCAACTCAGCCAAGGCGGTTCCACGGCGGAGAATCGATCTAACAATTCCAGGAGCATGGAGCGCTGCTCAAGAGGAAGAGTTAAAGAAATTCCTCAAACCAAATTCAGATGAAATTTTCGATCAGAGCATTGCCGATGAAGTAGAAGAGCAGATCAGAACAAATCGCGCAGCAAACGAATAATCAGCTATATTCAACGAACTAAATCCAACTAACTGAATCCAACTAACTAAATCCAACTAGGTAACCACATTCTCGAATACCAATCTTCATAGGTTAGAACTATTCCGAGATAGACCGGGGCAAAGTAGGCGAAAATCAGGGCTGGCAGGCCCAATGCGGCATAGACGTTCTGTAATCGCTTTGGCTGCTTCACTTCATCTTCTAAGTAGAGCTTTATTGCATAGGTAATAGCGAGAATCAAGAAGGGAAGGAATGCGATGGCGTAGAAGTAGAAAGTTGTGCGATCCGGAAAGAGTAACCATGGAAGATAATTCGACAGAAGCGCCATAAGAATCAAACCGGCGGCGCGTTCTCTCCTAGTGATGAAGTAGCCGATAGTTATCAAGAGCGCTATCAGCCCAAACCACCAGATTATGGGATTACCCATCGCGAGAATCTCTTGAGAACAATTCTCGGCTCCACAACTCTTTGGCGACTCATAGAAGAACGAAGTAGGTCTGCCTAGTACCAACCAATTCCAAGGACTTGCTTCATAGGAATGTTCGGTTGTAAGTCCAGTATGAAAATTCAATATCTCTTGGTGATAGCGGTACAAGGAAATGAGTGGATTGTTTGAATAATCCCTCGACCATCCCTTATCTGAGATTAGCCAACCACCCCAAGTAAATAGATAAGTGGCTGGGATGATCGGAAGATATGGAAGAACCTTTTTTCGATTTGTTACTCCAAGATAGATTACGAGTGCAGCGATGAAATAAACTGCGCTCCACTTTGTACCGAGCGCAAGCCCGAGAAGCAGAGCGGTAACTATATGTCGATCATGAAGTAGCGCTAAGAAGGCAGCAAGTAAGAAGAACATCAAGAAGATATCAAGTAGAGCAGTCCGTGACATCACTAGATGTAAGCCGTCGATGCTCATTAAACCGGCAGAAACAAGTGCGAGGAATTGTGAGTTAAATAGTCGTAGCGCAACAAAGTAGATTAAGATAATAGATAGGGTTCCAAATAAAGCAGCCGAGAAGCGCCAACCAGCCGGGCTATCTCCGAGTATTTGAATTCCCAGAGCAATTAACCATTTACTTACCGGGGGATGGACTATGAATTCGGGTTCTCCATTAGCTGTTTCCACGCCACCGTTTAAGTAATCCTTCGCTCCATCTACGTAATAGACCTCATCAAATACCAACTTGTCAGGGGTTCCTAGATTCCAGAATCGAATGAGCGCCGTTACAAGAAGAATTAAGCCCAATATCAAGCGAGGGGATGGGCGACGCATAAGTAGAAGGATACTGATGCGAGAATTGCCAGATGGGAACTCTGATCCTCGCAGCTGCTCCAATTGGAAATCATGGCGATGCGACGTTGCGCCTAAAGGCGGCGATTGAGTCAGCCACTTTTGTAGCCGCAGAAGATTCTCGAAAGTTTGCACGGCTCTGTAGCGATCTTGGTATCGAGAGCAAGGCGAAGGTCATCTCATTCTTTGAGGGTAATGAGAGGGAGCGCTTGATTGATCTAGAGCGCGCTCTGAATGAAAATGATCAAGTTCTCTTGATTACCGATTCAGGAATGCCTGGGGTTAGCGATCCTGGATATCGAGCGATTGCTATGGCGCTTGAAAAGAATTTTCCAATTCAAGTGCTACCGGGCGCAAGCGCTGTAACAACTGCGCTAATACTTTCAGGGCTGCCATCAGATCGCTTTGCCTTCGAAGGATTCCCACCGCGTACTGATGTAGCCCGGGATCGCGTCTTTGATGAGCTCTCGCAAGAAGTAAGAACGCTAATTTTCTTTGAAGCGCCACATCGAGTTAATTCATTTCTAGAGTCGGCCTTAAAGTTCTTTGGACCAGAACGTCGCGGTGCGATTTGTAGAGAGATGACAAAGACCTATGAAGAAGTTGTAAGAGGGACGTTACAAGAGCTCTTTGAGTGGTCACAATCAAAAGAGATGCTTGGGGAGTTCACCATCGTGATTTCCGGATTTAATCCGCAAGATGTGAGCCATAGCGAAACTGAGATTGCAGATTTAGTAAAGCGGTATGAGAGCGCTGGAATATCGCGAAAAGAAGCGATTACAACGGTTGCTAAGGAATTATCAATACCGAAGCGGACCGTCTTCGACATCATGGTCACACAAAAGTAGATAGACTTTTCTCATGTCTGCGCCAGAAAAATCTTTCTATCTGACGACACCGATCTATTACGTCAATGATGCGCCTCATATTGGCCATGCCTACACAACAGTTGCTGGAGATTTCCTCACTCGTTGGCATCGACAGAAAGGTGAATCAGTCTGGTATTTGACCGGTACTGATGAACACGGACAGAAAGTGATGCGAACTGCCGAAGCGAATAACACTCCACCACAAGAATGGTGCGATCGCCTAGTTGAGAGCGCTTGGAAGCCGGTCTGGCGAGATCTAGAGATTGCCAATGATGATTTCATCCGAACTACTGAGTCTCGTCATACCGAGCGAGTACAGAAATTCTTAACTGGCTTGATGGAGAAAGGCTTTATCTACGAGGGTAATTACGAAGGTCCGTACTGCGTTGGTTGCGAGGAGTTCAAACTTCCGGGCGACCTCGATGAAGGTAAGTGCAAAATTCACTCAAAGCCGGTTGAAATGGTTAAAGAAACAAATTGGTTCTTTAAGTTATCAGCCTTCGTTCAACCGCTTCTTGATCATTACAAGAGCAATCCTGGCGCCTGCCAACCGGATAGCGCTCGAAATGAAGTAGTTGCCTTTCTAGAGGGCGGAGTCTCAGATTTATCTATTTCACGTTCCACATTTGATTGGGGAATTAAAGTTCCTTGGGACACCAAACAAGTTGTCTATGTCTGGTTTGATGCGCTTCTAAATTACGCAACGGCTGTGGGACTTACTGATCCGGCCGATAGCGAGGGTGGAAAGTTCTTTGCAAAGACCTGGCCTGCCGATGTTCATCTAGTCGGTAAAGACATCTTGCGCTTCCACGCTGTTATCTGGCCGGCAATGTTGATGGCCGCCGGAATTCCCGTCCCTAAGAAAGTCTTTGCACATGGCTGGCTACTAGTTGGCGGCGAGAAGATGAGTAAGAGCAAACTGACCGGAATTGCGCCTTCGGATATAACTTCACATTTTGGCGTGGATGCATTCCGTTATTACTTCATGCGGGCTATACCTTTTGGAAGCGATGGATCATTTTCTTGGGAGGATATGAGTGCTCGATATACAAGTGAGCTAGCTAATGACTTTGGGAATTTAGCCTCGCGCCTTACCGCGATGATCGAGAAATACTGTGGCGGCGTGCTCCCGGCGCGCGCTGATTCAAGTGATTTAGCAAGTTCATTAGCAAGAACTGTGGGTGAAGCGGATAAAGCAATCTGTGAATTAGATTTTCAAGGTGGCATAAATGCAATTATGGATTTCTGTAAAGAAGTTAATAGTTACGTGACTATTAAAGAACCATGGGTTGTAGCAAAAGATACAACTCGCAAAGCCGAATTAGATGCAATTCTCTATAACACTGCGGAATCGCTACGCGCGCTTGCCGTTTTGCTCCATCCAATTATGCCAATTTCAACGAATAAGTTATGGGGTTATCTCGGTGCGGATAAGACCCTTGGCGTGCTAGGAAAACATAAGATTTCTGAAGTAGCGAATTGGGCGCAACTTCATCCAGGTACGAAGATAAGCAAGGGCGAGATCCTCTTTCCCCGGCTAGAAGATAAGCAAGAAAGTTAATTAATGGCAGATCGTCATAATCGTGATCTTGATCGCCAGCCGGCTCCGCCACCGGAACCGCTTCCAACTACCTGCGTTGATACCCATGCTCACCTAGAAATTGTCACCAATACCGAACCGGACCATGAAGAAATAGGCAAAGTCCTTGCAGATGCAAAGTCAGTTGGCATAGATCGAGTAGTTCAAGTTGGTTACTCCGCTGAACAATCAGAGTGGTCGGTTCGCCTCGCAGAAAATTGGGAGGGAGTTTTGGCAGCGGTCGCGCTTCATCCAAATGAGGCTCCAGTCGTGGCTGATTTAGAGAGTGATCTAAAGCGAATCGAAGAACTTGCTAGCCATCCAAGGGTTCGCGCTATTGGTGAGACTGGTCTGGATTTTTTCCGAACTGAAGAGAACCTGCGAGAGCGGCAGCGCTACTCCTTTATCCGCCATATCGAAATCGCCAAGAAATTAGAGAAAGCGTTAGTGATTCATGATCGAGATGCCCACCGCGCAGTTCTTGATACTTTGCATGAGGTGGGAGCTCCAGAAAATACGATTTTTCATTGCTACTCCGGTGATAGTGAAATGGCGCGCGAATGTGTCGATAAGGGCTACTACCTTTCATTCGCGGGAACGGTGACTTTTGAAAATGCGCCACATCTGCGGGAGGCTTTGAAGTTAGTCCCACTCGAGCTTCTCTTAGTTGAAACTGATTCGCCTTTCTTGGCGCCAATGCCATATCGCGGAGCTCTCAATACTCCGGCCCAGATACCTAACACGCTCCGTGTAATGGCTCAGGAACGCGATGAAGATCTAACTCTTCTAGCGAATGCAATAAGTGCAAATGCTGAGCGAATCTTCGGCTCATTCGTCTCATGACCATCACGCTATTAGGAGCAAGTGAAGTTAGGTCGCTCGCAGATGAATTAGAGCTTCGCCCGACTAAATCTTTAGGTCAGAACTTTGTGGTTGATGCAAATACCTGTAAAAAGATTGTGCGAATCGCAGATGTGAAAGCTGGGGAGCGGGTCCTGGAGATTGGACCCGGGCTTGGCTCACTAACTCTGGCGATATTGCAGGCAACTTCAAAGCTGAGCGTAATTGAGATAGATACCAGACTCGCTCAGCGATTAGCGCAGACTGTTAAAGATCACGGTGGCGCTGAAATTGAGATTATTAATCTAGATGCCCTCGCCATTAAGGATCTAAAGTTTCCTCCGGATAAGTTGGTAGCAAATCTTCCCTACAACGTATCTGTACCTGTACTACTTCATTTCTTAGAGTTATTTCCATCTATCCAATCAGGTTTGGTGATGGTGCAATATGAAGTAGCGGATCGACTAGCTGCGAAGCCCGGCTCAAAGAGTTATGGAGTCCCAAGCGCTAAAGCTGCTTGGTGGTGCGATGTCGAGTTAAGCGATGACGTATCGCGAAACGTCTTCTGGCCAATGCCAAATGTTGATTCAGCCTTAGTTTCCTTCCGCCGCCATACTCCAATCGGAGATGAAACTCTCCGTAAGGCAACTTTCAAATTGATTGATAGCGCATTTGGTAAGCGAAGAAAGATGCTCCGGTCGGCCCTAAGTGATCTGATTGGTTCATCAAGTAAGGCGGAATCACTCCTGGTAGAGGCAGGGATCGACCCCACTTCGCGCGGTGAGTCTTTAGATGTCTCCCAATTCGCCAGACTTGCGAAAGCGTGGCTCGCAAGTAAGTAATACGCTCAAGGCATGAGCAATCAGGTATCTGTCCGGGTTCCGGGCAAGATCAACCTCCAACTCTCGGTCGGCCCGCTACAACGCGATGGTTATCATGAATTAGCAACGGTCTTTCAATCTGTCTCGCTCTTTGATGAACTTACAATTTCAGAGACTGATAGTGATGAAATTGAAATCGCCGCAATTGGGAAATCAACTATTCCTCTTGGTGGCGAGAATCTTGCCTTTAAAGCTGCGGAATTGATGTGTAAGAAATTTGATATTGGAACTGGATTATTAATCAAGATTAAAAAAGAGATTCCGATTGCTGGTGGAATGGCAGGCGGTAGCGCAAATGCTGGTGCGACGATTGTTGGGATTGATTCGCTCTTCTCACTTGGATTAAAGCGTGATGAGATGGAGCGGATTGGAAGTGAGATTGGCGCCGATGTTCCATTTACAATTTCAGGTGGCACAGCGATTGGAACTGGAAGAGGTGATCAAGTAACTCCTGTTCTTTCACGTGGTTCATATAACTGGGTTTTAGCACTCTCAACTTCCAGACTTTCGACTCCAGCGGTATATAAAGAATGTGACCGATTACGCGAAGGGCTAGATATTTCAAAACCACATGTGAGTGACTCGCTTCTTCAGGCACTTAATCATGGCGATGCTAAAGCACTTGGAAAAGCGCTCAGTAATGATCTACAAGCGGCGGCATGTTCATTAAAACCAGCGCTGCGATTAATACTTGATGTTGGAATTGATTATGGCGCACTTGGTGGAATCGTCTCGGGTTCTGGCCCGACCGTCGCATTCCTTGCCGAGAGTGAAGATCATGCGTTAGATCTCGTAGTGGCCCTCACTTCTAGCGGAGTGGTGGGGAATGTAATTCGTGTAGCTGGCCCGGTTCCAGGCGCTCGAGTCATTAGCAATACCTGAAACCCAATAGAATTCAGGTTCCTCCATTGTGTAGTGGCTAGCACATGGGCCTTTGAAGCCCAGGGTCCAGGATCGATACCTGGTGGAGGAGCCAGAATAGAATTGAGTCCATCACGAAAGGTGGGGTGTTGAGCCGGCTCGATCTAGTGATCGTCCTCGCCGCTGGCGAGGGAACTCGGATGAAATCAAGCACCCCAAAAGTTCTCCACCAAATTGCTGGTCGTTCAATTCTTGCGCATGTTCTCGGCGCAGTCGCCAAATTAGATTCCAAGGAAGTTCGCGTAGTCGTCGGCTCCGGAAGAGATGAAGTAATAAAGGAGCTGGGTTCAATTGCGCCATCTATAAAGAGCATCTACCAAGAAGTTCGTGGTGGAACTGGGCATGCCACAAAGCTCGCGCTCGATGGAGCGGCAAAGTCGGGCCAAGTTCTAATTTGTGCCGGAGATACGCCACTTCTTACCGGTATAACTCTTAGCGAATTAGTAGCGGCCCATAAAGCAAGTGGCGCAGCAGCAACCGTCTTGACTACCGAACTCCCAGATTCTTATGGATACGGCCGAATCGTGTATGACAAATCCGGCGAGCTTGATTCTATTGTTGAAGAGCGCGATGCGAACGAGGCGATTCGTGAGATAAGTGAGATTAATTCTGGGGTCTATGTATTTGATTTAGAGTCTTTAAATACGGCGCTCACCAAACTATTAAAATCTAATTCACAAGGGGAAGAATACTTAACAGATGTAATCTCAATCCTCAAAGGTGAAGGCAAAAAGGTATCGACTTATTTAGCTTCTGATTTTGTTGAGATTCTAGGGATCAATGATCGCGCTCAACTCGCTGATGTCGCCTCGTTGATGCGCGACCGGATAAATGATTCACTGATGCGAAGTGGCGTCTCGATCGTAGATCCCGCTTCGGTTTGGATTGACCTAGATGTGGAGATAGAAAGTGATGTTCGAATCGAACCTGGGGTTGCAATTCGGGGTAATTCAAAGGTTGCAACTGGTGCAGTAATTGGTCCTCGCAGCACCTTGATTGATACGCAAGTTGGCGCTGGAGCTAAAGTATTTGAATCGCATTGCGAAGTAAGCAAGATCGGCGAGCGGGCAAGCGTTGGTCCTTACTCACATCTACGTGGCGGCACAGTCCTTGCTAACGAGGTAAAAGTCGGATCATTTGTTGAGATAAAGAACGCTCTAGTTGGTGAGGGTTCTAAGGTCCCACACCTTTCATATGTTGGAGATGCCAAGATTGGACGCGAATCGAATATAGGCGCTGCCACTATCTTTGTAAATTACGATGGGGTTGAAAAGCATGAGACTAAAGTGGGCGATCATGTGCGGATTGGGAGCGATTCGATGTTGATTGCTCCAGTAACTATTGGGGATGGCGCCTACACGGCGGCTGGCTCGGTTATAGATGAAGATGTACCGGCGGGCGCGCTTGGTATCGGAAGAGCTCGACAAGTCAATATTCTTGGCTGGGTTTTGAAGAAACGTAAAGGTACGAAATCCGCGCAAGCGGCAGAGAAGAAAGAGGGATCGAAGTGAGTAATGAACTCCGACTCGGCTCTGAGAAGCGTCTCCGTATCTTTTCCGGACGTGGTTACCCAGAATTAGCCGAAGAAGTCGCCAACGAACTTGGGGTAACTATCACTCCAACTTCTGCATATGACTTCGCAAATGGTGAGATCTTTATCCGATTCGAAGAGAGCGTTCGTGGTTGCGATGCCTTCGTAATCCAGAGCCATGCCGAACCCGTGAATAAACAGGTCATGGAACAGCTCATCATGGTTGACGCGTTAAAGCGCGCATCTGCAAAGCGGATTACGGTGATTGCTCCCTTTTACGCATACGCACGTCAAGATAAGAAACATCGCGGGCGCGAGCCAATCTCAGCTCGATTGATGGCTGATTTATTTAAGACTGCTGGCGCTGATCGCTTAATGACGGTAGATCTACATAGCTCGCAAATCCAAGGATTTTTCGATGGCCCGGTTGACCATCTCTTCGCGCTACCGTTACTTGCTAATTACGTTGGTTCAAAAGTTGATCGCACGCGATTAACCATTGTTTCACCTGACTCTGGTCGAGTCCGAGTCGCAGAACGTTGGAGCGATATTCTCGGCGGCGCCCAGATCGCATTTATCCATAAGACTCGCGATCCTAAAGTTCCAAATGAAGCGATTACGGGTCGCGTTGTGGGCGAAGTCGAAGGACAGACTTGCGTGGTTATTGATGACATGATTGATACTGGCGGAACTATTACCAAGGCGGTCGACGCGCTCCATAGCGCCGGCGCTAAAGATGTAATTGTCGCCGCGACTCACCCAGTCTTCTCGGGCCC
>VGAF01000032.1 GCA_016870855.1 Actinomycetota bacterium | reverse complement strand
ATGCGGTCCAGCCACCATCGGAGGGCTTCCTATTCATACTCAATCCGAAAGTTGTGGCAAAGCGAGCCACTTCATCGATATCTGCGCGGAATTGGTCGAGAATCTCTTTACTCATGGCCTGAATCTACCGGTCGATGCTTAGAGCGAATACTCTATTTCCATAATGAAAACGCATCGCTCAAATGTCTATTGCCGAAATGGCGCAGTTGCCGCAAGTCAGCCGCTTGCAGTAGCTGCCGGGCTTGAGACGCTCCGTCGCGGCGGAACGGCCATCGATGCGGCAATCACGGTAAGCGCGGTCCTCTCGGTAATCGAGCCAGGCGCCTCACACCTTGGTGGCGATGCCTTTGTTATTACCCATGATGGCGGCAACAAGCGCCAGATTGCATTTAATGGCAGCGGCGAAGCCCCAAATGGCGCTACCGCAAATCAATTCAATTCGAAGATCGATCATCATGGTTATAGATCAGCAACAGTTCCCGGCTTAGTATCGACTTGGTTTGAGATTCATGGCGCTGGTGGAAATCTTTCAATGCAAGAAATTCTTCAACCCGCCATCGAATATGCCAATACTGGATTCCCAGTCACCTCCGGTTTCGTAAAGAGAATTGCGCATCACCTAAAACAATTCCCGGAGACCGGCCTATTCTCCTCGCTAGATTTTCCAACCAATTTACGCGCCTGTGACTTGCTTGTTCAGCCAGAACTCGGGCGTTCCCTAGAAGCTATTGCTAACGATGGGCGGGGCGCCTTCTATGAAGGTGAGATCGCTAGCTCTCTGATTGAAAGCAGTAACGGTTGGTTTGATGCCAACGATTTAGCAAGACATAGAACGAGAGTCATTCAACCTCTAAAAGTTAGCTACCGAGGATTTGATATCCATGGTCAACCACCACCAAGTCAGGGAATGATCTTGATGGAGGAACTCTTACTCGCTGAGGGATTTGCGGTAATTGAGTTAAGTGAAGCCGAGCGAATTCATATGATGGTTGAAGCAAAGAAGATTGCCTTCCAAGATCGATATGAAATACTGGGAGATCCTGAGTTCATCGACATCAATTTAGCGAAACTCTTTGCAGCGAACTCCATAGAGTCACGGCGGACAAAGATTGATATGGCGAGAGCTAACACCAACCCGGTTCAATACAACCAAGAAGGTAGCGATACCACCTTCTTTTTAACTGCCGATCGTGATGGAAATGCCGTCTCTTGGATACAAAGCGTCTTTCACGGTTTTGGCGCCTCTTGGGTCATTCCTGGAACCGGAATCATTATGAACAATCGCTTAACTGGATTCTCACTTGATCCAAACTCCCCAAATTTCATTGCTCCAGGTAAGCGTCCGGCGCACACTTTAAATGCTTGGATCGCAACCCGCTCTGATGGTTCATTGGCCCATGTTGGCGGCACTCCTGGTGCAAATATCCAAGTCCAAACTAACTTTCAGTTAATCACAAATGCGATTGATCTATCGCTCTTGCCGCAAGAAAATGCCGAAGCCCCAAGATGGCAGCATTTAAATGGGCCATCGGCCTCGGATGCAGAAGAGAATTTCAACGGCGTCCTTCAAATTGAGAACCGTGTCTCAAAGCATGTTCTCGATGAACTCAAAAAACTCGGCCATGAAGTGCAAGAGCTATCGCAATTTGGCCATGGATCATCCGTCCAACTCTTAGAAGCTACCGATAGTGGATCCTTTATCCTCGGCTCAGACCCGCGCAGCGAGGGTCATGCAGCCGGCTTCTAATAGAATCCCGTTATGAAACTCTTTGACGAACTAGGCGGACCTTTCGATTTAATATTCGGGCTACCCGTTCATCCGCTAGTTGTTCATAGCGCCGTAGTTCTAGTTCCACTTGTCGCAATCGCCGCCTTAGCTATGTCTTATCTTCCAAGTTTCTCGCGTCGCTACGGAAAGCTTGTAATCATCTTCGCCGTAATCGCTCAAGTTTCATTATTTGTTGCAAAACAAAGTGGAGAATCATTTGAGGAGCGACTTGGTAAAGAGGTTGAGCGCCACGCTGAATTTGGTGAGATTGCTCCCTTTACTTTTATCCCACTCTTGATACTTCTCTTCATTCGTTGGCGGATGGATCGAGAAGGCGCGACGATTGGTTCTCCAGTTGTGCGTCGCTTAGTCTCAATCCTTTTAATAGCTGCCGCAATCCTTGCGCTTATCTACATCTTCTTAACAGGCCACTCCGGCGCTGAATCAGTTTGGGGATGGGTAAAAGATCGCTGATTAGCGTTTAACGAGGCGGAATAGCGCTACCGCAATCAACCCGCTTACGAGCGAACCGAAAATCACAGCAGTAACTGCAAGATCTTGATTTGGACCTTCTTCAAAAGCCAACTTCGCAATGAATATTGCAACGGTAAATCCAATTCCCGCCGTGCTCCCAGTCGCAAAGAGCTTTATGCCTCTACCGCCCTCAGGAAGCTCCGCTAATTTCACCTTCGCGGCCGCTTTAGCTGTTACAAATACTCCTAGTGGTTTTCCAAGTACGAGTCCAGCAACAATTCCCCAGGCAATTGGCGAGTTAAGTGCATCGGAAATAGCCTCAGAATTCAATTCAACTCCGGAGTTGGCAAATGCGAAGAGTGGAACAACTATCAAAGTGGAGAGGTTATGAAACTTGGCCTCTAACTTCTCAACAATAGTTACTTGACCATCCTCAGAATCGCTCCATTCCGCATCATTTATTGGAGTCGCTGGAGCGAGTACGCCCATGATTACGCCTGCGAGCGTTGGATGTAACCCTGCTTTGTAGAGGCTGTACCAAAGTAGCCCGCCCACAAAGATGTATACGTAAATCTTCATGACTTTCATTCTCTGAAGAAGTAGCGTCACAAGTATTGCAAACAAGCCGGCGAATAACCATGAAAAAACAACCCCGCTTGAATAGACCAGGGCGATAATCAAGATTGCTCCGATGTCATCAATCACCGCAAGTGCCAATAAGAATGCCTTGAGCCCCTGGGTCACAGTCGAACCCATTAGAGCTAGTACCCCAACAGCAAGAGCAATATCTGTTGCGACCGGAATTGCCCAACCTTCTGGGGCAACATCCCCGGCGATAGCTAAATAGATGACTGCAGGAACGGCCATTCCGCCAATTGCGGCGAAGAATGGCGCCGCTGCCTGACGCAACTTCGAAAGATGTCCTGAGGTAATTTCTCGTTTAATCTCAAGGCCAACCACAAAGAAGAAGATGGTCATTAATCCATAATTGATTAACTTAAGAACTGTCATCTCAAGGAAGATTCCTAAGGAATCAATCGTGAAATCAACTTCCAAGAAACTTACATAAGCATCAGAAACTGGTGAATTCGCAGCAACCAGACCCAAAACCGCAGCAATAAGCAAAAGGACTCCGGATGAGCTCTCGCGATGGAGAAAATCACGGAGTGGTGCGATGCGACGGGCCATGCGATAACTATGCCAAATCAGGGCTCTATTAGGCTTACGACATGTCCTCGCTCTTCGATCCAATGACGATTCGTGACGTAACTTTTTCTAATCGCATCTGGGTCAGCCCAATGTGCCAATACTCAGCAATTGATGGAGTAGCAACGCAATGGCACGACGTACACATTGGTTCGTTTGCAACGGGCGGCACCGGATTGATCATGATGGAAGCAACAGGCGTTGTTCCTGAGGGTCGAATTTCAACTGCATGTCTTGGGCTTTGGAACGACGCGCAAACTGAGCGCTTAAAACCAATCGTCGACTTTGCCCACTCGATGAGCACAAAAATTGGAATCCAGCTTGCGCACGCCGGAAGAAAGGCTTCTTGTCTGCCACCGTGGAGCGATCATCCAATGGCATCTAAAGAAGAAGGTGGTTGGGATTGCGTTGCGCCGAGCGCGATTTCATTCGGTGGAAAGTATCCGGTTCCCAAAGCGCTCACTAAGGAAGAAATTCAAGAATTAATCACCGCATTTGCAAATTCTGCAAAGCGCGCCGTATCTGCCGGTTTTGATTTAGTTGAGATTCATGCCGCTCATGGTTATCTAATTCACCAATTTCTCTCCCCGATCTCAAATGAACGCGAAGATGAATATGGTGGCTCATTTGAAAATCGCACTCGTTTCATTTTGGAGATCGCCCGCGCTGTTCGCAGCGCAATCCCAAATGGAATGCCGCTCTTCGTCCGAATCTCGGCTTCTGATTGGCTCGAAGATGGTTGGACCATCGATGAATCAGTTGAACTTTGTAGGCTCCTTAAGGATGTTGGCGTTGACCTAATAGATGTCTCATCGGGAGGAACAAGCTCAGGGGCTCCCGTCCCAGTCGGTCCTGGATATCAAGTTCCATTTGCAACGCGGATTCGAAATGAAGCGAAGCTCCCAACCTGTGCGGTCGGATTGATAACTGAGAGCAAGCAAGCAGATCAAATCGTTAAGAATGGCGAAGCTGATGCGGTAATGATGGCCCGCGAATTCCTGCGCAACCCAAGATGGCCACTTCAAGCAGCAAAAGAGCTAAATGCCGATGTTAATTGGCCAAATCAGCTAATTCGCGGCAAAGGCTGAGACTCCTTCAGCCAGTAACTCTTTAACTCTCGGCACAACCCTCGTTGCATAAAGTTCAATCGACTTCATCAACTTGCTATGTGGCATCGGTCCATTTGCGTACTTGAAATCGAAGCGATCGGCTCCAACTGAGGAGATCGCATAGGCAATCTTGCGAGCAACAGTTTCTGGGCTTCCTACATAGAGCGAGCCATGGCGTACTTCATTTAGGTAATGCTCTTTCGTAGTTGGACCCCAACCGCGCTCGCGTCCAATCCGACCGAACATTGCGTAGTAATGCGGCCACTGCTCCTCAATCGCAGTCTCATCATTGTCACTAATGTGGCCTGGAGAATGTATCGAAATAGTTAGCATCGGTTTGTTGAATTCAGCTAACGCTCTTCCATATAGATCTGCAAATGGTTTGAAACGAGCTGGATCTCCACCGATGATTGCGAGCGCAAGATGTGCACCCATCTTTGCTGCGCGCACGACGGATTCTGGGGTTCCACCAACTCCAACGCGTAGTGGAATACCGCCGCGTTCGGTCTTTGGATAAATCTCTTGATTGTTCAAGGGAGCGCGAACGCTTCCCGACCAAGTTACCGGACGCTCCTTTAGCGCTTCCGCAAGTATCTGTAATTTCTCTTCAAAAAGAATTCCATAATCAGATAGCTCGTAACCAAATAGCGGAAATGATTCGATAAATGATCCGCGTCCTGCGGTTATCTCTGCTCTTCCATATGAGAGCGCATCAATCGTTGCAAATCTCTGGTAAACGCGGATTGGATCGTCGCTGGAAAGAACTGTTACTCCAGTTCCAAGACCAATCTGCTTTGTGACCGTAGCAAGTCCAGCAAGAACGGTATCTGGAGAGGAAACTGCAAAATCATCACGGTGATGTTCGCCGACATTGAAATTACTTAGGCCAAGAGAATCCGCCAAGACGCCTTGGGCAATCACATTTCTAATCGTCTGGGCGGCGCTAATCGGAGCGCCCGCATCATCATTTTGGGTATCCCCGAAGGTATCGAGGCCAAAGCGGAGCTTGTTGAGATCCATGGCTAGACCCTAAACCAACTTAGTTGAATCTTCAACTAATGCTCATTCGACCTAAGAGGCCACATCCCGACGCTTAAACATGTAACCGGTCACAAGTGCCGCCGCAGTAGTCATGGCGGAAACCCTGATGAATGCCTCCGAATAACTCGGCACATCGGTTACCCCGATGGGAGCTCCACCGTTGGCAACAACCGAAAGCAGCGAACCTGGCAGCCAATTTCCCGATGGGCTCCAGGCAATCGAAAGAATTGATTCCACTATGAAGAGCCAGCCCACACCAATTGAAATCGAACTGATTGGCGAGCGCAGAAGCAGTCCAAGAACCATTCCAATTGTTCCGTAGCCAAAAGTAGAGATCAGCACATTTACAAATGTTTCAAAGAGGTTGGTCCACGCCTCACTCGTAGTCCACGCAACTGTGGATACTTTCGCCGTACCAGAAAGCGCAAAGGCGAGAACAACGCTCGAGATAGCGCTAAACAAGACGGTGAAAAAAGCAAAGAGCCCCATGGATAGATATTTACCAATTAGCAATCTAATCCTTCTTGGCTCGCGAACCAGGAGGCTTCGTAAAGTTCCATATGTGTATTCCTGAGCAGTTTGAGCAGCAAACACACATAATGCAACTATTCCAAGTAGCCCTGCTGAGCTACTGAAACCGATAGAGATTCCGCTTGGAAGCGCCAAAATATCTCGAGTTATTCTCTGACCACGATCGGCATTTCCCATTTCTGAATCTATAAGTAAAAAGAGAAGCGAGACCACCAAGGCAGTCACGGCCACAACCGCACCCATGCTGCCGAAGAAGAGAGTTGGACGGCGAAGTTTGCGCCACTCGGCACGGAAAATTTTCATCGCTCTTCCTCTGTCATAGTAAAGAAGGTCTCTTCCAAGGTAGGGCGAACCGGGGTAATCTGCTTCAAAACAATCTCGTTTTCAAAGGCCAATTCATTAAGTTCGGCGCCCCACTTTTCATCCGCATCTATTCGCAGCTCATCTCCTTCTAGGAGGGCTGGATTGCCAATCTCATCGACAAGCTTCTTAAGGCGCTTTAAATCACTTGTTTTGGTGGCCCTTACGACGATAGTTGGCCGCGAACGGTGCAACAGCTCCTCGGTCTTACCGAAGAAAATCACTTCACCTTTGCGGAGCATGACTAAATACTCAGAAATCATCTCTATCTCAGATAAGAGATGTGAGGAGACGAAGACGGTGACGCCCTCTTTCGCTAGCTTTGAAAGCAAATCACGAATCTCTTGGATTCCTGCAGGATCTAGTCCATTAGTTGGTTCATCAAGGATCAACAATTTTGGGTTTGGAAGAAGCGCCGCAGAAATACCAAGACGCTGTTTCATTCCCAGCGAATACGTCTTGTACTTATCATCTCCTCGCCCAGCAAGTCCGACCGTCTCAAGAAGTTCCGGAATTCGCGAAATTGGAAATCCGCCAAGAGTTGCGATGACTCGAAGATTCTCAGCGCCAGTTAGTGCCGGATAGAAAGCAGGTCCTTCGATCATGGCTCCCACTCGAGAGAGATATCTCTCGGGATGTGAGATTGGTTCATCTAATATCTCACCGCTTCCAGATGTCGGAGAGATAAGACTTAACAACATTCGAATAGTCGTTGTCTTGCCTGAGCCATTTGGCCCCACAAACCCACAAATTGTTCCGAGCGGAACTTCGAAAGTCGCATCCTTAACCGCTACTAAATCTCCGTAGCTCTTCGTTAATCCCTTTACGGATATCGCTGTCATTAGCTCAGTTTGCCATTATTGGCATCGATGCCCAAATACTTAAGCACAGCCAGGAATCACGCCTTTAGGGCGAGCCTAAATGCGGTTTCTACTATCTGTTTTCCTCACACTTGCAGATCTGATCGGGTTTTAGTCCTTCTAGGGCAGAATCGATGTGCTCTCCGCAACCGGACCATGTGAACTTTCCGCATCTGCCACAGATCACACGGCTACACATTTTTCCTCGCTTCGCTCAATCTTCGCTAATGCCGTAAATCTACTCTCTCGGGTACGGTGCAACCATGACCGAGCGTCCCGGCGAATGGATATCACCGCTAACAGCGGCCGATATTTCCAAAGCCGGAGTTTCCGCTTCTTGGCCCTCGATTGTTGGCGATGATGTCTGGTGGCTCGAAACGAGGCCGGAAGAAAAGGGACGCAATGTAGTAGTTAGCAAAAAACTCGGAGATTTGTTGCCGGAGCCATTTAGCGCAAACCATTCTGTTCATGAATATGGTGGGCGCAGCTATCTAGGAATGACAAACGGAAATACTCATACGCTCTTTTTTTCAAACAAATCAGATCAACGCATCTATCGAATGGACGCTGGGAAAACTCCAGTCGCACTTACCCCCGATACCGGTGGTTCGCACAGGTACGCGGAGATGATTGCGGTCGGTAATGAGATTTGGTGCGTTCGCGAAGTCGTAAGTGGACACGATTGCAAACGAGATTTGATAGCACTATCTCAAGATGGCGATATTAGAACCCTAGTCTCTGGCCATCACTTCTACATGAACCCAAGAGTTTCACCTGATGGTAAGCACTTGATTTGGATTTCTTGGGAACATCCATTGATGCCATGGGATGGAACTGAGTTGTACTTGGCCGAGATTGAAAACGGTGAGATTAAGAACAAGCGAGTAATCGCAGGAAATCAAAAGAATCCGGTGCTATCCCCTGAATGGCTCGATAATGAAACAATTATTTACATCGATGAAGCGAGCGGCTGGTGGAATCCATGGAAAGTTGACCTAAAGGGAAATCGAACCCAAATCGTTTCGGAGGAGTCCGAATGGGGTTTTCCTGCATGGCAGCTTGGGTATAGAGGGATATCTGTACTGCATAACGGAAAGTTTGTAGGAGTGCACGGCCCAGTAGATGATCGAAAAATTGCCTTAGTTGATCCCAAGACCGGTGAAGTTAAAGATTTCGAAACCGAGTTCACTCATTTCTCGCCAACTTTTGCATCTGATGGAAATCGAATAGTTGCATTCGGTGCAAGCAGCACACATTTTCAAACCTTGATCGAGTCAGATCTAAGCACTTTGAAAGTAAAGGAAGTCATAAGGCCAAATCCAATTCCACTTGCGAAGGGTTTTGCGCCTTCGATAAATGAGCTAACCGTTAAAGGTCCAAATAGAGATGTAAAGGTAATTCTTCATAGAGCGACTCACCCCGACCATCCAAATCCTGGAGCGACCCCGCTTCTTGTCCAAGTCCATGGCGGCCCTACCGGCCACTCCTCCGCAACAGTTGATCTCGACTATCTCTATTGGACTACCCGCGGGTTCACCATTGCTGACATCAATTATGGTGGCTCGACTGGTTATGGTTCGAAGTATCGCCATTTACTTGATGGCAAGTGGGGCATCGTCGATTATGAAGATGTCATCACTAGCGTTGAATTCTTAATCAAGGAAGGTATTGCTGATCCTAAGAAAATTTTCATCTCAGGCGGAAGCGCTGGTGGATTCACAGTTCTAAATGCGCTTATCCATAGCGATCTCTTCGTCGCCGGCGCAGATCACTACGGAGTTGCTGAGTTAACCGGCCTGGCAACCGATACCCATGACTTTGAGTCACGTTATCTAGATTCGATGATTGGGCCTTATCCGGAGCGCAAAGATCTTTATGACGAGCGTTCGCCACTTACTCATTCTGAAAAACTCACCACTCCCCTAATAATCTTCCAAGGTTTAGATGACAAAGTTGTTCCACCGTCACAATCCGAGGCCTTCAGAGATGTTTGCGTGAAGAAGGGCTTGAAGCATAAGTATTTTGCCTTTGAGGGCGAAGGTCACGGCTTCGTCAAAGCCGAATCACGGATTACTAGTCTTGAGGAAGAACTCCAGTTCTTTGGTGAAGCTGGCGGATTCAAACCCGTTATTCATTGACTGAACTGGTTTATACTTCAGCCGTTTTTTATCTCAAAACTCCAAAGATCCAATTCATCGAGATTAACAGGCTTAAAACCTTTGGCTTCGAGCGCGGAAGCTATTTGAGCTCGATGCTCAGTTGCGTGGTGAATTGCTTGGGAAAGAATCGTCGAACGCCATCTCTTCACGAGATTTCCAGAATAGTTCACAAACTCCAGTTGTATATCGTCTAGCTTGGCACATTCTTGAAGCGCTGTATCAATCGCATCGGCTTGTAACTTCAAGAATTCCAAATCTTTAATGCTTTCCAGCTCCTGAATCTTCTCCCCCGGAACCTCGCAGCGCGCATTAGTAATTCGATAGGCGTAATTGTCGGCAGCCTCGACAATGTGGTGCATGATCTCTCCAACAAACCACTCCGAGTTAGTAGCGAAAGCTTTTAACGCCTCATCGGGAAGTGTTTGAAGATGCTCAATCGTCAATCGATTTGCCCATTTCATATGAGCAAGGAGTCTCTCTAAGCCAATAGTCATGAAGCGAGCCTAGCCAATCGCGACTTGCTCATCATGTGAAAGCTGTTGAGTTGGAAGGCCTTTCAAGATGTGGACCTTTGCCTCGCCATGTACTCGCCAACTCGCCTCACCACTTCGTCGCACCAGCGCGGTTAACTCATCAATTCCTAGCAGTACCGAATCTCCGGGAGTATCCAAGAGGATCTTCGCCGCGCTATCTGGGATCCATTTAAAGAACTTGTTGAAATGTGGAATTACTCGGATATCAGGCAGAAGATTGAAACCTTCGGTGGGTGCGCTCCTCGACATTCGAAAGTTTGGAATCTTTGAACTCATGACCATCGCCCCGGCGCTACAGCCAGCGAGGGACCCTCCAGACATCCAATTTTCAACTATCGCATCAAGCACCGGGGTTCCGCGAAGCGTATTAGCTAGGTAATGCGGATCTCCGCCCGACATATAAACAAGCGCGCTATCTCTTATCTGGGCAACAAATTCCGGATTATGCGCAGCCTCTCGATCAAAGATCGGAAGAAAAACCTGCTCAACCCCTAGTGACGATGCTTGAGCATTACCAAGTTCCTGCCAATAAAGAATGCGATCCCTGCTCTCTCTTCCAGCAGCAGTTGGAATCTGAACAAATTTGGGAGCCTTTTGATTCCGTTCCCCATCTTCAATTAGTGACTTCTCAAAGTCAGCCATAGCCGGTAGATACTCACCAGAACCAACTAGCGCTATCGTCCCAGTCACTTGCTAAACCTAATTGATAAATGAAGAGTCGCCCTGTAAGCCGGACATAGAGTAAGAACACACTTTCAAGCTGAAAAGAACGGCCTTGTCCAGAAGTCAATAAATGGTCTCTCCTTGTACTTCACCTCAGATTCAGCCATGTAAGCGCCGTCCCAACCGTACTCAAGACAACGATGAGGGGAACCACTCATAACCTACAATTGCCGTTATGGAAAGAATTGCAAAGCCGCCTAAAGAACGTAGAAGTTCGACGAGACGCGAAAAAATCTTGGCTCTTCTTGTTGAAAGCAAGTCTTTTTTGAGTTCGCAGGAGATACATAAATTAC
>VGAF01000031.1 GCA_016870855.1 Actinomycetota bacterium | reverse complement strand
TTAGTTGCAGTACGCCGCCGTAAGAAGAGCTGATCAAGTGCAGATTCATCCAGCCTTTTTCTGGATTTGGGCAACGTTGATTGCCACATCTGTAATCAGGCTGGATAACTTCCTCGTCTCTAGCGCTGCAATACTGGCAGCGCTAGTGACGGTTCGAATCGCACCAAAAAGTTTGCTTCGCCTTAACGCCTTTCGCCTCGCCGTTCGGCTTGCAGCCATCGCAATATTCATCAGGATTTCTGTTGCAATCCTGATCGGAGTTCCTATGCCAGGAAAAGCGCTCTTCACCATTCCTCAAATTACGCTCCCTGAGTTCTTAGTTGGAATTAGGTTAGGCGGAGAGGTCACGTCCCAGCGCATTAGTGGGGCGTTAAATGAAGCGCTTATTTTTGCAGCTTTAATACTTTTATTTGGGGCATCTAATTCGTTAACAACGCCAACAAAAATATTGAAAGTCATCCCTCAGCGCCTTTACGGAGTTGGAGTTGCCACTGCGTTAGCCACGAAGTTAACGCCGCAGTTTGCAGATAGCGTGATGAGAATCAAGCAAGCTCAATTCTTAAGGGGTCAGCCAGCGCGCGGTTTTAGAAGTTGGAAGCGGATAGGTACTCCGGTTTTGGAAGAGACCATGTCTCGATCGCTTGACCTCGCTACTTCACTAGAAGCGCGCGGATACGGAATAAAGCGAGAGACCACGCGCTATAAAGCAGACTCTTGGCGTAGCGCTGAAACCATCGCGCTTTTGCCTGCAATCTACGCTGCGACGCTTCTACCGACTCTCTCTATCGCTCTCTTTCTAGTTGCGCTAATTCTCTTCCTCTCAGCGCTCGCACCGGCAGTGTTGCGATGATTGAGTTTAAGAACGTATCTCTCATCTATCCCAATTCCGAGCAGACCATTATTGAGAATCTAAGTTTCAAATTGCATGAAGGTGAATTTGTTCTAGTCATAGGCCAAACCGGGATTGGAAAGAGCAGCATCTTGCGCTTGATGAATGGCCTTGTCCCCCATCACACTGGCGGAATCCTTAGCGGCGAGATAGAGGTCGCAGGAAGATCCACCCGAATGTTGCGCCCAGGTGAACTCTCTGACCTTGTTGGAGTTGTCCCTCAAAATCCAATAAATGGCTTTGTCTGCGAGATCGTTGAAGATGAAATCGCCTTCACTATGGAGACGCTCGGCATCCCCGTTGAAGTTATGCGAAAGCGCGTGGAGGAGGTTCTAGACCTACTCGCTCTAGCGCCGCTGCGAACACGTAATATCTCGTCGCTTAGCGGTGGCGAGCAGCAACGCGTCGCCATCGCAGCCGCCCTAGTGACGCAACCAAAAGTTCTTTTACTAGATGAACCGACTAGCGCTCTTGATCCGATCGCGGCGGAAGAAGTTTTATCGATTCTGCATCG
The DNA here is from genome assembly GCA_016870855.1 of Actinomycetota bacterium. Taxonomy (GTDB): domain Bacteria; phylum Actinomycetota; class Actinomycetes; order Nanopelagicales; family Nanopelagicaceae; genus MAG-120802. The sequence continues at coordinate 9,761 of VGAF01000031.1, read as the reverse complement.
ATTAGTAAATGATCTAGGACTAACAGTCATTATCGCTGAGCACCGGCTAGAGCGAGTGATTCAGTTTGTTGATCGAGTCCTCCTTATAAACGGTGGTGGCGACGTTCAACTCGGCGAAACGAGGCAGATTCTCCTCACTTCACCAATCGCTCCACCATTAGTTGAGTTAGCTCGAGTTACTGGATTTGAAGAGTTGCCATTAACAATTCGCGAGTTCCGTCGCTCCGCTATTGAGATAGCTCCTCTGAAGAAAAGTGCTAGCAAATTGCGGGGCGAGAGCCTGATTGAAATTCGCGGCCTGAGTTGCTCTTACAACGAGGAGAATTCAAAGTACGCGCTGCGGGAGATTAATTTGGAGATTAAATCCGGTGAGATTGTCGCTCTGATGGGTCGAAATGGCGCCGGGAAGTCGACGCTTCTAAAATCCCTAGTCGGGCTATCGCCAGTCATAACCGGTACCGTGAAAGTTCTGGGCAAAGATCCGCGCGCCTTCGATTCAAAGGAATTGATCAGTGCGATTGGTTATGTTCCTCAAGAACCGGGTGACTTACTAATAGAAGGCACTGTTGGTGATGAGTGCAGGCAGGCCGATATTGATAATGGAGTGACCTCGGGAAAAACATTTGAAATTCTTACGGGTTTAATTGGAACGATTTCCCAATCTATCCATCCCCGTGATCTCTCCGAGGGTCAAAAGCTTGCCCTTGCGCTGAGCGTTCTTCTCTCCGGAAATCCACGCGCCATTGTTCTTGATGAGCCGACTAGGGGCTTTGACTACGAAGCAAAGCGGAAGCTCGTAGAGATGCTGAAACAGATTGCCTCTCAAGATCGAGCAGTCTTGCTTGCCACACATGATGTGGAATTAGTTGCCGATCTTGCAGAGCGAGTACTTTTCATAGCTGACGGGGAATTGATCTCCGATGATTCGACTACAAATTCACTTACGGCTTCACCGGCTTTCGCACCTCAAGTTGCCAAAGCCTTTCCAGATAGAGGCGTTCTAACAGTCTCTGATGTTCGCAAGGCTATGGAGAATTCATGAGATTAGCCTCAACTAGTTTATTCACCCTGATAAATTTATTCGGTCTCTTCCTCTTCACCTGGCCACTATTCCTAAATACTGAGTCACTTGGACTAGCTACTTTAAATCAAGCTACTTGGCTTGCGGCGCTCTTTGGAATTATTTCTGTGGCCATTATTACCCTCCAAATCAATGCAAAATTATTGGATAGCAAGATCGTTGCGATAGTCGCTGTTCTGGTAGCCCTCATCTCAGCTCTTCGACTCTTAGGGGCAGGCGCCGTAGGAATTGAGCCAATGTGGTTTCTAATAATTCTTGCAGCGCGTGCGCTCGGTCCCCAAATAGGTTTTGTCATTGCGTTACTCGCAATTCTGGTTAGCTCATTGATAACTGGCGGGATCGGACCCTGGCTGCCATTCCAAGCCCTCGCTGCAGGTTGGATTGCTGCAGGAGTATCAGTAATCCCTAAAAAACTTTCCTTTCAATTGGAGCGAGCACTTCTTATGGCCTATGGGGTTTTTGCTGCGCTCCTTTTCGGGGCGCTTATGGATCTACAACTCTGGCCCTGGCTCTTAGGAAGTGATACCCAGCTCTCTTATCTTCCTGGAGCGTCCGTCATAGAAAATCTCAGCAGGTTCTTAACGTTTCACTTTGCCACAGCTCTATCTTGGGATCTTCCGAGAGCCATCGTGACGGCTTCGTTAATCTTTATCTCAGCTAAGTCAGTTTTAGCAGCGCTGAAAAGAGCAAAATCTCGACTTGATACTGTTGCCGTGTGGCGGGCGGCTAACGAACTCGCGCGGGAACAAAAGGTGGCTTAACAACTTTAGCCCTCACTTTTTTCCCTCGAATATCAACACTGACTTCCTCCTCGGGTTGAATCTCCCTAGTGATTAGCGCTAGGGCGATTCCTTGCTTCAAGGTCGGTGAGAAAGTTCCACTCGTAGTTATCCCAACCTCAACATCGTCTCTAAAAATTTCCATTCTCGCTCTTGGGATTCCGCGATCTAGCAGAATCAACCCTCGTAAGATTTTCGCACTTCCCTCCTCGCGCTCTTTGACGAGAATATCTCTTCCCCAGAATTTCTCTTTCCGCCAAGCTACTGCCCAACTCGCACTCGCTTGAACCGGTGAAATGGCAAGGGACAGTTCATGGCCATGAAGCGGGTAGCCCATCTCTGTTCTAAGAGTGTCTCGCGCGCCCAAACCGGCAACTAATCCACCGGCATTTAAAACCGCGCTAACCAATGCATCCCAAACTAATCTTGCATCCTCCCATTTAGGGAGAATTTCAAATCCCAGTTCCCCGGTGTAGCCGGTGCGACAAATTATTGATTTCTTTCCGGCAATTTCGCCTTCTGTAAATGACATGAATTCCAAATTGATATTGATCTCTAAATCTCCTAAAACGCGCTCTGCAAGAGGTCCTTGAAGGGCAAAGACTCCATACTTCTCATGGAGATTATTAACAACAACGCCCTCGGGAGCAGCTTTCTTCAACCGTTCAACCACTTCGGTCGTATTAGCGGCATTCGGGACCAGGAAGAAATCTTCAGTGCTTCGTCGGTAGACAATAAGGTCATCAATCACGCCACCGGTTAGGTCATCACAGAGTAAGTTGTATTGGGCCTGACCATCAGTAATCTTCTCTAGATCACTTGTGATGCAACCATTTAAGAATTGCAGAGCTCCAGATCCCTTGACCTCAGCTTTCCCAAGATGGGAGACATCAAAAAGACCCACCTTTTCACGGACCGCAGCGTGCTCATTTAGAACTCCGCCACCTCGGTCTTGGGGATATTCGATCGGCATCTCCCAGCCACCAAAGTCGGCGAGTTTCGCGCCCGCGTTCTTGTGGAAGTCATGTATCGGAGAGTGCTTCAATGGCGCAGACATCATCACTCCAATAACCTAGCGCAATGACCCCAACAATTCGCGCGACGGATGCCCAACTAACTTCTGATGTATTGGTCCTTGGCCTAAAAAGAGACGATAAGAAGAAGCTCGCAATTTCGACAAGTGGCATTAGATTCAATACCGCATCAATTTTGGAAGCGTTAGAAGATCTGGGTGCAACCGGAGCAAGCGATGAGGTAATCAAATTGCCGGGTGAGAGTACAAAGTTGATTCTCCTGACCGGTCTTGGTGGCGGTGAAGTTACTCATGAAGTTCTCCGACGCGCTGCCGGCGCTGCAGCGCGATCCCTTCTAGGCCAAAAGAGCGCAACCTTTGCACTTCCACATAAGACCCGTGAAGAGGCGGCTGCAATCGCTGAGGGCGCCCTTCTAGGTTCCTACGCGTTCGATGAATTTCGAGGCGCAACAAAACCAGACCGCAAATCTCCGCTATCGAAGATAGAGATACATACAAATTTTGCAAAGGATAAGAAGCTCCAAGAGGCGCTTAAGCGCGCTGAAGTGATTTCGAAATATAGCCATCTCGTAAGAGACTTGGTTAACACTCCCCCAAGCCATCTAAATCCAGTTTCTTTCACCGCAAAGTTTCTGCCATTAGCTAAGAAGTTCTCCCTGAAGGTAGAAGTACTAAATGACCAGCAACTTAAAAAGTTGGGTTATGGCGGAATCATCGGAGTGGGTCAAGGTTCAGCAAACCCTCCTCGATTACTCCACATTTCATATCGCCCAAGAGGCGCCAAGAAACGGCTCGCATATATTGGTAAGGGAATCACTTTTGATACCGGCGGTCTTGCGCTAAAACCTGCGCAAGGAATGGAAGCGATGAAATCAGATATGAGTGGCGCCGCCGCCGTATCTGCAGCAATCCTGGCCATCGCAGAATTAAAAGTGCCGATAGAGATTGATGCTTGGGCACCGCTTGCCGAGAACATGGTCAGCGATACCGCAACTAGACCAAGTGACATCATCACGATTTATGGTGGCAAAACTGTTGAAGTACTAAATCCCGACGCGGAGGGTCGTCTAATTCTTGCCGATGCCCTTGTTAAGGCAGCCGAAGTTGGAAATAAAGGTGGCAAGCTAGATGGAATTGTTGATGTTGCGACTCTCACCGGTGCTCAGGTCGTTGCACTTGGAACTCGTACCAGCGCGGTAATGACAAATAATGAGAAGTTCCGTGATCAATTCCTGGAGACGGTCCATAGGACTGGCGAACAGTTCTGGCCAATGCCGCTTCCTGAAGAGTTACGCGCTTCTCTTGATTCTCCTGTTGCAGATATTGCAAATATCGGTGAGCGGATGGGCGGAATGTTGGTGGCCGGATTATTCTTAAAATACTTCGTCGCCCCAGATCTACCCTGGCTCCACCTCGATATTGCTGGCCCCGCTTATAACGAATCAAAACCTCACGGTTACACCACTGTAGGCGGAACAGGTGTCGCACTTCGCACTCTTCTCGCATTTGCCGAGGACCTAGCTGGTCGGTGAAACTGGCAAGATAGGCCAAGTGTTACTAGTACTAGTGAAGCTGTGAGGTTAGCGTGGCAGATTTCGATCTTGTAATTCTCGGCGGTGGTAGCGGTGGATATGCCTGTGCACTTCGCGCATCCCAACTCGGTCTTAAGGTCGTTCTTATCGAGAAAGACAAGCTAGGTGGCACCTGCCTACATCGAGGCTGCATACCAACGAAGGCGCTTCTACACGCTGGCGAGATTGCCGATAACACCCGCCATGCTTCGGAGTTTGGAGTTAAGGCAGATTTTCACGCGATTGATATGGCTGGAGTTAACTCATATAAAGATGGAGTCATCTCAAAGCTGCACAAGGGCCTGCAAGGTCTCGTAAAGTCTCGAAACGTAACTTATGTAGAGGGCGCAGGAAAATTAGTCTCGAAGAACACTGTCGAGGTCAATGGAGAGCGTTACACCGGAAAGAATGTTGTTCTCGCAACGGGATCCCACGCGAAGTCACTTCCTGGTCTAGAGCTTGATGGAACTCGGGTAATGACGAGCGACCATGCCATGCACCTTAATTACGTGCCTAAGTCCGTAATTGTTCTCGGCGGCGGAGTGATTGGCTGTGAGTTCGCATCAGTATGGAAGTCTTTTGGTTCGGAAGTAACAATTATTGAAGCGCTTCCTCATTTGATCGCACTTGAGGATGAGTCATCCAGTAAGCAACTTGAGCGTGCATTCCGCAAGCGTGGTATCAATTTTGAACTTGGAACGAAATTTAAGAGCGTTGCAAAAACTAACTCGGGTGTCACGGTGACGCTAGAGGATGGAAAGACATTTAACGCAGAGCTCCTATTAGTTGCCGTCGGACGTGGGCCGGTCTCGGCAAATCTTGGGTATGAAGAACAGGGCATCAAGATGGATCGTGGATACATCATCGTTGATGATAAATGTCGGACTAACGTCCCAGGAATTTGGGCAGTCGGCGATTTGATTCCAACGCTCCAACTCGCTCATGTGGGTTTTGCTGAAGGAATTCTTGTTGCCGAAGAGATTGCCGGATTAAACCCTCGTGCAATTAATTACGATGGAGTTCCCCGAGTGACATACTCTGAGCCTGAAGTTGCATCAGTCGGACTTACTACTGCTGCTGCAAAGGCAAAGGGTTTTGATGTGGTCGAATTAAATTATGACCTCGCCGGTAACGGTAAGGCGCAGATTCTCAAGACTGCAGGTTCGATCAAATTGGTCTCTGCGAAGAATGGACCAGTCCTTGGTATTCACATGGTTGGATCACGAGTCGGAGAACTTCTCGCTGAGGCACAATTAATCTTCAATTGGCAGGCCGATGCCTTTGATGTTGCACCACTTATTCACGCTCACCCAACGCTTTCTGAGGCGATGGGCGAGGCTCACCTTGCGCTGGCTGGAAAACCACTCCATGCACATGGATAATCGCGCCATTGTTAGCTATACGGTTTTAGGTAGAGATTAGGAAAAGAGAGGAAGCGATGACTTTTTCGGTGAAGATGCCAGCCTTGGGCGAGAGCGTCACAGAAGGAACAGTCACTCGTTGGCTTAAGAAAGAAGGAGATCAAGTCGCTCTCGATGAACCGCTATTAGAAGTCTCCACAGATAAAGTCGATACCGAGATTCCATCACCAGCAGCTGGAGTTCTACAGAAGATCGTTGTCGCTGTTGATCAAGTCGCGTTAGTTGGCGCAGAGTTAGCGGTAATCGCAGATGGCGTTGCTCCTGCCGCTTTGCCGACGGCAACTCCGCCAGTTGCTGCCGCGCCAGTGTCGACTCCAGTTCCAACTACTGCACCAGTTCCAACTCCTGCACCGGTACCTCCTGCGGCACCGATTGTTAATTCTTCTGCCGGAGCGACCTTGGTTGTAATGCCAGCGCTCGGTGAATCTGTATCCGAAGGAACCGTCACTAGATGGTTAAAGGCAGTTGGCGATCAAGTTGCTGCTGACGAACCACTTCTTGAAGTTTCGACCGACAAGGTAGATACCGAGATCCCTGCCCCAACTTCAGGAACTCTGCTTTCGATTGATGTCGCTGTTGATTCAACCGTTCCAGTAGGAGCGCGCCTTGCAACAATCGGTTCAAGTTCTGCCGCGCCGGTTTCAACTCCGGCTCCGCCTGTACCCGCACCAGTCGCACCAGCACCAGTTGCAGCAGCGCCAGTTGCGCCGGTACAGGCTGCGCCAGTCGCTCCTAAACCAGTACCTGCTCCACCTCAAATTCCACCACCGTTGGTGCCAAAACCCTCAGCTCTTGATGACTCCTATGTAACTCCAATTGTCCGCAAACTCGCTGCCGAAAATGGCGTTGATCTATCGCGAGTAAAAGGAACCGGCGTTGGCGGGCGAATTCGAAAAGAAGATGTTCTCGCCGCTGTACCTCGTGTATCCGCGCCATCATCAACTCAAGTTCCTTCCCAATCCAGCGCCCCTGCTAGAAGCGCCACTCCCGTTGCCGCATCGCCTCTGCGTGGAACTAAAGTAACAATGACCCGTTTACGTAAAGTTATTGCAGCAAGAATGTTGGAGTCACTACAAGTTAGCGCCCAACTTACGACAGTTGTTGAAGTAGATATAACCAAGATCGCCAGGTTGAGAGATAAGTCAAAGGCAACCTTTGAAGCTCGTGAGGGCGTGAAGTTAAGTTTCCTTCCATTCTTCGCTGTAGCTGTTTGCGAGGCTCTCAAAGTCCACCCCGTCCTTAATTCCTCTGTTGAAGGTGATGAGATCACCTACCACGGCGCAGAACATCTTGGGGTCGCAGTAGATACCGAACGCGGTTTATTGGTTCCTGTCATCAAAGATGCGGGCGATCTCAATATGGGAGGAATCGCACGACGAATCGCAGATGTTGCTATTCGTACTCGTGAAAACAAGATATCTCCGGACGAATTAGGTGGCGGAACATTTACCATCACAAATACTGGCTCGCGTGGAGCTCTGTTTGATACGCCAATCATTAATCAGCCACAGGTTGGAATTCTTGGCGTCGGTTCAGTCGTAAAGCGGCCCATGGTTGTGAAGGGTGAAGATGGCGGGGAAACTATCGCTATCCGTTCCATGGTTTATCTAGCGCTCTCATACGATCATCGAGTTGTCGATGGCGCCGATGCCGCAAGGTTCTTAACGACGCTAAAGGAACGACTTGAAGAGGGTCGTTTCGAATCTGATCTCGGACTTTAAGGGTTAGTTATGGCATTACCTCAGAGAATTGCCATTACCGGAGCATCCGGCATGATCGGTTCGGCGCTAGTGGGACATCTCAAATCAGAAGGCCACACCGTGCAACGCTTGGTGCGCAGACCGGTCTTATCCCCCGATGAAGTTTTATGGAATCCCAAGACTGGCGAGGTCGACCTAGCTCCCCTTGAAGGAGTAGATGCCGTAATTCATTTAGCCGGCGCAAATGTTGGCGATAAGCGTTGGAGTAAGAAATACAAGGCTGAGATATTGAATTCCAGACTCCTTGGCACAAATACGATTGCCACCGCTGTTGGAAAATTGAAGCCACAGGTCTTTATCTCATCAAGCGCAATTGGATGGTATGGCGAGACCGGCAATAGATCTGTTACAGAAGATGATCGCCCCGGAGATGACTTTCTAGCCGCGGTCTGCAAAGAGTGGGAAGCAGCTGCTGATTCTGCATCCGGCACTCGAATAGTAAAGATTAGAACTGGCTTGGTTCTAGAACCAACAAGCGGTGCGCTCGGCAAGATGTTGCCACTCTTTAAATTGGGCGTAGGCGGAAAGCTTGGAAATGGAAAGCAATGGTGGTCTTGGATCACACTTCACGATCACATTAAGGCAATCTGCTACTTATTGGAAAGAGATCTCGAAGGTCCAGTTAATTTAGTATCACCAAACCCTGCAACTAATCAAGAATTAACCGCAGCTCTAGCTCGCGCTCTTCGCCGTCCGGCGCTCATTCCCGTCCCCAGCTTTGCCCTGAAGATTGCGCTCGGTGGCTTCTCCTCTGAGATTCTCGGCTCGAAGAAAGTATTACCGAAAAAGTTGAGTGACTCTGGTTTCGAATTTGATTATCCGCACCTTGCGCCAGCCTTAGCTGCGCTTATAAATGAGAAATAAGCGCTCGCGCCGCTAAGCGACCACTCAATAAAGCTCCTTGCTGAGATGGCGTTGCCCGCCAATCCCCCGCTAAATAAATCCCTTTTTCGGTGAGCTCTTTAGCAACAAGTGGCGAGCCTGGCCTATGAAGAGGCAGTGAGTGAGGAATCGAGAAGCACTTAATCAGTTCCCAATCAGAAGCATTCGTATCCCATAGATAACTTAGATGTGCACGGACTTCACTCTCTTTCGCAGTATTGAGATTTGTAGCGGCAATCAGAGTGGAACTGACAGGCGCATAACTCGGGCAGATATTTGAGAGCGCAACTGAATTCACTATCGGTCCTAGCCCACCAACTCGAAGGTGGTTACTATCTATTTCACCTTTAGGAACCTTGAAATACCAGGTTTGTGAGGCGCTCATCTCCGGCGCTTGACTCTCGAGAAATTCAGCAGCGGAAATTGGATCAGTCGCAAGTATCACTGCGTCAGCGGACTCTCTACCTTCACTTGTTACGACTCCTGAAGCGGAGAGCGACTTAACCTCAACATTGAACTCCATATCTAATCCTGCGGCGAGCGACTCGGAAACTTCTCTAACTCCACCATTAGGCAACCCAGGAGCCCCTTTGATAAACCAATGAATCAGCTCCCGGGCCATCTGATTTGATACCTGGTTACTATCGGCAAGAAACACCCCGTCAAGAAATAGTTTTAGCACCTTTTCATAGAAAGTTCCGACATCTCTCATCGCCACTTTGAATTCAGTATCTACGCTCTTCTTACTTAAATAACTCAGAAATGCAAACTTCTCTCTTACGCTCCCTAACTTTGGATTTAGGGCGCCACGTAAATATCCAATATCGCTCCGAAAATCTCCAATTCTAAGAGTCTCGATTCCGTACCTGACGTCGAGCCCCTTAGGCAGTGAGTTCATCTCGATCGAATCGATAACTCCAGTCTCTCGAAGTTCGGCATATTTGGGATTGATTACCTGGAAACCATGATCAAGAATGAAGCCATCGATGTAATCGCTTGTGATTCGACCACCCACTCGATCGCTCTTTTCAAGAACTCTTACGAGAAAGCCTTCCTCACTTAGCACTCGTGCGGCGTTCAATCCGGCCCACCCCGCACCGACCACAACAACTTTCTTGCTCATGATTTAACCATTGGAGCGAATGTCGATCTCCCGGGCTCGATCGAGAATTCGCGCTACTCGTAAAGCAAATTCACGAGAAACAGGAAGGGGCGCACCGGTACTAAGGGACTG
>VGAF01000030.1 GCA_016870855.1 Actinomycetota bacterium | reverse complement strand
CTTCGCGCTCCGAGAGAGTATCTAGGACTGAGTGGAGTTGTTCTTGAAGAAGTGTGAATGAGACCGCGTCGGCAGGAACAATCGCCTCGGAGTCCTCAATCAGATCACCAAACTCTGAATCTCCCTCTTCACCAAGTGGAGTGTGAAGTGAGATTGGTTCGCGGCCATATTTTTGAACCTCAACCACCTTCTCAGGCGTCATATCAAGCTCTTTAGCGAGCTCTTCTGGGGTCGGTTCGCGACCAAGATCTTGCAGCATCTGGCGTTGAACTCGTGCTAATTTATTAATAACTTCAACCATATGAACTGGAATACGAATAGTTCTTGCCTGATCGGCCATAGCGCGTGTGATTGCCTGACGAATCCACCAGGTTGCATAGGTTGAGAACTTATAACCCTTTGTGTAATCGAATTTTTCGACGGCGCGAATTAGACCGAGGTTTCCTTCTTGGATTAGATCAAGGAATAGCATTCCGCGGCCGGTGTAGCGCTTCGCGAGGGAAACAACAAGGCGCAAGTTTGCTTCAAGTAGGTGATTCTTGGCGCGGCGACCGTCATGGGCGATCCACTCAAGCTCACGCTTTGCCGATCGCTCTAACTTCTCACCAGAATTCAATTTCTCTTCCGCGAATAGTCCGGCTTCGATTCGCATCGCAAGCTCTACTTCAAGTTCGGCATTTAGAAGGGCAACGCGACCGATCTGCTTTAGATAATCCTTTACTGGGTCAGCGGTTGCACCAGCAGTCAAAACTGTTTGCGGCGGAGCATCATCTTCTTCAGAGTCCTTTAGAGTGAACTCACCCTCTTGTTGCTTTGCTTCTTCGGCTAGATTTACAACGCGAACATCAGATTGTCCTTCGGCTCCCTCTTCGGGAGTTTCAGCAACTAACTTCTCTAGATCTTCTAATTCAACTTCCTCTAGCTCAACTTCTTCGCCATCAATTTTTACCGTCTTCTTTGGTCCTGGTTTTCCACTTGCTTGCGCAGTTGAAGCGGCGGTGACTGGTTTTGTGCCAGAGGCCGCACCCTTCATAGCTTCTAACTCTGCTTTTGTTGGAAAGAGGCGCGGTCCAGCCTTCTTATCTTTCCCACCCTTATCTTTTGTTCCAGCTTCGCGAGCGAGTTTCATCGCTTCTAGCTCTGCTTTTGTGGGAAAGAGTCTTGGTCCCGCCTTCTTCTTTGCCTTCTTACTTGTATCTTTTTTGGCGCTCTTCTTCACAGCCGACTTCTTTGGGGCTTTTTTGGGCGCACGAGATACAGGCACAAATAGTCCTTTGCTTTTGTTCTAGCGATTTACTAAAGACTTGCCATTTGGGGAGATGGCTATGGCTATATTATAAATTGTCCACAGGCCGAAATGCACTTTTTAGCGCTTTGCCACGGCCAACTCCAGCGCCTCGCGGATGACTGATCCGACGCTATCCACCTCAATTAAGAATCCATCATGGCCAAAAGGCGAGGAGATACGCTTAAGCGGGAGGGCAGACGGAGCTAACTGAACTATTTCCTCCTGCAATCGAGGCGGGAAGAGACGGTCGGTGTCGATTGAAACCACAACTATTGGGACTTTGGAGCCGGCCAGGGCTTGCTCGACTCCGCCTCGATCTCGGCCAATGTCATGAGAAATCATCACGCTCTCTAAGGCTATATAGGTGTTTGCATCGAAACGTCTTTGCAGCTTCAACGCTTGATGATCCAAGTATGAAGTGATCGCGTATCTACCGGTCTCATCACCTTGAAGGTCGCGGCCAAAGCGAGTGTCCATCTCATACTCAGTCCTATAAGAGAGGTGCGCGATTTTGCGAGCAATGCCCATACCTTCGATGGGGCCACGCTCTTTTTCATAATAGTCACCACCATGGAAGTTCGGATCAGATGTAATGGCGTGAATCTCCGTACTCCAAGTTCCAATCTGGTCGCCGGTTGCAACGGCTGAGGAACCGATTGTGCAAATAGCGCCTACTCGATCAGGATATTCAATCGCCCATTCCAGTGAGCGCATCCCACCAAGGGACGGGCCGACAGCAAGTAGATAATGCGATATTCCCAATTGATTTGATAACTCGACTTCTGCGCGAACCAGATCTCGCACCGTTAGGAAAGGAAATCTTGAGCCCCAACGATTTCCATCTGGGGCGATCGAAGATGGTCCGGTGCTTCCCTGGCAGCCACCAACAACATTTGGGCAGATAACAAAATACTTATCTGTATCGAAAGGTAAACCTGGCCCGACCATTTCCGGCCACCATGAAGGAACATCTGACCAGCCGGTAAGCGCATGATTGATCAAAATTGCATTGGAGCGTTCTGGATTCAGTTCCCCCCATGATTGATAAGCAATGGTTACATCTGGCAAAACCTCGCCGGACTCAAGTTCTAGGTCGCCGAGTTTATGAAAGACGCGTTGACCAGGGTCATGGCTCTCTAACCACGCCCCAGTCACGCGTTGATCTAGTGACATTCGCTTTATTTCGCGGAAGCGAAAGCTTTTTCTAGATCGGCTTTGATGTCGTTTATGTTCTCAAGTCCAAGGCTTAGGCGCACGAGTCCCGGAGTTACTCCTGCGGTTAATTGCTCCGCTGGCGTAAGTTGGGAGTGCGTTGTTGAGGCTGGATGAATCGCTAACGAACGCACATCACCAATATTTGCAACATGAGAGAAGATATTTAGAGCCTCGATGAATTTCTTTCCTGCCTCAATTCCTCCCTTTATCTCAAAGGAGAGAACGGCTCCGCTTCCCTTCGGCGCGTATTTCTTGGCAAGTGAATTCCAAGGCGATGAGGCAAGTGATGCATAGTTCACTATCTCAACTTGTGGGTGAGCCTCGAGCCAAGTTGCGATTGCCTTTGCATTTTCAACATGACGCTCAATGCGAATACTCAAAGTTTCTAGCCCTTGAGAGAGTAACCAGGCATTGAAGGGAGCTACGGCTGCTCCAATGTCGCGAAGTAATGTAAGACGAATCTTGAAGATGTAGGCGAGGTTTGCGCCAAATGGTGAACCAACTCCTAGGGCTTGGGCATAAACCAGGCCGTGATAGCTCGGATCTGGTTGGTTAAAGTTCTTAAAGCGATCGGGGTGCTTGGCATAGTCAAATTTCCCAGAATCAACGATTGCACCAACGATTGCGTTTCCATGTCCTGATAAGAACTTAGTTGCTGAGTGGACCACAACATCAGCGCCGAAATCGATTGGTCGAATTAAGAACGGAGTTGCCACCGTGTTATCCACAATCAGGGGAACTCCGATTTCATGTGCGACCTTGGCAACGCCTTCGATATCAAGGATGTCATTCTTCGGATTAGCGATGGTCTCACCAAAGAATGCCTTGGTATTTGGCTTTGCCGCCTTGCGCCAACTCTCGGGGTCGTCTGGATTTTCAACAAAACTGACTTCAATTCCAAACTTCGGAAGCGTGTAGTGGAACAGGTTGTATGTACCGCCATAAAGAGATGGCGAAGAAACAATGTGATCACCGGCTTCAGCCAGATTTAGAACTGCAAATGCTGTAGCCGCTGAACCGGATGCGAGCAAGAGCGCAGCTACTCCCCCTTCGAGGGATGCAATTCTTTGTTCGATTGCATCCTGGGTTGGATTCATTATTCGGGTGTAGATATTGCCTAGCTCTGCCAAACCAAAGAGATCCGCAGCGTGCTTGGTATCGCGGAATTGATAAGCGGTGGTTTGATAGAGAGGCAATGCCCGTGCTCCAGTTGTTGGATCTGGAATTTGTCCCGCATGAATCTGACGAGTTTCAAACTCAGCATTTGTGACGGAAAAAGATGGCATTGAATAACCTCCCTAGGTATTAGGGGGTCTGGCTTTGTTCAGACCCACGCTTGTCAACGGCGCTTTGCTGTTGACCTGGTCTTCACCCGGAGCACCCCACCGTGGTGGAGGGTTGCCGCTCAGTTAGCCGGGGCTATGAACTGAGACTCATGACCTAGGGGAAAAGATAATCTCCAAATTGCTTCTTGTCCATCACTCTTTATAGTCGTCCCGCATCGTGGACACGTTTAATAAACTCTCGCGTCTCGCTTAGCTTGGGATTTTCAAGGATGACCTCCGGTGGACCCCACTCCAAGATTTTTCCCTGATGTAAGAAGCAGACTTCATTTGCAACCTGTTTAGCAAATCCCATCTCGTGAGTAGCAAGAACCATAGTCATGCCCTCACCTTTCAGGTCACGTACCGTGCTAAGAACTTCATTTACTAGGACTGGATCGAGCGCACTTGTTATCTCATCGAGCAACAATAATCTTGGATTCCTTGCCAACGAGCGGATGATTGCAACTCGTTGTTGCTGGCCACCGCTAAGGCGATCTGGGTATTGATCGGCTTTATCTCTTAGCCCGAAACGTTCTAACAACTTAAAAGCCTCGGCTATCGCCTCTTCTTCTCGGATTCCTTGAACCCTCGTGGGCGCAAGGATGATGTTCTCTAGGACTGTCATATGTGGGAAGAGATTAAAGGCCTGAAAGACCATCCCCAGTTTCTTTCGTACCTCATCGGGATTCACATCGGCGGCTGAAATATCTTCACCATCAAGTTTTATGGTTCCATCATCAACTTGTTCCAGAAGATTGATGCAACGGAGCAGGGTTGATTTACCACTACCGGAGGCTCCGATAAATACTGTGGCTGTGTGCTCCGGTACCGAAAATGTAATGTCTTGGAGAACGATTTCATCTCCGAAACTCTTGCGGAGCTTCTCGACTCGTAGGACTGGGGTGCTCATGCCTGACCCATTCATGCTTGGCCCATTCACGCCTGACCTTGCGCATTCTGGCGCTCAAGGGAATTACGGAGCATCCGATCCGTCATTCGAGTCAGCGGAATCGTTACCGCAAGAAAAACAAGTGCTGCCATGACATAAGGCGTGTAATTAAAGCTCTTAGCTGTTTGAATCTGGGCCGCCCTAATTGCATCAGTTACGCCCAGGATTGAGATCAGTCCGGTGTCCTTAATCAGCGCTACCAGATCATTTAGTAGTGGGGGCGTTACCCGCTTTAGAGCTTGCGGGAGAACAACGTGGCGGAGCGTCTGGATATGGCTCAATCCCAGTGAGCGGGCGGCTGCACGTTGGCTCGGGTGAACGGTGAGGATTCCACTTCTAATTACTTCGGCTACATAAGCTGAATAAGTGATTATCACAGCGATTGTGCCGAGGATTAACACGTTATTTGTTACGCCCTTTAATTGAAGAGCAGGGATACCAAATCCGACGAGCAAAATGACAAGGAGCATTGGAATGCCGCGGAAGACATCTACATAAATTGTGGCTAGAAATCTAAATGGAGTTAGCGCTGGGGATCTTGAAGTTCTAATGAGCGCAATTAGGAGCCCAAGGAGCGCTACCGATGTGCCGGCGATCAGCGTAAGTGTAGCATTTGTGCCAAAGCCAAGAATTATCTTTGGGAGTACTTCAAAGCCATAAGCCCACTTAAAGAATGTGTCCCGCAGCGTGATCCAACCGGGCGAAGTAACTAGAACTACTAAAAGTGTCCCAAGGACTAGGAGGCTTGAAAGCGCAGCTATGAGTGCGTTCTTGCGATTCCGTTTCTTGCGCGCAATCCGGCGGGCGACTTCGATTTCACTTGGTTGCCAAGCACCGCCAAAATCGTAAGGCGCGGAACCAGAGTTATCTCCGGTGCCGCGCCCCCGATTATCAGACATTAATTACTCAATTAAAGTTTCAGTTCAATTAATTGAGTACCGGAGCTCCTGCTGAATCAGCGAGCCATTGGGCTGTGATTGAAGCAAGGGTTCCGTTATCGCGAATTGCATCAACTGCTTGTGAAACGCAAGAAGTGATCGGATTATCCTTCGAGAGAAGAAGTCCGAATCCTTGGTCACCAGCATCGCTGCCATCAATCTGGCCGACGATGATTCCATTTGGAACCTCTACAGCAGATAGATAGAAGGCGGTTGGAAGGTCGACTACAAGACCATCGATCTGCTTGTTCTTAAGGGCAGTAACTGCAGCAGCGTTATCGTTAAATACCGATGCCTTAAGACCAAGGTTTGTCTCGATTACATCAAGCGAGGTTGTAGAGACGGCCGCACCTAACTTTGCGCCCGCATCTTTCAAGCCCTGAAGGGTTGTAACGCCCTCAATCTTGCTTCCCTTGAATGAGACGATGGCTTGGTTAGAGGTGTAGTAAGGCGATGAGAAATCAACGACTTGCTTACGCTCATCAGTAATTGAGTACTGCTGGAGGTTGAAGTCGAATGTCTTTGGGCCCGGAGCAATTGCGGCATCAAATGTTGTGCGTACCCATTTGACGGCAGATTGGTCATAGCCAAGTTGTGCTGCGACAGCGTATGCAACCGCGGCTTCAAAACCTTCGCCACTTTCTGGGGCATCATCGATTACCCATGGATAGTAAGCAGGTTCGCCGGTTGCGATTGTTAGCACGCCAGCTTCAACTGTTTGTAGTGAATCCGGTGAGCAAGTAGTTGTGTCGCCGCTAGCAGATCCACCCTCATCTGATGATGAGCATGCGGAAAGGACTAGAGCAGCGAGAATGAATGGAGTTAGTTTCAATAGCTTCTTCATTATTGCCTTTCATAGATGTCCAATAACGCTGGACCTGACAATTTCTTGCAGACCCGCGCTTGTCGAAATTCTCGACCTGGTCCTCACCCGGAGCACCCCACCGCGGTGGAGGGTTGCCGTCCAGTTAGCCGGGGCTTGAAGCTGGAACTCGTGACCTAGGCGGACTCTAGGAAGTGCGAATCAAAAAGTCCACTTATGACCCGAAAGGCCATGAGCATCTGCGACCGCTTGGTAAAAAATCTTTCCTTCGTGGACATTTAAGCCAAGGGCCAATCCTGAATCTCTTCGTAGCGCCTCTTTCCACCCGAGATTGGCTAAAGAAATGGCGTACTTCAAGGTGGCATTGGATAGCGCATAGGTAGATGTAAATGGGACGGCACCGGGCATATTGGCGACGCAGTAGAAGATGGAGTCGTGGACTTTAAAGGTCGGTTCAGCATGAGTGGTCGGGCGCGAATCCTCGAAACAACCGCCCTGGTCGATGGCTATATCCACCAGAACCGAACCAGCTTTCATCCGCTTAACCAATTCATTTTTAATCAACTTCGGGGCTTTTGCGCCGTGAATTAGTACTGCGCCAATCACGAGATCAGCTTGGAGCGCTTCTTCTTCAATTGCATGAGCGCTCGACATCAAGGTCTTAACAGTTCCATTAAAGATCTGGTCAATCTCGCCTAGCCGCTTATGATTTAGATCGACAACTGTTACATCGGCGCGCATTCCATGAGCAATCGTCGCGGCAGCCAGTCCAGCAATGCCTCCCCCAAGAACTAGAACGCGACCAGGTCTAACCCCCGGAACTCCGCCAAGAAGCACTCCTCGGCCACCGTTGCTTCGTTGGAGGGCAGCTGCGCCAACTTGGGCGGCCATTCGGCCCGCAACTTCACTCATTGGTGCAAGTAAAGGTAGCGCTCCATTTACTTCGACAGTCTCATATGCAATTGCAGTTATACCGCTTTCAATTAGCGCATCGGTACATTCTTTTAAAGCAGCAAGGTGAAGGTAGGTAAAGAGGGCCTTTCCTTTGCGCATCCGCTTGTACTCCGCAGCAATGGGCTCTTTAACCTTTAAAACTAGTTCGGCCTTATCCCAAACCTCATCAGCGCTAGAAAGGATTGTGGCGCCAACTTTTCTAAAATCTTCATCAGCAATCGCAGAACCAAGGCCAGCGCCAGATTCGATAAATACAGAATGGCCATGGCTTACAAACTCTCGTACACCGGCCGGAGTTATGGCGACGCGAAACTCATTGTTTTTAATCTCTTTGGGAACGCCGATGTTCACGCCGAAATGCTACCCGAGAATAAAGCAGCACAAACCTTGGGATGAAGTTCGGCCCGTAGCTCAGTAAAAATCGTTGGTGGCTTTCCGCTCCGGAATAGTTGGCGAAGCAGATTCACCATTGAATAATTTGGTTGATCAGACTCAGCCTTCTCGAGCGCGAGATTTGCCATCGCGCCATCGCCTCGTTCATAAGAAGCGACCGCAAAGAGCGTTGCTGGAACAGCAATAAATCCTTGTGGAGCTTTTTTGAGTAGCCATTTCCAAGCATCGAAGTAAAGATCATTCTCACTATTCATGCTTCCAAGGGCGAAGTCACGGACTTGGAGGTCCTTTAATCTAACTAGGACTTTTGCTACCAGCCTCTTATCCCTACAAATTCGATCTACCTCAAAGTCATGTAAGAAATCTAGTATTGCATTTGCGCCATCGCGTTGTGATGGAACTGGATCGTTTTCGTAGTCAATCGGCTCAATTCTTCCCATCATCTCGAGGATGACTTCATCTATTTCGGGATCAAGTGAGTTTGCCATTTCGATTAGATTCTTAAAGGGCATTAACTTGCCTTGCGCAATCTCCTCCACTGCAATCCTTGAATGGGATAGGTCCGGAAGAGGCGAGCCTTCTAAGGGACAGCAATCGGAGTCACCACAAATCAAAGAGCGCCATCGATTACCGACGATAACGATTGATTCACGGAGTGGAACCGAGGCTAGATCTAAGGCCTCAATAAGCGGGCGAATCACGCTCTCGGCATCAAGACAGCCATCAGGAATGTAAGAGACAAGGAGCGCGCCATCGCTACCCCTAAATTTCTCAACGAGCGCGCTCGCTTCTCTCTTACTTATCGAATCGGGGAAATCGATTCGAATTGCCATCGTTATTGATTCATCCTTTAGCGACATCAAAACGATGGAATCGCTAGGTTGGTAACCAATAAGAAACGGGACTGCGGCTAATAGATCACTTGGAGTTGTAACAGTTGTCATGTGCGAAGCATCTTTGCCGGCGCTAGCTCACGGGAGAAAACTTTGAAATTGTGGATATCTATCTAGTGAAAGTGGTGTCCGCTCCGTGAATGCTTAGATCGCGTTCAAAGGCTTGGGTGATACTCCCCTTAATCGGTCCAGAAATGGTTCCCGCTCTCCAAGTTCCGCTCCAAGTAACTTTCAACTCAACTTGGTACTCACCGGCTTCTTGGTATCTATTGGTGATTAGTGAGGCTGGATATGGGGCGCCCGGATTATGCGATATCTGGGATTTACCATCTCCGAAATCCCACTTATATGTCGCCTTTAGCGTGATCAGAATTGGGACCTCCAAGACAACGATAACGGTCTGGAATGAAGCCGGAACTGTGGTCATAAAGTTAACCGGTTCTCGCAACAACGCCGCGTTCGTAGGTTGGGTAAGAATCACGCCGCTTGGGAGCATCCGCTTTACTTGATCCGCTAATTGAGTAGCGCTGATCTTTTTTACTCTTGGCTTTCTAACGCGCGGCTTGGCGACCTTCGTACTCTTTGGTCTTGGTGTTGCAACTGGTTTTGGTAACCAAGGAATCCATGGTTGCTTCCGATAGGTTGAGGAAGTTGGGTTTGGTGAGGGCGAAGATGTTGTTGTAGAACCTGGTTTGCCTTTCTTAACTCTTATAACTAAGTGGTTGTCATCATCGGCGCTAACTTCAATGCAGGTATCGCCATCGCATTCCTCGGCCATAGCGCCAATTGGAAATATCAGTGCAGCAATGAGAGTGAGGGAGAGTAACCGACGCATCGCCCCAAGTTAGAAGTAATTGGGGCGTAAAAGTGCCGATACCTAATTGCTGTGGAAAACTAGCGACCATGGCGGCACGCGATGGTGATGGTTGGGTAAATTGCAAATGCGGCTTCAAACATTGGGGCTTAAATGGCGCGGCCGGACTTCTTCTCTATCGCGCTAATGAGATTCTGCTCCAGCATCGCGCGCCCTGGGTTCATAACGGTGATACTTGGGGAATTCCCGGTGGAGCTAGAGATTCACATGAAAGCGCTCTTGAGGCTGCGCTTCGCGAGAGCAATGAAGAGATTGGGGTTGATGCGCAGCATGTCATGGCGCGCTTTACTCATCTCGATGATCATGGCGATTGGAGTTACGAGACGATTGTGGCCGAGCTCGAGCCAGCCGGAATGGTCTTTGAGAACAACCACGAAACTATTGATTTACGCTGGTTTTCAATCGAAAGAGTGAGCGCGGTGAACCTTCATCCCAGTTTTGCGAGAAGTTGGCCGGCCATTAGCGCCCAGCTTCTTGGAATTGTTGGTGGAGCCGGCGGAGTGAATCTTTAACCACGGCGCCCTCCCCGGTGCGCCAGAGCGGTGGCATTGAATTTAGTAAGACTGATCCGTAGCGCTTATTTACTATCCGAGAATCCAGAATTGCAACAACTCCCCGATCTTTGATTGAGCGGATTAGTCTTCCCGTGCCTTGAGCAAGCAAGAGCGCAGCTCGTGGAAGTGAGACCTGCATAAATCCCGAGCCACCGGATGCATCGGCTTTTGAGGCGCGCGCCGACATGACTGGATCATCCGGTCTTGGAAATGGAATTCGATCAATCGCAACTAAGGTGCAAGCAGGACCTGGAACATCAACGCCCTGCCAGAGACTCATAGTGCCAAGAAGAATCGAAGTTGGATCTTCTGCGAAGCGATCAACAAGTGAACCGACGCTATCCCCACGTTTTTGTGTGATGATCTTTATCGGAAGCTCAGCGAGCACTCGACGTAGATGGTCATCAGCCATCTCAACTCCCCGCCAAGATGAGAAGAGCGCGAGGGTTCGACCTCCTGCAGCATCAATTAATTCACCTAACTCAACTAACGCTTCGGCACTTGGGCCATCTCGGCCAGGTTCGGGAAGATGTTTTGGAAGATAGAGCATTCCTTGAGCGGCAAAATCAAAGGGAGAGCCAACATCTAACATCTGCACGTTACTTGGGTCGATCCCAGAGCTATCTTCTTCATCTTCAAACTCGCCACTTATCCCTAGATTTCGCGCAATTGCATCAAAACTCTTTCCGACCGAGAGCGTCGCGCTCGTTGCAATAACTGGGGTCTGGGTGAATAAATTTTCACGCAGGACAGATGAGACATCGAGTGGCGCGAGATAGAGAGTCGAGAAGTTCGGTTCAAACCAGAGGACGCTGCCATCGCTGTTTTTCAATAGTTTTTGGGCGGTTGCCTTAACCTCATTTACAGCGCCCTTTACCCGGGCTCGCTCAGCAATAGTGTCTGGATCGATAATCTCGCTATCTGCATTTATTGCCGCGACTACGGCCTCGGCCGCTTCCTTTACTTTCCTTATCGGCGCAACAAGTTCATCGGGTAACTCAACAAGTCTTCGCTCTTCATCGCTTCTAGTTCGGTAATCCTGGCTGTATCCATCTAGAGCATCGGCAAATGCATCAGCCGCTTTATCAAATGCGCTAGCAAGTTTTCCGGGCATATGTTTTCTTGCCATAGCGGCTGCGCGTGATACTCGTCCCGCAGTTAACTCCTCAGTTACGGCCTGGGTCGTACGATCCATGAACTCGTGCGCCTCATCAAGAATGATTGCGTCACGTTCGGGCAGGATCGGATGGGAATCAACAATCTCAATCGCAAGCAAGGTGTGGTTGGTAACGACAATGTCCGCGGTTTGAGCTTTGGCCTTAG
>VGAF01000029.1 GCA_016870855.1 Actinomycetota bacterium | reverse complement strand
TAACTACAGCGATTCCTGCGCCCATATCAATGATGGAGTTTCCATCGATATCGACAATTACTCCACCACCAGCTTTCTCAACTACGACTGGGATGGCCATACCGAGGGCTGCTGAGACCGCTTCACGTCTACGTTTGATGACCTCTTGTGATTTTGGTCCAGGAATTGCGGTTACAACTTTGCGCTCTTGCGGAATCTTTGGGCCGGAACTCATTGCCGCAGTCTATCTTTACCGCGAATATTTCGGTTTCTGAGATGATTGCCGAGTGCGTGATGTAGTTATCTTGGGATCGACTGGGTCGATTGGAACCCAAGCACTTGAGGTAATTTCTCAGAATCCCGATAAGTTCCGCGTGGCGGCGATTTAGTTATGGCGCATGGAAGAGATCGGATCGCGCTCGGTGGATCTTTCACAGCGATTTTTAACGCAGCAAATGAAGTTGCGGTCGATGCGTTCTTGAGCGAGCGAATTCCATTCACAGCCATTGTGGATACGATTGATAGAACCGTGGCAAAACTAAACTCGGGAGCCCCCGAAAAGTTACGTGATCTAGCTGATGTCACCGCTATCGAGAATGATGCGCGCCGCGTCGCTACCGAGTTACTGACGCAGAAATAGGAGATTAAGTGGGTCTGCTTGGAGTCTTAGCCTTTGTTGCGGCGCTTCTCTTTTCGGTGATGGTTCACGAGTTTGGCCACTACATAACGGCAAAGCGTTACGGGATGCGGGTAACCGAGTTCTTCCTCGGCTTTGGAAAGCGGATCTGGTCTACCCAAAGAGGTGAGACTGAATTTGGATTGAAGGGGATTCCTGCTGGTGGTTACTGCAAGATTTCTGGAATGACTCCGAAAGAAGAGTTGCCGGTCGAAATCCAACCGCGAGCTTTCTACAAAGCGAAGACCTCCCAAAAGTTGGTTGTACTTGGAGCCGGATCATTTCTCCACTTCGTTCTTGGTTTCTTATTGCTCTTCATCCTCTTCGCCGGAGTTGGAGTTTCAAAGGTTCTTCCAACGGTCTCACAAGTCGTCCCATGTGTTCCAAAGAGCGCTGAGTGCACTCCAAACGATCCAATCTCACCGGCAAAGAGCGCGGGGATTCTTCCGGGCGATGAAATCATCGGCGCAAACAGCGTTAGGAATATGGATTGGGAAGAGATAACTCCGATCTTGCGGGCATCGGCGGGAAAGAACCTCTCTTTAATAATAATTCGTGATGGCCAAGAGATAATTATTAATACCGTCCCAGCAACGCGAGTTATCGATGGTGAAGCGCGTGGTTTCCTCGGCATCATCAATGAGTTCGGTCAAGTAAGAGAAAATCCAATCGAAGCACTTGCATCTTCAGCATCTGCGACTCGAGATCTCTTTGCTGGATCACTTAAAGCGCTAGTTGGACTACCTGCCCAGATTCCATCGTTGTTTGGCCAGACTTTTCTTGGTGAAGAGCGAAGTGTCGAAGGCTTAGTCGGAATTGTTGGAGTAGCGCGGGTTTCGGGGGAAGCTGCTTCAAGCGGTGTGCTTACTTCAGGAGAGAAACTCGCTACCTTCTTATTGTTGGTGGCCTCGCTAAATATCTTTGTTGGAGTATTCAATCTGGTCCCAATACTTCCGCTCGATGGCGGACATATTGCAGTAGCGCTTTATGAAGCAGTGCGAAACAAGATTTATCGGATGCGCGGAAAAGAGATCCCAGGACCTGTAGATGTCGAAAAGCTGACCCCGATAACTGTGGTGGTCTTAGCGTTGTTGATATTTCTTACTTTATTGCTCTTATTTGCAGATATCTTCAATCCGATCAATCTAAATATCTAGTAGCCGAATCCTTCAAAAACCATAGACCCAAGTTATGAGGGCTATTGATACGACTAGATAAAGAACGAACATCCAAGGCTTCATTTGAGCAACTCTAATGCTTGAGGCAGAATAAGGACATGGTTAATCTCGGCATGCCACAGACTCCTCCTCCTACTTTAGCGCCGCGTCGCAACACCAAACAGCTCAAATTAGGAAATGTTCTAGTTGGTGGTGATGCGCCGGTCTCAGTCCAATCCATGTGCACGACTGTTACTGCCGACGTTAATTCAACGCTCCAACAAATCGCAGAACTAACTGCTTCTGGTTGCCAGATTGTCCGCGTCGCTGTCCCGAGCCAAGATGATGCCGACGCGCTCTCACAAATCGCCAAGAAATCTCAGATTCCTGTCATCGCAGATATTCATTTTCAACCTAAGTACATCTTCGCTGCTATTGATGCGGGTTGCGCTGGAGTTCGAGTAAATCCTGGAAATATCAAACAGTTTGATGACAAAGTTAAAGAAGTTGCCAAGGCCGCCGGAGATGCTGGTATCCCAATCCGAATTGGTGTTAATGCTGGATCTCTCGATCCACGACTACTTGAGAAGTATGGCAAGGCAACCCCAGAAGCTCTTGCTGAGTCGGCACTTTGGGAGATTGGTCTATTTGAAGAGCATGGCTTTACCAATATGAAGATTTCAGTAAAGCACCATGATCCTGTCACGATGGTTAAGGCATATCGACTTCTTGCTTCAAAGTGTGATTACCCGCTACACCTTGGCGTTACTGAAGCTGGTCCGGCATTCCAAGGAACAATTAAATCTGCAACTGCTTTCGGAATACTTCTCTCTGAAGGTATTGGTGACACCATTAGAGTTTCACTATCCGCTCCACCGGTTGAAGAGGTGAAGGTTGGAATCTCAATTCTTGAATCTCTAAATCTTCGCCAACGCCGTCTTGAAATAGTTTCTTGTCCTTCTTGCGGAAGAGCACAGGTAGATGTTTATTCACTAGCCGAGAAGGTCCAAGCTGGACTTGATGGAATGACAGTTCCACTCCGTGTTGCGGTGATGGGTTGTGTTGTTAATGGCCCAGGCGAAGCACGTGAAGCAGATCTTGGTGTTGCATCAGGAAATGGAAAGGGCCAGATCTTTGTAAAGGGCCAAGTAATTAAGACCGTTCCAGAAGCACAGATTGTCGAAACTCTGATTGAAGAAGCGATGAAGATCGCAGAAGAGATGGAAGCTGCCGGTGTCGCATCCGGTGAACCCTCAGTAAGCGTTAAGTAATTCGCTAGGCTACGCACCATGTTGCGGATGTCCTCTCTATTTTTGCGCACGCTCCGCGATGATCCATCTGATGCTTCTGTTCCAAGCCACAAGTTATTGGTACGAGCGGGTTATATCCGGCCAATCGCTGCCGGTATTTTCTCCTGGTTACCGCTTGGTGTAATCGTGCTACGAAATGTAGAACGAGTAATAAGAGAAGAGATGGATAGAGCCGGCTTTCAGGAAGTTCACTTCCCAGCTCTCTTGCCGAAGGATCCTTACGAAAGAACCGCGCGCTGGGATGAATACGGTCCGGCGCTCTTCCGCCTAAAAGATCGCAAAGGCAGTGATTACTTACTCGGCCCAACCCATGAAGAGATGTTCACGCTTATGGTTAAAGGTGAGTACTCCTCATATAAAGATCTGCCGCTTAACATCTATCAGATCCAAACCAAGTACCGCGATGAAGCAAGACCAAGAAGCGGAATCATCCGGGGACGTGAATTCGTTATGAAGGATTCTTACTCATTTGATGTTGATGATGCTGGCCTAGAAGTCTCCTACAACAAACATCGCGATGCCTATATCTCTACCTTTGATCGACTTGGACTCTCTTACAACATAGTTTCTGCCATGTCAGGCGCGATGGGCGGTTCAAAATCTGAAGAATTCTTAGCGCCTTGCCCAACCGGCGAAGACACCTATGTCTTATGTAAGAGTTGTGGCTATGCCGCAAATGTTGAAGCGATGGTAACTAAAGCTGAAAAGAAGTCGATTGATACTCCGCCTCAAATAGAGGTCTTGGATACCCCAAATACACCAACGATTGAAACTCTTGTAGAGGTAATGAATAAAAAGTACAACGCAAATATCACTGCGGCAGAGACGCTCAAGAATGTTCTCCTCGTAGCCGATGGTGAGCCAATATGCGTACTTGTTCCTGGAGATCGAGAAGTTGACCTCAAGCGGTTAGAAGCAAACCTCGTAGGCGTAAAAGAACTCCGCTTGTTTGATGATGAAGATTTCGCAAAACGTAAAGAGTTTGTAAAGGGATATGTTGGACCGCAAGATGCAAAACGATTTGGAATTAAGTTATATGCCGACCCAAGAATTGTCATCGGTTCACACTGGATTACGGGTGCGAATCTGCAGAATAAACATGCACGTTATGTAACGCATGGAAGAGATTTTCAAGTTGATGGATTTGTTGAGGCTGCCGAAGTGCGCGAAGGGGATTCATGCCCGAAGTGCGATACCCCAGTCGTAATAGATCGCGCGATTGAAATCGGTCACATCTTCCAATTAGGAAGGAAATATGCCGAAGCACTTGAGTTAACGGTCCTAGATGGCCAAGGTAAATCTCGAGTTGTAACTATGGGTTCTTATGGAATTGGTGTTTCACGCGCTGTTGCGGCTATCGCAGAACAGACCCACGATGATATTGGACTTGTTTGGCCGAAAGAAATAGCACCAGCAATGGTTCACATCGTTGCCACCGGCAAGGAAGATCTTCCCTTTACAACCGCTGAGAAGATTGCGTTGGACTTAGAGTCAAAGGGCGTCACGGTCATGCTAGATGACCGTAAAGAGGCAAGCCCTGGTGTTAAATTCAAAGATGCTGAATTAATTGGTAATCCAGTCATCGTTATTGTTGGTAAGGCTTTAGCTGAAGGAAAAGTTGAACTCCGGATAAGAACTACTGGGGCAAAGAGCGAAGTCCTACTTGCCGATGTAATAAAAGAAGTTCTGGCCGCACTTAAGTAGTGGAGATTTCGGTAGAGGTAATCCTCTTTTTATTCTTGGCTTCAACTCTAGCCGGGCTAGTAGACGCAGTAGCCGGTGGCGGGGGATTAATTCAACTCCCAGCGCTCTTAGTTGCGATGCCCAAGACTCCACCCGCTGAGTTACTAGGAACTAACAAACTTCCATCTTTTCTTGGAACTGCGAGCGCCACCGCTTCATACCTTAGAAAGATGAGACCCGATTTTCGCATCGCCTTCTCGATGGCAGTCCCAGCTTTTATTGGTTCGGCGCTCGGTGCGACTGTTGCAACGCTAATACCGAAAGATGCCTTCCGACCGATAATTCTCTTTGCCCTGGTCGCAGTCTTTATCTACACATTGTGGAAGAAAGAATTGGGATTGAGTGATGACAAAAAAGCGAAGACGTTAAAGACTTATCTAATTGCAATGTTTTTTGGCCTAAGTATCGGGTTCTATGACGGAATCTTTGGACCAGGAACGGGATCCTTTTTGATGTTGGTTCTTGTAGCGCTCCTTGGTTTTGCTTTCATTGAAGCCTCAGTAACGGCAAAGATCGTTAACTTGGCGACGAACCTGGGAGCGATAGTTGTATTCGGTGCCAATGGAAAGATCATTTGGACTTTGGGCCTTGCGATGGCGATTGGAAATGCGATCGGTGGCTTGATAGGTGCGCGCATGGCGATTCGGGGAGGCTCGCGCCTGATTCGCAACGTCTTTCTCATCGTAACCTCATTGCTGATTCTCAGACTAACGATCGACACTTTCCTTTAATTCTCATTCGGGCTATCCTTTCGCCCCACAACTTCACAACAAATAAATAAGTAGGTCGGTGATTATGTCTCTTGTTAATAACCTTACTGAGCTGCTTGGCCCTGCGATTAAAAGTGCTGGATTTGTTCTCGAAGAAGTTAAAGTAACTCCCGCAGGAAAACGGAGAATTGTTGCCGTAATCATTGATGGCGAAGAGCGAAACCCATCTCTTGATGATGTAACTGTCGTATCGCGCAAGGTCGCGGATATCTTGGAAAATTACTCCCGACTTGGCGACCTGCCTTTTACTCTTGAGGTCACCACCCCAGGCGTTGATCGACCGCTCACTTTGCCCCGTCATTGGCGTAAGAATGCAGGGAGGCTAGTAAAAATTACTCCTAATGAAGGTGATCCCTTTACTTCTCGAATTACTTCAGCCACGGACGAGTCAGTAGCCCTTGAATCAAGAGAGATTAGATTCTCTGATATTAAACGCGCCGTTATTGAGATCGAATTTAATCGCAAGGATCCGCTATGAACGTCGACATGAAAGTCTTAGAGGCGCTCACTATCGAACGCGATATTCCACTTGAGCGATTGATTAGCGCTATTGAAGTCGCGGTAAAGATTGCTTATAGCGAGATGGAAGGTGCGAAACCATTTGCCTATGCGCGACTTGATCGCGAAAGTGGCGAGATAAAAATAATCGTTCCGGAGTTTGGACCTGATGGCGAACGAGTCGGCGAATATGTTGATGAGCTTCTGGGATTCTCGCGGATTGCATCAAGTACCGCGCGCAAGATTATTAAGGAGAAGATGCGTGCTTCTCGTGATTCAGAAATTGTTGGCGAGTTCAGCGCATCAGTAGGGGATATAGTCTCTGGAGTAATTCAACAAGGGCGAGATCACCGAATGGTTTATGTAGATCTCGGTAGAGTTGAAGGAAGAATTCCGCCGCATGAACAAGTTCCTGGTGAGGTTTACACCCATGGTGAACGAATCAAATCTTTTGTTGTTGAAGTAAAGCAAGGCGTGAAAGGCCCAGAAGTAATGCTCTCGCGTAGCCATCCAGCCCTTGTCAAACAATTATTTGCACTTGAAGTCCCAGAAATTCGCGACCAAGTGGTTGAAATAATGGGAGTTGCCAGGGAAGCGGGACATCGAAGCAAGATCGCAGTCCGTTCACTTCGCTCTGGAGTTAGCGCAAAAGGTGCGTTGATTGGACCGATGGGTGCGCGCGCGAGAGCTGTAATGGATGAGTTACATGGAGAGAAGATAGATATTGTCGATTGGTCAGAAGATCCCGCTGCATATGTAGGGAGCGCGCTAGCGCCAGCGCGGGTCTCAAAGGTCGAGGTTGTAAATGCTGAGACTAGATCTGCGAAGGTGGTAGTTCCTGATTACCAACTCTCCCTTGCGATTGGTAAAGATGGCCAGAACGCTAGATTGGCGGCGCGCCTTACCGGCTGGCGTATCGATATCCATTCTGATGCCGCTCCGAGCGAATAACCCAGACCTTTTTCGCGACTTCTGACCTCAAGGAGTATGGTTCGCATCTGAGGTTTCCACCTCATATTCACGGGAACGAAAGCTGGTATGAAGGTAATGGCACTCTAATGAGCACCGCTAGATCATGAGTAGGTCAATTTAGGCGTCGCGTTCCTTAAAAAACGCGGGGCCACAGAAGGAGAAAAGTGGCAAAGGTCCGCGTTTACGAATTAGCAAAAGATGTAGGGATGGATAGCAAGGATGTCCTTGCAAAACTCCAAGAGATGGGCGAGTTCGTCCGTTCTGCATCCTCAACAGTTGAGCCTCCGGTTGTAAGGAAGTTCCTCGAGAAGTTTCCACCGGTTGCAAAACCAGCTGCTGAAGCAAAGCCTGCAAAGAAGGCGCCAGCAAAGAAAGCTGCTGCTAAGAAATCCGCTCCTAAGGTTGAAGAGGCGCCCGAAGAGAGCGCGGTCACTCCACCTGTAACTCCAATCAATAGTGCTCCCGTCATTCCTCCTGTTACTCCAGTTACCCCTACTGCAGCTCCGATTCCACCTAGAGCACCGGCAGCTCGCGGTGGAAATAATCCATTTGGAACTTCTGCAGGTCCAAGACCATCTACTCCTAGACCTTCGCAACAACGACCTGGAGAACAGATGCCACAACAACAGCGACCCGGACAACAGCGACCGGGAAATAATCCATTTGGAACTTCCGGTGGTCCAAGACCGCCACGTCCGGCTGGTCAACCAGGTGGACAACGCGGACCAATGTCTGGACCACGTCCAGGTTCTGTTCGTCCCGGTTTTGCTGCACGACCACCGCGACCTGATCAAAGAACTGATCAACGCGGAACAGGACGCCCCAGCCAATTTGCTCCTGGACAAGGTGCACCAGGTTCACGTCCACAAGGTTCAGGTCCTTATAGATCTCAACCAGGTGGCGCACAACGACCAGGCGGATTTGGTGGACCAGGTCGCCCGGGACAACGTCCCGGCGCTGGTGGCGCATTTGGAAAAGGTGGCGGAAAGAAGAAGAGTTATAAGAGCAAGAAAGCGCTCCGTGAAGAGATCGACAATATGGAAGCGCCCACAATTGGTGGCGCAATTGTTCCTAGAGGCGATGGAAATACGCCGGTACGACTCCGTCGAGGAGCTTCGCTAGCTGACTTCGCTGAAAAGATTGGCGCAGATCCAGCTGCACTTGTATCAGTCCTCTTCCATCTAGGTGAGATGGTCACCGCAACTCAGACCGTTGATGAGAGCACGCTTGAGATGCTCGGCAACGAGTTTGGTTACAAGATCACCATTGTTTCTCCGGAAGATGAAGACCGAGAGATTCTTGAGCAATTCGATATCAATCTCGAACAAGAGTTAGCTGATGTAAACCCAGAAGATCTCGAAATCAGACCTCCGGTCGTGACCGTTATGGGCCACGTTGATCACGGTAAGACCCGCCTTTTGGATGCGATTCGCCAGACTGAAGTTGTAAAGGGCGAAGCGGGCGGAATTACCCAGCACATTGGCGCCTATCAGATTCATCATGATCACAATGGCGTTAATCGTGCGATCACTTTTATCGATACCCCAGGTCACGAGGCCTTTACCGCTATGCGTGCTCGCGGTGCGAAAGTCACTGATATCGCAGTCCTAGTAGTAGCTGCTGATGACGGTGTTATGCCGCAAACAATTGAGGCGCTAAATCACGCCCAGGCCGCAAGCGTTCCAGTCGTTGTTGCGGTAAATAAGGTTGATAAAGAAGGGGCAAACCCTGCCAAAGTCCGTCAACAACTCACCGAATATAACCTCATCGCCGAGGAGTATGGCGGCGATACTTTGTTCGTTGATGTTTCCGCTATTAGCGGTAAAGGCATCGGAGAGCTGATTGATGCAATCCTTCTCACCGCTGATGCCGCTATTGATCTTCGCGCAATTCATGAAGATGATGCTCGTGGCGTAGCAATCGAAGCACACCTAGATCGCGGTCGCGGACCTGTTGCCACAGTCCTTGTACAACGTGGAACTCTGAAAATGGGTGACTCGATTGTTGCCGGATCTGCATTCGGACGCGTACGTGCGATGATGGATGAATTCGGCCATGAAATCAAAGAAGCCGGTCCATCCCGCCCAGTCCAAGTACTTGGATTCACATCTGTTCCTAGCGCCGGTGATGGCTTCATAGTTGCGCCGGAAGATAGAACAGCGCGGCAAATCGCTGAGAAGCGTCAAGCCGGTGAGCGTCATGCCGCCCTTGCCAAGGCGAGAAAGAAAGTTTCGCTGGAAGACTTCTTGGAGAAGAGCAAGGTCACAACTTTGAATCTTATTTTGAAGGGCGATGTGAGCGGTTCGGTAGAAGCCCTTGAAGATGCGCTAGTCCAACTTGATGTCGGAAGTGAAGTTGATCTACGCGTTATTCACCGTGGCGTTGGCGCAATCACAAAGAGCGATATTACTCTTGCATCCGCATCTGGCGCAGTCGTTGTCGGCTTTAACGTAAAACCGGAACCACAGACCGCAACCTTTGCTGATGAAGAAGGAGTTGAAGTTCGCTTCTACTCAGTTATCTACAAGGCCATCGAAGAGATCGAAGCGGCCCTCAAAGGACTTCTCAAGCCTGAGTACGAAGAGGCAACTATTGGATCTGCCGAAGTTCGGGAAATCTTTAAGTCGAGTAAGTTCGGAACAATCTCCGGATCGCTCGTCTTATCTGGAGTTATCCGTAGGAATGCAAAAGCCCGAGTTCTTCGCGATGGCGTCGTAATCGGGGATAACCTAACTATCGAATCACTCCGTCGCTTCAAAGATGATGCAACTGAGGTCCGCGAAGGATTCGAGTGCGGTATCGGACTTGGCTCTTACAAAGATATCCAAGTTGGAGATGTCGTTGAAGTCTTCGAGATGCGCGAGAAGAAGCGTGCGTAATGGGGAAATCTCACCGCGTCGCTAAGGTCGCCGATCGAATAAAAGTTGTCGTTGCTCAAGCGCTGGAAAATCGCATAAAAGACCCACGCTTGGGTTTTGTGACGATTACTGATGTTCGAGTCACCGGAGATCTCCAGCAAGCCTCTATCTTCTACACAGTTCTAGGCGATGATGAAGCGCGCGCAAATACTGCAAAAGCGCTTGAGAGCGCCAAAGGAGTTCTAAGGACTGAAGTCGGTAGAGAGCTAGGGACGAGAGTTGTTCCCACACTTACCTTTTTTGTTGATGCACTCTCTGAGACGGCGAAGAATTTTGAGGATCTCCTAGATCAAGTTAAGAAACATGATGAAGAGATTGCTCATCTCCGTGATGTCGCTAAGCCGATCGGCGGGAGTGATCCATATAAGACACCTCGAGCTCGCGAAGCGGAATGAGTAAGCAACACGGCTTTCTAGTAATAGATAAGCCTGCGGGGATGACTAGCCATGATGTCGTTGCCCAACTCCGAAAACGCCTCGGCACAAAACAATTAGGTCATGCTGGAACTTTAGATCCGATGGCTACCGGCGTGTTAATAGTTGGAATGAATAACGCGACAAAATTCCTTCAATACATCGTTACTGGCAAGAAGCGGTACAACGCAATCATCCGTCTTGGAATCTCAACAGTCACAGATGATAAAGAAGGCGAAGTAGTAGCGGTGAGAGATTGGCGAGCTATAAAAGATTCAGATATTGAAAGCGCTATGGATAAGTTTCGTGG
The DNA here is from genome assembly GCA_016870855.1 of Actinomycetota bacterium. Classification (GTDB taxonomy): domain Bacteria; phylum Actinomycetota; class Actinomycetes; order Nanopelagicales; family Nanopelagicaceae; genus MAG-120802. Next base: position 1,221 of record VGAF01000029.1, on the reverse strand, counting down.
AACCATATTGCAAGTTCCTAGCTCGGTATCAGCTAAGAAGATTGCTGGCGAGCGAGCATATGACTTGGTTCGAGAAGGTAAGGAAGTGGAGCTTGCCGCTAAAGAAGTAACAATTCATGAATTGAAAGTTCTCGCTATCCATAGAAATGAACACCTGGATATTGATATCGATGTTGCTTGCTCGGCCGGTACTTACATCCGTTCAATCGCACGTGATTTAGGAGCGGCGCTCGGAGTGGGGGGACACTTGATTGAACTTCGCCGGACTGAAGTTGCACCATTTGAACTCAACGAGGCTGGTGAAATCGGGAGCGCCGAAGTTCTACCGCTTAGAGATGCCATCGCCAAAGTCTTACCAATTCGAGAGCTGGGATTTGATGAGGTAGCCGAACTTAAGTTTGGACGAAGAATAGATAAATCAAATCAAGAAGGCGTTGTTGTTGGGATTGCACCTGATGGCGAGGTTGCTGCCATCCTGGAAAATCGTGAGGGTCGCGCACAGCCGGTAAGTGTTTTCAACTCATGAAAGAATTGCGCCGATGAGTACGAATTTCAAACTGGAGTGGCACGGTGCATCGATAACTGGTGCAACTGTGATCATCGGTATCTTTGATGGAGTTCACAAAGGCCACCAAGCGATAATCAAACGAGCGCTAGACCTCACCAATCCAGTTGTCGCGCTCACTTTCCATCCTCATCCAGCCGCAATCGTCGCAAAAGATAAAGCCCCAACCGAACTACTAACGCTAAATGAACGGGTTCACCAATTATTGGCCCACGGGGTATCCAGCGTTGCCGTTATTGATTTCACCGAAGATTTCTCCAAGTTAACTCCTGATCAATTCATTGAAGATGTTCTAAAGAAGGAGCTAGATGCAAAGGCGCTAGTTATTGGTTCAAATTTCCGCTTTGGTGCAAAGGCAAGCGGCGATGCGCAATATTTAAAGGAGAGAGCCGGCGTTCCTGTCACAGCGCTAGATCTAGAGAGTGAACTTGGAAACTCTGTGTCCTCTACACGAATCCGCGAGGCGATTGTGGGTGGAAACATAGAGATTGCTCGTGAGTTATTGACCAGACCACACCAACTTGTTGGCCCGGTAATTCATGGCGAGAAACGCGGTCGACAGATTGGTTATCCAACTGCGAATGTTCAAGTTGGAGCGAATGCAACTATTCCATCCGATGGCGTGTATGCCGGTTGGCTAACTGTTGGTACCCATC
>VGAF01000028.1 GCA_016870855.1 Actinomycetota bacterium | reverse complement strand
CAGAATTGTTGCCATCAAGGTGAAGGAGAGCGCAGCGGCAGTTGGGTAATCAACGACGGCGAAGAATCTTGATTCGATGACGTTACCGATCATCCTCGTGTTCGGATTACCAAGAATTGCGGCGTTGATGTAATCACCAGCGGCTGGGATAAAGGTAAGGAGCGTTCCAGCGACTACCCCAGGGAGTGAGAGTGGAACGGTTACTTTTCTAAAAGTAGTGAAGGCATTTGCGTATAGATCACCGGATGCTTCAAGGGTTCTGGGATCAATTCGCTCCAAACTCGCATAGAGCGGAAGAGTCATAAAGGGTAGGAAGTTGTAGGTAAGTCCTGAGACTACGGCGAATGGCGTTGAGGTAAGGCGCATGCTGTCATCGACGAAGGGAAGAAGTTTTAGCGTTGAGACGATTGGTCCTTCATCGCCAAGGATTTGGGTCCATGCCACGGTTCTTAAGAGAAATGATGTGAAGAAAGGTGCGACAACCAATACAAGAAGGATGTTTCGATACTTTCCAGATTTGAAAGCGATCATGTAGGCAAGTGGATATGCAATCGCAAGGGCAAGAATTGTTGCTAGCGCAGCGTAGACAAATGACCTGATGTATTGCTCTTGATTTGCTTGAAAGGCATCGATGTAGTTAGCGAAGCGAAGTTCCTGTACATATGTACCGATTTGGGCACCTTCTGGACGAACCATGGTTGAAGTGCTTGCTAATGAAATTATTGGGAAGATAAAGAAAGTTATTAGCCAGATGATTCCTGGGGCGAGAAGAAGATATGGTGTCCAGGATTTAGATTTGATACCGCTTTTTGGTCCTGAGCTAGTTCCTGTAGCGGTATGAAGGAATGCCATCTATCTACTCTTCGTCGTCTAGATCAGCGCCAGCGTTTACATCTTGGGCGCCATCAAGTCCGAAGGTATGTTCTGGATCCCACTCAAGTGAGACCTTATCCCCCACGCGAAGATCATGTAGCCCTTCATCGTTCTGTTCGAACACGACGAGCTCTAGATCCCAAGGTGTGCGCACTAAATATTGCGTTGAAGTTCCAACGAAAGAGCGATCTGTGACAACGCAATCTTTGATGGAGTTGATTCCTTTATCGTCGAGTCTCAATTTTTCTGGTCTTACACCGAGAAGGATTGAATCGCTTTCGGTAGAGACTCTAGATAGTGGAATCTCAAAGGTATGGCCTTTTGCGGTAACGACAGCTTTTCCACCAGCCCGGGATTGGACCTTGGCTTTAATTAGATTGCATTGGCCGAGGAAGTTGGCGACGAATGCGGTGCGGGGAGCTTCGTAGAGATCTGTTGCCGAACCCATCTGTTCGATCTTGCCTTGGTTCATAACGGCGATGGTGTCAGCCATCGTCATCGCTTCTTCTTGATCGTGGGTGACGTGAATAAAAGTAATTCCAACTTCCATTTGAATTCTCTTTAACTCAATTTGCATCTGACGACGCAGCTTAAGGTCAAGGGCTCCAAGTGGTTCATCAAGTAGGAGGACTTCAGGACGATTCACGATTGCTCGTGCAACCGCGATTCGCTGTTGTTGGCCGCCAGAAAGTTGGCCTGGTTTACGTTCTGCGAGATGGCCTAATTCAACAAGTGCAAGGGCTTTATCTACTTCAGTCTTTACATCCTTCAGGCCACGACGGCGCAGTCCGAATGCGACATTTTCAAAGATTGTTAGATGAGGGAACAGTGCATAGTTTTGAAAGACAGTGTTTACATTTCGGCGATAAGGCTTTTGAGTTGTTATATCAGTCTCGCCGATATGGATAGTTCCTTGCGAGGGCTCTTCAAGCCCAGCAATCATGCGAAGCGTGGTTGTCTTTCCGCATCCCGATGGTCCTAGTAGTGCAAAGAAAGAACCATCGGGAACGGTCAGAGATAAATCATCTACAGCTATGAAATCTCCGTAGAACTTTGAGATCCGGTTTAAGACTAGATCGCCAGTATCTTGCGATACTTTTTGGTTAGCCATCCGGAACTAGTCCGTTTAGTTTCCGATTGCTTCGTCGAAGGCAGCCTGGAAGTTGGTCTGCTCATCGGCGGTTAGCGCACGGAAAACCTTCACCTTTGAAAGTGTTTCCGCATCAGGGAAGATGAATGGGCTAGCGGCCAACTCTGGATCAATCTTCTCGAGTTCAGGTTGGGCAGCCTCTACTGGACATATGTAGTTCACATATGCCGCAACTTCCGCAGCGATTGCTGGGTCGTAGTAGTGATTCATTAATAGCTCAGCGTTTTTCTTGTGGGTAGATGTTGATGGAACAAGCACGTTATCCGACCACAAAGTTCCACCCGATTCTGGGATAGCGAAGTCGAACTTGCCATCATTTTCTGATTTCAAGATAAAGAGATCGCCAGACCAGCCGATAACAGCTACTGCATCGCCATTTACTAGATCTTCAGAGTAAGAGTTTCCGCGAACCTTGCGGATAAAGCCATCAGCAATCTTGCCCTTTAGGAAGTCGATCGCATTCATGTACTCATCCTCGGTGAATGGACCAGAAGGATCAACGCCTTGGTATTGCAAGATAACGCCAATTGTGTCGCGGAGTTCAGAGAGAACTACAACGCGGCCCTTATTGGCAGGAGCAAAGAGATCTTCGATGGTGCGAACACCTTTTGGAATCTTTTGAACATTCCAGCCAAAGCCTGCGAATCCTGATTGCCATGTAAGTGAGTAGTTACGACCTGGGTCGAATCCAACGTTTGCGAGAACTTCGCGGATATTGCCCTTATTTGGGATGTTATCTGCGTTTAATTCTTGAGCATAACCCTGTTCGATAAAACGAGCTGCCATCCAGTCAGTTGGGGTGACGATGTCATAACCGATATCAGAACCGATTGCGAGTTGGCCTTGTACCTTTCCATAGAAAGAGTTGTTATCGTCAATATCTTCTGTGTAGGTGACTGTGATTCCGGTAGCGCTCTCAAATTGTTGGAGCGTTGGATAAACCTTTGCATCCTCATCGAAATCTAGATATAGCGGCCAGTTAGCCCAGCGAACAATCTTCTCGGTATCGCTAACGTCAACAACGCCAGCACCTTCGGTTTCAGATCCGCCGGTTCCACATGCAGCGAGCGTTCCAGCTCCAACTACAGCGCCAGCGCCTACAAGAAGTGAGCGACGAGTTAGTTGGGCGCGAATAAGCGCACGAGTTTCAGGGGCAAGTGATTCGATATCTCTCTTCATCAAACTACTTTCTTCTCTAGTAGGGCTACTGACTGGGGAAGTGCGGGAAATCTATCCGGCAAACTCTCAAGCGTTGAGGTTTGTCATGACGTGCTTGATACGTGTGTACTCCTCAAAGCCATATCCGGAGAGATCCTTACCGTAACCGGAGTGCTTGAAACCGCCATGAGGCATCTCAGCAACCATCGGGATATGGGTATTGATCCAGACGCATCCGAAATCAAAGGCCTTTGCCATCCGCATTGCGCGGCCATGATCCTTGGTCCATACGCTTGAGGCGAGACCGTACTTCACGCCATTGGCGTAACGGACAGCTTCTGCTTCATCGGTGAACTTCTGGATTGTTATGACTGGCGCAAATATTTCACTTTGAATCATCTCATCATCTTGCTTTAAATCAGCAACAACAGTCGGGGTCCAGAAATAGCCAGGGCGATTGACTTTGCTTCCACCAGCGGTCACTCGCGCATGTGAAGGAACTCGATCTAGGAATCCTTGTACCCGAGCGAGCTGGTTTGCATTATTTACCGGGCCAACAAGCACATCCTCATCAGGCATACCTACCTTGATGTTGTTCCTCGCCTGCTCGGTTAGCAGCGCGACTACATCGTCATATGCGCTTGCTTCGACAATTACGCGGGTTGCGGCGGTGCAATCTTGTCCAGCATTGAAGTAACCAGCGATGGCGATCCACTCGCAAGCAGCTTCAAGATTGGCATCATCAAAAATAACGACAGGAGCCTTACCGCCAAGTTCGAGGTGAACTTTCTTTAGATCCTTCGAAGCTTCTTTAGCGACTTCCATACCAGCGCGAACTGAGCCGGTTATTGAGACGAATTGTGGGATCTCGTGATCTACCAACAATCTTCCAGTTTCACGATCGCCAGTTACTACATTGATAACACCCTCAGGTAAGAATTCCTGCATCAACTCAGCCATCCAAAGAGTAGAGACTGGGGTGGTATCGCTCGGCTTAAGCACAACGGTGTTTCCAGCCGCGATTGCTGGAGCCCACTTCCATACCGCCATCATCATCGGATAATTCCAAGGAGTTACTTGGGCGCAAACACCAATCGGCTCACGGCGAATAAAAGAGGTATGTCCTTTGAAATATTCAGCAGCTGAGCGTCCTTCAAGATGACGCGCTGCGCCTGCAAAGAATCTAATTTGATCGAGCATCGGACCGATTTCCTCGGCACGAGTAACAGCGATCGGCTTTCCAGTGTTCTCAGATTCAACTTTGATTAGTTCTTCAGAGCGAGCTTCGATGGCATCAGCAATTTTATTAATTGCTTTCTGTCGCTCACCAGGAGTCGATTCACGCCAAGTTTCAAAAGCTTTCGCAGCTGCATTCATTGCTTTATCGATATCAGCAGCATTTGATACCGGAGCCTTTGCGAAGACTTCACCTGTTGCGGGATTGATTAGATCTTGAGTTTTATCAGATGAGGAAGAAACACTCTTTCCATCGATGAAATTTTGAAGCGTCTTCACGCAAACCTCCATAAGGCTCAATCGGTTGAGGTTTGGAGTCTAGTTATTCGGGTGGTAACTCCTCAAGAGTTGGCCTTTGAGATTTCTAACGCCGCTAGCTGACCACAAGCGCCCTCGATCTCACGACCTCGAGTATCACGAACTGTTACCGGAACCCCATAATCTTCTAAGGTTTTGACGAATGCCCGTTCATCCTCCTTTCGGGATGCGGTCCACTTAGATCCGGGCGTCGGATTAAGCGGTATCAAGTTCACATGGGCATTACGGTTCTTCAATAACCGGCCCAATAAATCTGCTCTCCAAGCCTGGTCATTAACATCCTTGATCAGCGCATATTCAATGGAATATCGGCGACCGGTCTTATCGGAGTATTTGTCGGCGGCAGCAAGTACTTCCTTTACTTTCCAGCGAGTATTTATCGGAACTAAAGTGTCACGGAGTTCATCATCCGGGGTATGTAATGAAACAGCGAGCGTTACGGGAACTCCCTCATCGATTAGTTTCTCGATTCCAGTCACGAGTCCGACTGTTGAAAGCGTCACCGATCTTGCACCAATTCCGAGGCCATCTGGTTGTGGTGAAGTTATGTTTCGAATGCTTTGGAGCACCGGGTTGTAATTTGCGAGGGGCTCTCCCATTCCCATAAAAACAACATTTGAAAGTCTCGTTGCTCCGCCAGGTAAATCGCCGTTAGCGCAAGCGCGGGCAGCTGCTACGACTTGGGCGGTGATTTCTGCGGCGCTGAGGTTTCTAGTGAGACCGGCTTGACCGGTGGCACAAAACGGACAGTTCATTCCACATCCTGCTTGCGAGGAGATACAAACCGTCGCGCGATCTGTGTACTTCATCAATACAGATTCAACCAAGACTCCGTCATGAAGCCGCCATAGATCTTTTCTAGTCATTCCGCCATCACATGCAATCGAGCGGACCAAGGTGATTAACTTTGGTAGAACTTTCGTAGCAACAAGTTCACGAGCGCTACCTGGAAAATCACTCCATGTCGCTGGATCTTCGTTGTAATGCGTGAAGTAATGGGTAGCAATCTGGTTTGCTCGAAATGCCGGAAGGTCAAAACCTTGGATCCATTCACGTCGCTCATTAGCCGGAATGTCAGCGAAGTGTTGTGGGGTCTTCTCTCGCTTATTCAATTATCAACCAAATCGCTTAATGAGTTCGATGATGCACCAGAAGACGGGCGCAGTAATGAGAGCTGCATCTAGGCGATCCAGCATTCCGCCATGGCCGGGAAGGAGCGTTCCCATATCCTTTAGCGATAGATCGCGCTTGATGGCGCTCTCAATCAAATCACCAGTCGTTGCCGCGAGCGCACCAATCACTCCGGCGAGCGCACCAACCCAAAGTTCTTGATCTAAGAGACAGTTAAAGGCAAAGGCGCTTCCGGTCGCCGCAAAAATTAATCCGCCGATGAATCCCTCCCAGGTCTTCTTCGGTGAGATCTTTGGCGCCATTGGATGTTTTCCAATTAGAACGCCAGTTAGATAAGCAAAGGTGTCATTTAAGCCAACCGCTATTACGAGTAGAGAGATGTAGGCAAAGCCATCGCCGGATCTCGCCAATAAGAAGATAAATCCGGAGATGAAACCTGGGTACATCAGAGCAAAGGTTGTAGCTGTAGCACTTTTAACGAAGCCTGTAGTTCCATTAAGAAGTTGAAGTAAGAGCAACCCAATGATTGAGGCAACGATAGAAATTGCGAGACCGGGAAGTCCGGCAAACCACGAACTGGCAATCACCGCGGTTGTAGCAATCGAAAGATGAGTGAAATTCACTTTCAATTCTCGAGCGTTAAAAGCTGCACTTAGTTCATGGAGCGCGAGAAGAACTGCTATTAGAACAAAGAGCCCGAAGAGTATTGGAACAAAAGCAATCGTGGAAAAGATGATTCCGAGCAGAGCAAGTCCGACCAAGATTGATGGGATTAGCTTGCGACCTGCCTTCTTATTGATCGCCTCGTTTATAGAGTGGAGATCGCTCATGTGGCTCTCGCGAGGTTAAACCTCGAGAAGTTCCGCCTCTTTATGCTTTAGCAAATCATCGATTTTATGAACATGATCGCCCGTGATTTTCTCAAGTTCCTTCTCGCCACGAGTTAAGTCGTCCTTACTAATACCGCCATCTTTCTCAAGCTTCTCCATCGCCTCTTTTGCGTTACGACGGATAGCGCGGATAGCCACACGTGAATCTTCTGCCTTTGCCTTAGCCACCTTGATGAACTCTTTGCGACGCTCTTCAGTTAATTGAGGGAAATTAACGCGGATTACATTTCCATCGCCACCAGGATTTACGCCTAAATCTGATTCACGAATTGCCTTCTCAATCGAAGCAGTAGCGCCCTTGTCGTAGGGAGTGATCATTGCAAGGCGAGCCTCGGGGACTTGAACTGTTGCAAGTTGTGAAAGCGGCGTAGGCGTTCCGTAGTAATCGACCATGATTTTGGCAAACATAGATGGATGGGCGCGACCGGTCCTAATAGCGGCGAAGTCCTCCTTGGCGACATCGACAGCCTTATTCATCTTGGTATTCGCATCTGCGAGAACACTCTGGGTTGTCATGACGCTCCTTTAATCGATTTACTCATTCTATTTCGTAGGTCTAATTGACCAACGTTCCAATCTTTTCGCCACGTACTGCTCGAGCGATATTGCCCTTCTCTAAGAGATTAAAGACGACAATAGGTAACTTGTTCTCGCGGCAGAGGCTAAATGCAGCAGCATCTGCGACCGCAAGTGACTTTGAAAGTACATCGTTGTAGGAGATGTAATCAAACTTAGTTGCGCTCTTATCCTTGCGCGGATCGGCAGAATAAACGCCGTCGACTCCGCTCTTGGCGAGAAGGAGCGCATCAACGCCAATCTCGAGCGCGCGCTGGGCAGCAACGGTATCGGTGGTAAAGAACGGCATTCCAGCTCCAGCACCGAATATAACTACGCGGCCTTTTTCAAGATGGCGAATTGAGCGACGAGGGATATATGGCTCGGCAACTTGTCCCATGGTGATTGCGGTTTGCACTCGAGTATCGATTCCCTCTTTCTCTAGGAAATCTTGGAGCGCCAGACAGTTCATTACGGTTCCGAGCATTCCCATGTAATCAGCGCGAGCTCGATCCATTCCGCGCTGTTGTAGCTCAGCGCCGCGGAAATAATTTCCACCGCCGACCACGATCGCTACTTCAACTCCAGATCGGACAACGTCCGCTATCTGTTTTGCAACATCGTTTACGACATCTGGATCAACACCAAGACCTTTTTCGCCACCGAAAACTTCTCCGGAAAGCTTAAGGAGCACTCGTTTATAGCTCTTACGTTCATTTGCCATTCGAGTGCTCCTTCCGGGCCTGATTCTACTTCTTAGTTCTTGGTACCTATTCGAGGGCGCCTTACTGTCCTACGCGGAAGCGGTAGAACTTTGTGATCGCAACTCCACCCTCGTTTGCGACCTGCTGGACGCTCTTCTTCTGGTCTTTGGCAAAGGCCTGCTCCAAAAGAGCAACTTCCTTTACGAAACCAGTAACGCGACCATCGACGATCTTTGCAATCGAGGCTTCTGGCTTACCTTCGTTACGAGCTGTCTCTTCAGCAAGACGTCGCTCATTTGCGATGACATCAGCTGGGATCTCGTCACGATTTAGGTATTGCGGTGCGAATGCTGCAATGTGCTGTGCGACATCCTTACCAACTTCATTGTTTGCCTTATCCAGCGCGACCAAGACACCAACTTGTGGTGGCAAATCTGGGCTCGTGCGGTGTAGGTAAAGCGCATTGGCACTTCCATCGATCACAGCGATTCGGCGAAGTTCAACCTTCTCACCAAGAGTTGCATTTGCTTCATCGATTGCAGCTTGAACTGTCTTTCCAGAAGGAAGACTTGATGCGATAAATGCATTGAGGTCGGATTGCTTTGAGGTGAAGAGATGAGTTACCAACTCTTCTGCAACTGCTTGGAAGCGTTCACCCTTGGCAACGAAGTCAGTCTCACAATTTAGCTCTAGCAAAACAGCGGTTGAATCTGATGACTTAGCGGCAACCAGACCATTTGAGGTAGAGCGACCTTCACGCTTAGTGACGCCCTTAAGTCCCTTAACGCGAATTACTTCAATCGCCTTATCGAAATCCCCACCGGTCTCATCGAGCGCTTTCTTGCAATCGAGCATTCCGGCCGCGGTCACTTCGCGCAGGCGCTTTACATCTTCTGCTGTGTATGCCACTTATGAACCTGCCGTTTCAGTTGAGCCTTCGGCAGCAGGTGCGCCAAGAAGTTCTTTCTCCCAATCAGCAAGTGGCTCTCCGGCAGCAACAGTTTCAGCTCCAGCCTTTGCTGCTTCCGCCGCTTCCTTTGCGACATTGGCAGAACGAGCTTGGAGACCAGCTGCGATTGCATCAGAGATGACGCGAGTTAGCAGAGAGATAGAACGGATTGCATCATCATTTCCAGGAATCTTGAAATCAACTTCATCTGGATCGCAATTTGTATCAAGGATTGCGATGACAGGAATTCCTAGCTTCTTCGCTTCGGCAACAGCGAGGTGCTCTAGCTTTGTATCGATAACCCAGATAGCAGCTGGAAGCTTGGTCATATTTCGGATTCCATCGAGGTTCTTATGCAGCTTCTCGCGCTCGCGGCGGAGAAGTAGAAGTTCCTTCTTGGTTAAAACTTGATCATTTGAAGCCTCTAGCGCTTCGAGTTCTTTTAGGCGCTGTACGCGCTTGTAAACAGTTGGGAAGTTGGTGAGCATTCCACCGAGCCAACGCTCAGTTACCCATGGCATTCCAACTCGCTTTGCTTGAGATTGGATCGGCTCATGTGCCTGCTTCTTTGTGCCAACAAAAAGGATGTTTCCGCCTTTGGCGACTGTGTCCTTAACGAAGTCATATGCCTTATCGATAAGAGCAAGTGACTGTTGGATATCGATGATGTAGATACCGTTGCGCTCAGTGAAGATGAAGCGCTTCATCTTTGGATTCCAGCGACGAGTCTGGTGTCCGAAATGAACACCGCTGTCGAGGAGTTCTCGCATTGTTACAACCGCCATGGCGGCACGCTCCTTCATGCGAACTTTTCGTTCGCCTCGGTTGATGAGCTAGCGATTTGCTAACTCTCTAGCGTCTTGGCACCGACCAACTCTTACGAGCTGGACCGAAATGGCTTCCTCTTTTTCTCGCGAGCGGCGAGGAGAGGTAGACGCGTGAAGTCACAGATTTCTCTGTGCGGGCGGAATCCTACCTGAGACGGAGCGTGCACTTTTCCACCGCTTTCCTGCGAGAAAGGTGGATTTACCTCAAGAAAAGAGCAGGTTCGGCCGGTGCGCGCCCTGGCTCTCATAGTTGCCTTTGCCATCGGCTTAGTTAGCGGGATGGTTTTGGAACTACCCAAAATCGCCGATAGCCAAGTCGTTGACAATGAATACGAAATAAGACGGCGAGTAGATTGAGCGCATGACCACTTCCACTCCATCACGAAATCTTGCGTTGGAGTTAGTTCGTGTAACCGAAACCGCTGCCATTGCGGCATCACGATGGATTGGGCGAGGCTCAAAAAATGAAGCCGACCAATCTGCTGTAGATGGAATGCGCAAAATGATTAACACAGTGGCGATGGATGGAATCATTGTCATTGGAGAGGGCGAAAAAGATGACGCTCCTATGCTTTTCAATGGCGAATCAGTTGGAGACGGCAACGGCCCAAGAGTTGATGTAGCTGTAGATCCAATCGACGGGACAACATTGACCTCCAAGGGTATGCCCAACGCGATTAGCGTGATTGCACTATCGGAGCGTGGGACTATGTTTGATCCAACTGCAATTTTCTACATGAAGAAAATTGCGGTGGGAGCAGATGCCGTTGGTGTTATAGACATTACAGCTCCAACAAGAGTTAATCTTGAAAAAATTGCTAAGGCTAAAGGTCGAGATGTTGAATCATTGACTGTAGTTTTGTTAGATCGCCCCCGACATGAACAACTAGTTCAAGAGATTAGAGAAGTGGGGGCAAGAATTCGTTTTATCACTGATGGAGACGTAGCTGGTGCTGTCGAATCTGCGAGGACTGGAACAGGTATAGATGTGCTCATGGGAATTGGCGGAACACCCGAGGGCATAATCGCAGCATGTGCAATGAAGTGCCTTGGAGGGGAGATACAAGGACAGCTCTATCCACGAAGCGATATCGAGCGAAGCGAGGCTCAGAATCGAGGCTTTGACCTCGAGAAAGTCTTAACAACGAATGATTTAGTCAAGGGTGAAGATGTCTTCTTTGCCGCAACCGGCATAACTGACGGAGAACTCTTGAGTGGAATTCGATTTACTAGCACTCATATTGAGTCGAATTCACTAGTAATGCGCTCTCGCTCAAAGACGGTGCGTACAATAAAAAGTGAACATCCACTTAGATAACTGAACTTCTAAGCGCGTGGGTGAGCTTGTTCGTAAGCTCGCTTCAAACGCTCTTCGGTTACATGGGTATAGATCTGGGTTGTAGATAGAGATGAATGTCCAAGAATTTCTTGAACAGTTCTTAAATCAGCGCCGCCTTCGAGTAGATGCGTTGCAGCTGAGTGGCGAAGTGCATGTGGTCCAACTTTAATCTCTTTACCAATCACTTGAGTAGCCTCATAAACAATATCTCTTACTACTCGCGGATCTATCCGCTTGCCCCTCGAGCCAATAAATAAGGCGCTACCGCTTAAATCATTCGCAAGAGTTGGTCGAGCTTTTTCGAGCCACGTGTCGATAGCGCGCATTGCAGGATTTCCAATCGGCACAACTCGCTCCCGATTTCCCTTGCCAATCACTCTTAAAGTAAAACGCTCACGATCAATGTCCTGGAGGTCCACTCCAACCAATTCAGATACTCGAATTCCAGTTCCATAAAGAAGTTCGACGATAGCGAGATCGCGAATAGAAGACGGCGTTTTGTCCTCCCCCGCGCGTTGCTCTAAATATTTAATCAACTCTGCTGCTGAATCAATATCGAGAATCTCGGGTAAGTGCCGCTCTGGCTTAGGAGCAATCAAGTCCCTTCCAATGTCCCTTTCAAGCCAGCCATGTTTGGCTCCCCAAAAAGTGAAAGCTCTTATGGATACCACGCGCCGGGTAATCGATGAGCGAGCAGCGCCTTTGATTTGAAGATTAGCGAGCCAAGAACGGAGATGATCGAGTTGCAAAGTTGAGAACTCCGTGACTCCCATCTGATTTACATGCGCGAGCATCGACTCCAAATCAGCCAGATACGCACGGATGGAGTTCTCAGAGAGATTTCG
>VGAF01000027.1 GCA_016870855.1 Actinomycetota bacterium | reverse complement strand
TAAATGAGAATCAGATTCAGAAGATCTTAAATGAAAACTTAAATCCGACACTTGCACTTGAGGAGATTGAGAATCTATTGGGAAAGAATTGGGATGAAGTACTAGATCCCTATCGTCACATGGCAATGGGTGGGGAAGACGTGGATGCTAGGCTTTCGGTATGAACGGTGAGAATTCGCGCGAAAAATCAATCTCCTTAATTATTGCTGCTGCAATTGTTGCGCTAGCAATGGGCTTGGGACTTTCTCAAGTAGGTAGAGGATTTGCTTCCCGATCAAGTGAGGGAATTACCGTCACTGGATCTGCTCGCGTTGATGCAGTCGCAGATAAAGTTGTCTGGCAACTAAATGCCGAATTTGTCTCCCCAACCCAGAGCCTTGCCGTTGCCCGAGTTACTTCATCGGTTGAAGCAATCGTTAAGTACTTAGTGGATGGCGGAATCCCTAATAGCGCGATTGAGTTTGGTTCATTATCTGCATATGGCCAAGAAGAGTGGATGAATGGATCAAGCACTGGGCGAATTGCAAGTTATAGAGCTTCAAGAACAGTCACAGTTCGAACAGATGATGTTGCAAAGGTAAAAGAGTTGAGTACCAATATTGGCTCGCTATTGGAAGCTGGCGTTAGCGTTTCGAATTACGGACCCCAGTACTATGTTTCAAAGTTAAATGAACTTCGCCCACAGTTATTGGAGCAAGCCGTTAAGGATGCCCAAGTTCGCGCCGAAGCCATTGTTGCCGCTACTGGCGGCAAAGTAGGGAACATAATGAGCGTGAGATCAGGACCATTCCAGGTAACTTCACCGGATTCAGTCGATACCTCAGCCGGTGGTTTCTATGACACTTCGACTATCGATAAGACAATAACCTCAACCGTTACGGTCATATTCAAGGTCAAGTCGTAGTTCGGTTAACAAACCAAATCTGAACGCTAAACGGTGCTACCTTTGTTTTATCGCTCGGCTTACAGAGTTGTGGCTCTAGTTCGGCTATCTGTCTTGCCGAATCAAATACGGTTCTAAAGCTATCTCCCCAAGTTTGATTAGGGAGCGTTACTTCCAGTTCCTCGGGAGCGCTATTTAGTATTACAAAGAGACCTTGCTTATGGGATGCATCTATCAAGAAAGCTAAGTGACGTGACGAGTCGTCTTGCCATGTATGAGATGTCATCTCAAGGCCGTCTTTATTAAACCAGGCTAAATCTTTCCGCTTGGTCCCTTGGTCAAGGGCTCCGGTGAAAAATTCATCAATCACTTCTGCCATGTATGTAGTGCGAATTTTCGAGAGCGAACTAAGGGATTCAAGTAAATCGCTCTCTTTTTCAAAGCGCTGCCAATCAAGAGCCCAGCCACCATCAAAGTTTTCTGGTGCGTCCCAAGGAAGACTTGGATTTAACGAGTAGGCATTGTTCGAGCCTGATTGGGATCGTGCGATTTCATCACCCATAGTTAACATCGGCACACCAGATGAAATCATGAGAGTGGCCAAAAGGGATTTCTTAAGAGTTGCTCTAATCGCACTGATGCTTTGATCTTCCGTCGTCCCCTCAACGCCTAGATTCCAAGAGCGATTCTGATTACTTCCATCATTATTACCTTCTTGATTGATTTCATTATGTTTCTCTTGATAGGAGACGAGGTCATTTAAGGTGAAACCATCATGTGCTGTTATGAAATTAATCGAGCTTGTAGGTCCACGGAAATAGAAGATGTCATTTGATCCGGCGAGCCTGGAGGCGAGATCAGAAACGCCATTGCTATGCCCACGAGCTGAATCGGCTAGCCAGAATTGTCGGACCGCGTCGCGATAAGCGTCATTCCACTCACGCCATGGATGTGGGAAGTCACCAAGCGCGTATCCAGCAATATCCCATGGCTCGGCGATCAACTTCCGTTCCCGCAAGATTGGATCGGCAGAAAGCGCTGACATAAGCGAGCCATAAGTATCTATGCCGCCATTCCTAGCCAGGGCAGTGGTCAAATCAAAGCGGAAGCCGTCTACTCCAATAACTTCACTCCACCAATGAAGTGAATCCATAATCATGCGAACCACGTAGGGCCTTCGAGTATCTAAAGTATTTCCGCAACCAGTTACATCTTCATATTGATCATCAACCAAATGGCGATAGAAGGTCTTATTGTCGATGCCCCTAAATGAGAGCGTGGGGCCCGGTTTACCTTCCTCGGCGGTGTGGTTGTAAACAACATCTAAAATAACTTCAATCCCAGCGCTGTGAAGCGCCGCAACACTATCTTGCAACTCCTTAACTGGATTATCTGTTGCTGCATACGCGCGGTGCGGTGCCGAGAAAGCGATGGGGTTGTATCCCCAATGATTGACTCGACCACGAGAGCGGACCGAGGTCTCGCTCAAGAAGTGATGGATCGGCAAGAGTTCGAGCGCTGTAACACCTAATTGTTTTAGATGGGTAATGACCGAGGGGTGCGCCAGCGCTTTATATGTTCCGCGCTCACTTTCGGGTATATCAAGATTTCTAAAAGTTAGTCCCTTTACATGAGCTTCGTAAATCAGAGTCTTATTCCAAGGGGTGTTTGGTCTATGTATTTCCCGTGAGATGTTTTCAGTAACTACGGATAATGGAACGAATGGAGCGGAGTCTCGTCGATCTTGAATCTCTAGAAACCCGTTACCTAATTCATCTGTGGCCTCATGTCCGAAAATTTCGGGTGCAACTTTTAACTCTCCAGATAACTGATGCGCATATGGATCGATAAGAAGTTTGTTGGGATTAAAGCGCCAGCCTTGATCAGGGCGCCATGGTCCGTAAACGCGATAGCCGTATCGCTGACCTGCTCGGATGCCGGCTAGATAGCCATGCCAGATCGGCCCGTCTCTATGAGCAAGGGAGAAGCGTGTCTCGGCGAGCTCACCGCCTACTTCGTTGAAGAGGCATAGTTCGACGGCATCTGCAGCGGGTGCCCAGAGCGAGAAGTTGGTTCCCCCAGCCGTAACTACGGCGCCCAAGATTCGGGGATCGGCTGGCCTCACTTTGGTATCCAACCACTCAAGTGGCGGCGCGGTGTGCAATCTCCAATTGGAAGGGTTGGTTACTCGCCAGTAGCATCCGAGCATGAAAATCGCGATCTGCGTTAAGCAAGTTCCAGACTCGTGGGCCGAGAAGAAAATGGTCAACGGCCGTCTGGATCGCGAGAGCGTTGATGCAGTTTTAAATGATTTAGATGAATATGCAATCGAAGAAGCGCTTCGAATCGTAGAACCATTAAATGAAGGTAAAGAGAGCCCCGAACATACGATCACACTCATCTCTATGGGACCAGAGCGAACTACTGAGGCGATTCGCAAAGGTTTATCCATGGGAGCCGATGGCGGAGTTTTGGTCAGCGATCCAGCTTTAGCAGGTTCTGATGCAGTTGCGACTGCGAAAGTACTTTCAAAAGTGATTCAAGATGGCGGTTTTGATTTAGTTTTCTGTGGCACCGAATCTACCGATGCTCGCATGAGCGTAATTCCGGCGATGCTCGCCGAATCACTCGGCTGGGCACAACTCACCTTTGCAGGTTCAGTCAAAGTTCATGCCGGCGCGAAGAGCGTTGAGATTGCCCGGATGACCGAGAGTGGCGTTGAAACTATGTCAGCTGCTTTTCCATGCGTCGTTAGCGTGATTGAAAAGATCAACGAGCCGCGCTATCCATCTTTTAAGGGAATTATGGCGGCTAAGAAGAAACCGATTGACACCAAGGCGCTTGCCGATATCGGTGTTAGTTCCGGAGAAGTAGGTACAACTGGCGCTTGGAGCGAAGTTCTCGAAGCGCAACCCAGGCCGCCGCGCGATAAAGGCGTAAAGCTTGAGGATTCCGGTGATGGCGGTACAAAGTTAGCGGATTACTTACTTGAGAAGCGGTTGGTGTAACTATGGCCAACATTCTCTTTCTCGTAGATCACGATGGCTCGAAAGTTGCCAAAACACCCGGCGAATTAGCAACTTTTGCAAAGCGCGCCGGAAGCGCGATCGGAGTGATTCTCGCTAATAACGGAGCGGGCGATGCACTTGCTGCGCAACTATCTGGGACTGAAATTGATCGATTGATAGTTGTAGAAAATGATGAGATTTCAAAGCACGGAATCGCAGCTGCGGTTTCTGCGTTAGCCCAAGTTGTTGCCAAGGAAAAACCTGAAGCGCTCTTGGTTGCCTCATCAGCGCGTGGTAAAGAAATTGCGGGAAGGTTGGCGCTTCGAATTGCCGGTGGCGTAATAACCGATGCAACCGACTTCCGCAGTGATTTATCAACCACTCAATCTGTCTTCGGCGGATCATTTACCGTCAACGCTAAAGTCAAAGTTGGAACACCAGTCATAACTATTCGACCTAGCTCGATCGAAGCGGGCGTGGCTAGCGCTGCTGCTAGCATTGAGAAGTTCGAAGTTTCAATCGAGGCAAAAGATAAAACGGTAACAATTTCAAATTCTCAACCGCCCGTTAAAGGTGGCCGCCCTGATCTAACTGAGGCAAAGATTGTGATCTCAGGCGGACGTGGCACAAATGGAAACTTTGCGGAAGTCGAAGCGATGGCAGATTTAATTGGAGCAGCAGTTGGAGCATCGCGCGCTGCAACTGATGCAGGTTGGTACCCCCATACTCATCAAGTTGGTCAGACCGGAAAGACGGTTAGCCCGCAGCTCTACATAGCTTGTGGAATTTCTGGAGCGATTCAACATCGCGCAGGCATGCAGACATCTAAGACCATCGTTGCAATCAACAAGGATCCAGAAGCGCCCATCTTCGATCTTGCAGATTTTGGCGTTGTCGGTGACTTGTTTGCTGTTCTCCCTCAGGCGCGCGAGGCGCTCAAGGCAAAGCGCGCATAACCTGCTGGTCACCCCTGCGCTTTAGAATTAACCCATGCCGCGCGTCTATTTTGATAATGCTGCCACCACGCCAATAAATGATGTGGCGCTACAAGCATTTGTCGATCAAGCCCGCGAACTAGGAAACCCCTCAAGTCATCATGGCTATGGAAGAGAAGTCCGCAAGAACGTTGAAGAAGCCCGCGAGCGGATTGCTGCCTTGGCTGGATGCGAAGCGAGCGAGGTAATTTTTACCGGAAGTGGAACTGAGGCAAATAATCTTGCAATAAAGGGAATCTTCTGGAAGCGGCGAAGTGAGAATCCCAAGCGGCGAGTAATCATCATCTCTACCTTCGAACACCACGCAATCCTCGACCCAGTTCATTGGTTAGCTGAAGAAGAAGGAGCGGAGGTTATTGAAGTTCCAGTAACCCGCGAAGGCTTTATAAATTTCGAATTTCTAAAGAGCGCCTTAGAGAACCGAAGTGAAGAGATTGCATTAGTTAGCATCATTCACGCCAACAATGAAGTAGGAACAATCCAGCCCATTAGTGAAGTTGTGAGATTAGCCCAGAAGTATTCGATCCCAGTTCACACGGATGCGATCCAGAGTTTTGGGAAGATCCCCTTAAATTTCGCCGAACTTGGACTATTCGCCATGACGATAAGCGCTCATAAGATCGGGGGTCCGGTCGGCGTTGGTGCGCTAATTCTCAAGCGTGGCGAGGATGTCACTCCACTTCTTCACGGCGGCGGACAAGAGCGCGACATCCGTTCGGGAACCGTGAATGCCCCATCCATAGTTGCTTTTGCATCCGCAGCTCAAGTAGCAATACGAAATCGTGAAAAGAACGCCCTCTATGTTGCATCGCTACGAGATTCACTTAAAGAGACAATTAAGGCCGATGTTCCGGATGCAATCTTCAATGCAGCTGAAGGGGAACACCTCCCGGGAATTTTAAATGTGCGCTTTCCCAATACAGAAAGCGATTCGCTCTTACTTCTATTTGATGGTGAGGGGATTGCATGTTCGACCGGCTCGGCTTGCTCAGCCGGTGTACAACAACCTAGCCATGTATTACTTGCGATGGGATTGAGCGAGAAAGAGGCTCGTTCCTCGCTTAGATTCTCTCTTGGAGCTGAGAATTCCCGCGCTGATATCGATTATTTCCATACCTGTATCAAGAAGGTCATCGAGCGTGCCAGGGCTGCATACCGGAGTACTGCATGAAATTAATTGCAGCAATGAGCGGAGGAGTCGACTCTGCCGTGGCTGCGGCGCGCGCCAAGGAAACTGGTCATGAAGTTATTGGCGTTCATCTCGCGCTCTCAAAAAACCCAAAGAAATATCGCTCTGGCGCTCGTGGCTGCTGCACTATTGAAGATTCGCATGACGCCCGCAGAGCCGCAGATCGAATCGGTATCCCGTTCTATATCTGGGACATGTCCGATGAGTTCCATGAAAACGTAGTTGAAAACTTTCTCGCTGAGTATGCGAGCGGTCGAACTCCGAATCCATGTCTGCGTTGTAATGAAAAAATCAAATTCGCAGCCGTCTTAGATCGCGCAAAGGCGATGGGATTTGATGGAGTCGTTACTGGACATTACGCAATTACAAAGGAGAGCGATTCGGGAAGATTGCTCTATCGCGCAATCGATCCACTAAAGGATCAGTCATATGTTTTGGCTGTTTTAAATCGCGAGCAACTACAAGGAGCGTTCTTTCCGCTCGGCGACACAACCAAAGAAGATGTGCGGAAAGAAGCGTCCGCACGCGGGCTAACTGTTGCAAATAAACCTGATAGCCATGACATCTGTTTTGTGCCTTCTGGAGATAACGCAGGTTGGTTACGCGATCGACTTGGTAGCGAGACTGGTCCAATAGTTGATGAGTCAGGAACCAAATTGGGCGAACATAAGGGCGCCTTCACCTACACAATCGGCCAGCGCCGCGGGTTAGGAATCACAATTCCGACTCCCACAGGCGAACCGCGCTACGTACTTCGAATTGAACCGAAGAGCAACACAGTTGTAGTCGGTGGGAAAGAATCCCTCGCAATAAAGGCGATTAGTGGCGAACGGGCAATTTGGTGCGGCCCGGCTGCAACCTCACAAAAAGCGCGCGGTTTCGTGCAAGTTCGGGCCCATGGCGAAGCCCATCCATGCACATATTGGAGCGAAACCGGCGAGGGTAGTTTGCACGCGGAGTTGGATGAACCGATTTTTGGCCTAGCAACTGGACAGGCGATGGTTATTTATGACGGCGATCGAGTAGTTGGTTCTGCAACGATTGCAGGCACGGCATGAGCGGAAAAGGCGATAGCGAAGTTCGAAGGCGAATGAGCGAACTTGCAGAAGAGATTCGCGATCACCAATATAGATATTACGTTCAAGATAAACCCACAATCTCTGACGCTGAATTTGATGCGCTATGGAGAGAGTTAGAAAAAATAGAAGGTAAACATCCCGAACTCCGCGATCCCAATTCACCGACGCTAGAAGTAGGTGGAGGATTTGCAACTCACTTCACCCAATTTGATCATCGCGAGCGGATGATGAGCCTTGATAATGTTTTCAGCTCTGATGAGCTAGAGGCCTGGTTTGAGCGAGTCAAAAAAGAGGATGATGGTTCAGCAAAGAGTTGGCTCTGTGAACTAAAAGTCGATGGGCTAGCAATAAATCTAATTTACGAGGCTGGAAAACTGGTGCGAGCGCTAACGCGCGGAAACGGCACGACCGGAGAAGACGTGACTGTAAACGTACGGACCATTAAGGGAATACCAACGTCTCTAAAGGATTCTCAGCCACCAAAGCTCGTCGAGATTAGGGGAGAGATTTTCTTCCCGCTCGCAGCATTTAACGAATTAAATGAGGGCTTAGAAGAGTCCGGAAAAACTACCTTTGCCAATCCGCGGAATGCTGCCGCAGGTTCATTGCGACAGAAAGATCCAAGAGTTACCGCTACCCGACCTTTGTCCTTGATAGTTCATGGAGTCGGAGCGGTCCAAGGGCGGGAATTTGCAACCCAGAGTGAGGCCTATGAACTTTTGAAGAGATGGGGGCTTCCAACCTCAGAACGCTATCGAGTAGTCACCTCCAAGGCGGAAGTGCGTAAGTTCGTCGACTATTACTTAGAGCATCGCCATGATGTTGAGCATGAGATTGATGGCGTAGTAATAAAAGTAAATGAGCGTGCCGCCCAGCAAGTCATCGGCTCAACTTCTAGGGCGCCAAAGTGGGCGATTGCCTATAAATATCCACCAGAAGAAGTGACCACAAAATTAATTGATATTCGCGTCAGCGTTGGTAGGACCGGAAGAGTTACTCCATTTGGGTTTATGGAACCAGTCAGAGTCGCAGGCTCAACCGTCACGAACGCCACGTTGCATAACATTGAAGAAGTTCGTCGCAAAGGCGTCTTGATAGGCGATGTTGTAGTGCTTAGAAAAGCTGGAGATGTGATTCCTGAAATTCTCGGTCCAGTTGTAGAGCGAAGGACGGGTAGCGAGCGCGAATTTGTAATGCCGAAGAAGTGTCCGGAATGTGGAGCTCCATTGCGCGCCATGAGCGAAGGGGATGTTGATATCCGTTGTCCCAATTCGCAATCCTGTCCAGCTCAACTACGAGAGCGCATCTACTACATCGGCTCAAGAGCGGCGCTTGATATCGATGTGCTCGGTTACGAAGCCGCCCAAGCTCTCTTGGATTCAAAATTGATTCGCGATGAAGGTGATCTATTTGCTTTAGATGAGAAGTCGCTGATGAAGAGTGAATTCTTTAAGAAGAAAGATGGAACGATTGCGGCAAATGCCGAGAAACTTCTTGTAGCACTTGATGTAGCTAAGTCTCGACCCTTATGGCGAGTACTCGTCGCGCTCTCCATCAGACACGTCGGACCAACCGCAGCCCAGGCGCTCGCTCGTGAATTTGGTTCCATTGATGCAATTGCCGGCGCCTCAACCACGGAACTATCTGCAATCGATGGCGTTGGAGAAGTGATTGCTGAGAGTATTCAAGATTGGTTTGCTGAGGATTGGCATCGGGAAATCATTGAGAAATGGCGCTCTGCCGGGGTGGCTCTCGAGCAAGTTGCAACTAGCGCAAAACCACAAACACTTGCCGGCAAGACAATTGTGGTAACTGGCTCACTCGAGAATTTCTCTAGAGATGGTGTGACGGAGGCAATAACTGAAAGGGGCGGAAAAGCTGCTTCTTCGGTTTCAAAAAAGACGGATTATGTTGTGGTGGGCGATTCGCCGGGTTCTAAGGCGAAGAAAGCTGAGGAATTAGGAGTTCGGGTTATAGGGGAGCGCGAATTTATGACTCTATTGGAGAAGGGCGAGCTCTAGGAGTTATTATGCCGTCCATGTTCAACAGAATCATTTCCGAACGAGCTGTGGATTTGTTTAGCGAGACTGGGCGCGAACTTCCGGTGCATCCTGTCTTCTTTGGAGGCCTCGCCTTTGGAATCTTGATGTTACTTCTCTATTTAGTATTGAGACTTGATAAAGATTAAAAACTGCGCACTCTTTGGTGGCACATTCGATCCATTCCACAATGGGCATTTACTTCTCATTAGATTTTTATTAGCAACGAGAAAATTCGACCGCTTAGTAGTCATACCAGCCGGCGATCCATATCAAAAAAGTGGCTCAGCTCCGGCGTCTGACCGGTTAGCGATGGCCAAGTTAGCGCTAAAGGATGAAGCGTTGACCATAAGCGATTGCGAGATTCGAAGAGCGGGTCCCTCATTTGCAATAGATACCGTTAAAGAGATTAAAGATTTGATTCCAGCAGATCGATACACCTGGGTTATTGGAAGTGATGCTTTCGCTGGACTTCCTTCTTGGGAGCGATTTGATGAGTTAACTAGATTGGTCGATTTCCTTGTCGTCGTTCGCCCAGGTGCGAGCGATGTTCCTGTTATTTCAGGAGCCACATTCGAGACGCTGGAAATTGGCGCGTTGGATATCTCAGCTACGGAGCTAAGGAATCGTCTCAACCATGGGGAAGATGTTGGCGCATTTCTTCCAGCGGACGTCCTAAGTTACATAAAGGAGAAGCACCTATATGGCGCCGCGTAACTCCACCCTGAAACACCTTGAGAGCGCTGCCGCAGCGGCGTTAGAGAAGCTTGGAAAAGATCTAGTGGCAATCGACTTAACTGAACAGATGGTTTTGAGCGAGGTTTTCTTATTAGTAAGCGGTGCAAATGAGCGACAGATTGATGCTATTGGCGATGAAGTTGAATTGAAATTGGCAACGCTAGGCGAGAAACCTCTCCGGCGCGAGAAATCTCCCCATTGGATTCTCCTTGATTATGAAGATCTTGTGGTGCACATCCAGACCGAAGAGATCCGCCAGTACTACATGCTGGAGAAATTATGGAACGACTGTCCCAGGATTGAATTGATGGCAGTAAAAGATGATGAGAAGAAGAGGGCGAGCAACCAATTATGAGACAGCGGATTGTTCTATGGCGCCATGGTCAAACTGATTGGAATCTGGAGAATCGCTTCCAAGGTCACTCTGATATTCCATTGAATGAGACTGGACATTCCCAAGCACGTAGAGCTGCGCCACTTCTCATGGGACTTCGACCTGAAAGAATTGTTTGTAGTGATTTGATTCGAACCCAACAAACTGCAGCTGCGCTAGTGGAAATCTCAAAACTTCCGGTTCATATCGATGCCGGGCTACGTGAAACGAATGGTGGTAAGTGGGAAGGACGCACGGGTGAAGAGAACCGCGCTGATGATTACGAACGATTTGTAAATTGGTTAGATGGTAACGATGAGCCCGCTGGCGATTTTGGAGAGCGGCGAAGTGAGATTGCCGATCGCGCTGTCGCAGCCATAAATCGAGCGCTTGAGCCTTCGTTATCTACTCTTGTTGTGGTCACACATGGTGGAACGGCGAGAATTGTTATCGGAAAGATGCTCGCGCTACCAATGAATCAGTGGGCAACAATTGGTGGACTTTCAAATGCTTCCTGGTCAATTCTGGAAACTGGCCATCACCGAAAAGGCTGGATCTTGGTTGAGCACAATGCCGGTTCGCTCCCTGAACCGATTTATGGAGAAGAAAGCGGCGCGTAATTGTTGTAGGGTGCCCATGTTTACGGGGCTATGGCGCAGCTGGTAGCGCACCTGCATGGCATGCAGGGGGTCAGGGGTTCAAGTCCCCTTAGCTCCACCAACTAGCTCCACACATAAGAGTTAAGACAATTGAATGAAGACAATGGAATTAGGGAATGGGAATCACGAGATGAGTGATACAAAGAGCGGTCGCGGACTAGCGCTACAGAAAATCCCATCTGGCTGGAGCGCAAGAAACTTACCCAACCTTGAAGGCAAGAGATTTCTCATAACTGGTGCAACAAGTGGAATCGGAAAAGAAGCGGCCCGCGAATTAGCTCGAGTGGGGGCTAAAGTCACAATTGCAGCTCGATCACTTGAAAAAGCAGAATCGGTAAAGAAGGAGCTATCAAGCGAACGGATTGATTTACTTGAGTTAGACCTTGCCGATCTTGAGAGTGTTCGTCGCGCAGCGCGCAAGGTTGATTACGAGATTGATGTATTGATACTAAATGCAGGAATCATGGCAATTCCATTACGAAAAACTAGCGATGACTTTGAGATGCAGATGGCCACAAATCATCTTGGTCACTTTGCCTTTGCTGGATTGATTCGAGAACGCGTCAAGTCAAGAATCGTCACAATCTCTAGCCAAGCCCATCGAATGGGCAACTTTGGAGATGGTACGGCTGGAGCCATTAGGGATGTCTGTTTAGGAAGAAACAAGTACTCGCCATGGGGTGCGTATGGTGCAAGTAAATTGGCAAACCTTCTCTTTACTTTTGAGTTAGCAAGGATTGCAAGCGCAAAAGAGTGGGGCTTCACCGCCATCGCAGCGCATCCAGGTTATTCCAACACTAATCTTCAAAGCGTCGCCCCTCAGATGAAAGGCAATATCTGGGAGGAGCGGAGCACTGCGTTAATGAATGGAGTAATTGCTCAATCTGCAGCGCGAGGCGCCCTTCCAACTTTATGTGCTGCGACATTCCCAAACCTTTATGGCGCATCTTTTATTGGACCAGATGGACTCTTTGAGATGCGCGGTTTTCCAAAGGCAGTACGTGCGCGCTCAATTGCATATGATCAAGAACTGGCAAAGAATCTCTGGCAGGTAAGTGAAGAATTAACTGGCGTCGTTTGGCGGTAACCTACGCATATGCATGAGGCGTACGACATCAACCATGTTCAAGAGAAGTGGTTACCTATTTGGGATGAACTCGCGCCCTTCCGCTCCGGCAAGAAAGAGGATCCGCGGCCTAAGAAGTATGTCCTCGATATGTTTCCCTATCCATCCGGGGATCTTCATATGGGTCATGCTGAG
>VGAF01000026.1 GCA_016870855.1 Actinomycetota bacterium | reverse complement strand
ATCTGGGTGAGAGCGAAGCTAAAGCTGCAGTAGCCGCAATCGATCCAAGTGGCGAGCGCGTCTTTGGCGTTGTGATGGATGTTGCGAGCAGCGCCTCGGTTAATAGCGGTGTAAAGAGCGTTGGCGATCACTTTGGTCGGATTGATGTCTTAGTAAATAACGCGGGTAATTTCCGCCAGGGCGATACCGCCACCTATTTAGATGAAGATTGGGATCGAATTCTCGGGGTACATCTCGATGGGGCGTTTCGCTGCGCCCGAGCCACTTACCCGTATCTCAAGGCTTCTGGGAAAGGCGCGATCGTCTCTATCTCCTCAATCGTTGCCCATATCGCGCTGCCGGGGCGCGCTTCTTACGCGGCCGCCAAAGCCGGTATCGAAGCTTTAACGCGCACGCTCGCACTTGAATGGGCAAGAGATGGGATCCGCGCAAATGCGGTTGCGCCTGGATTTACCGAGAGTCGGAATATGGGAGATCTGGAGAAGAAAGGTCTAACGACTGAAGCCAGATTACTCGCCGCAATTCCAATGGGAAGGTTTGCCAAAACGAGCGAACAGGCCGAAGTTATCTTCTTCTTGGGATCGGAACACTCATCTTTTGTTACAGGTCAAGTAATTATCGTTGATGGTGGAACCACCTTAGATATTCGGATCTAACGAGCGAGTTTTTGCCGCGCTGCCTTACCCAATTCGCCTGGAATCGAAGCAAGTAACAACTTGGTGTACTCCTCTTGGGGATCGTTAAACACCTTCTCGGTTTCGCCAGATTCGACAAAGACGCCATCTTTCATAACGTAGACGCGCTTGGTGAGATAGCGGATGACGCCAAGGTCATGGGAGATCAAAACGATGGAGAGCCCATCATTGAGTAGCCCGAGGAAGAGTTTCAATAGTTGGGCTTGTGCCGATTGATCAATCGCTGAGGTTGGTTCATCGGCAAGTAATACCGATGGGCTCGCTGAAAGTGCGCGCGCGACGCTGACGCGTTGGCGTTGGCCGCCGGAGAGTTGGCGTGGTTTCTTAAGCGCATCAAGTTTTCCGATACCCATCCGCTGGAGAAGTTCCAGAGCATTTGCTTCAGACTCTTCTTTACCGAGTTTCTTATGGATACGAACCGCTTCAGCTACCGCTGAGAGCCCAGTTAATTGTGGGTTTAGGCTCCCGTAGGGATCTTGAAAGACCATTTGAACTTGATTACGAGTTCCATCCAGGTAGGACTTACTTCCTTTAAAGACGCTCTTACCACGGAAGAGAACTTCGCCACCAGTTGGCGCTTGTAGCCCAGCAAGAACTCGGGCCAGCGTTGATTTACCAGAGCCTGATTCACCGACGATTCCGATCGGTTCGCCAGCGCGGAGCGTCAAGGAGCAGTTCTGGGCCGCTTTTACTGTGTTTACGCCGCCACCAAAGGTGACGCTCACATCGCGAGCTTCCATCAATAATTCATTGGTCATGTTCTGGTCCTTTAGATCTTATCTGCGTGTAGGCAAGCGGTCTGGTGGCCACCACGCTCTCCGAATAGCGGTGGATGTTCGCCTACGGCGCAGTCAGCTTCTTTGTAGGAACAGCGGAGGGCAAATCTGCAACCAGCCATCCACTCACCAACCGATGGCGGATTCCCAGCGATGGTGATCAATTCGCCGCCCGGCTTTGCGATATCGATACGTGAGGAGTTGAGCGCGATTGTGTAAGGGTGCTTTGGCTTTGCCATGCTCCCAGTACCGCCAACTTCAACAGTTGCGCCGGCATGCATCACAACCACCTTGTCGCAAACATCATCGACAAGTGCTAGATCGTGTGAGATCAAAATGATTGCCGTTCCTAGCTCCTTACGGATCTCCTTTAGGAGCTCCATGATCTGGGATTGGACTGTTACATCAAGTCCGGTTGTTGGTTCATCAGCAATCAACAACTTGGGACTTGTCGCCAAGGCGCAGGCAATCATCACGCGCTGACGCATACCGCCCGAGAGTTGATATGGGTATTGGCGAAGCACGGTATCAATTCGGCGGATCTTGACTAGATCAAGTAATTCTTTCGAACGCTCCTTGATCGAACCTTTGCCATCGGTGTTCTCAAGAGCTTCGGCGAGCTGCTTCTCAATCGTTAGAACTGGATTAGGACCGGCAAGTGCTGATTGCGGAACGTAGCCAATCACTTTGCCACGGAGGGATTTCCAAGTTGACTCAGAGATCTTCGAAAGATCTTGCCCTTCGAAATTGACTTGGCCACCAATAACTTCGGCGCCGCGCCGCTTTAGAGTTCCAATAATTGCGCGGCAGACCATCGTCTTTCCAGAGCCAGACTCACCAACGATGCCGACCATCTCACCGTAGTTGACTGAGAAGTTCGCTTTACGCACGATTACCAAAGTGTCGCGCCGTGGATGGGGGATACCAATTTCGACATCGACAAGATCTAGGAGCGTTCCCGCTTGTTTCATCGCTGGCCTCCTTCTCTTAGGCGACGGCTTAACCCTTCAGCAATAAGCGCGACTGCGATACCGGCCCAGCAGAGCGCAAGGCCAGGGAAGACCGCGGTCCACCATGCGAGGGTGATGATGTTTGCGCCATCTTTAATCATGGCGCCCCACTCGGCTTGTGGGGGCGATACGCCAAGGCCCAAGAACGAGAGCGCGGCAACAGCGATGATCACGATGATGAAATCGCTTAACGCATATGCGCGGGTCTCAGAAGAGACATTGGGAATGATGTGGCGGAAGAGAATACGAGTTGGTGAATAGCCGAGCGTGCGCGCTGCTTCAACATAACCTTGTTGATTTACAACGACCGCGCGGGTACGAGCGATACGCGCATAACGCGCCCAGTTAACTAGCGAGAGCGCGATGATGATGCTACCGAGGCCAGCGCCAAGGAAGGCAACGAGTGCGATTACGAAGATTAGGAAAGGGAAAGCGTTAATGCCATCAATCAGCGAACCAACAAATGAATTAACGCGTCGGTTTCGGGAGATCCCAAGAAGCGTTCCAACCACCGTGCCAACAAAGAGCGGAATAAGTACGCCGATAAGAGCAGTACCCAAGTCAACAAAGACAGCATCAAAGACGCGGGTGAAGACATCGCGACCAAGCATGTCGGTGCCGAAGAAGTACTTCGAGCTAGGCGGGAAGATCTGGTCTGGGCCGAGACCATTTGGATCGTACTTGCTGAAGATTGGTATCAGAAGTCCGGCAAGTAGCATCGCTCCCAACATGCCAAATCCAGCGTAGAGGCCAAAGGCGCCTTCACCGCGATCCTTACGCTTCTTCTTTTCTTTACTCATGAGAGCGTCACTCGCCGATCTAATAGATAGCCAAGTAGATCGCCGATGAAACTTACAAAGACAACAATCAAACCGAAGACCATCACGATGCTTTGGACCACCGCGTAATCACGGGTATCGACCGCTTGAATCAACTCTCGCCCAATTCCCGGTAGCGAGAAGATTGTTTCCATAACGACCGTGCCGCCGATCATCACACCAATCATGTAGCTCAAGAGCACCACTGTTGGTGCAAGTGATGGGCGGAGCATGTAGGACCAATAGAAGCGGAGTTTGCGCACGCCTCTAATAACACCAGTCTCTACATACTCTTCATCGAGGGTATCCATCAATGAACTATGAAGTACGCGCGAGAGGATTGGCACGAGGGAGAAACAGTTCACCAGCGCCGGCAACCATAGATACTTGAGATTTCCCGGGAAGTTACCTTCATATCCCGCCGCCGGCGCCCAATTTAGAACAGTGCCGAAGTACAGCAATCCGATAAGTGCGAGGAAGAATCCAGGGAGTGCGAGCGAAATTGAAGTTGCGGTACGGAAGAAATATGTGACCCCAGGACGGCGGCTAAGTGCGACCGAGAGCGCAATCGGGACTGCAAGTGTGACGGCGCCAAGAATTGAAAGCAAGATAATCATCAATGTGACTGGGAGGTGAGTTGAGATTACTTCAGAGACATCGCGGCTGGAGAAGAACGAGACGCCAAAGTCACCTTGAAAGACCCCGGTAAAGTAATTCCAAAATTGAATAAAGAATGGTCGATCTAGACCATAAACCTCACGGAGCGCAGCGACCGCTTCTTCGGTCGCATCAGTACCGAGCGCATTACGGATTGGATCGCCGGGGCTAAAGCGGAGTAGCGAGAAAGCGATGAACATAACCCAGAAACCCACTACAAGTGATCGGAAGATTCGACCAATCAAGGTTCTTCGGAGCGCAATCTTGTTCTTATCCGGCAGGCGCTGTTCTGCCAATATCTCTTCGGGGGCGGTAGAAGCCTTATCTGGAGCCATTGCTAACGTTTCCAGTCCTATCTCTTCGGAGCCGTAAAGATCATCTCTGGCTGGGCTTGGTTTGAGTCTAAATCGCTAGCGGGTCAAAGACAATGACCCCGAAACGCACCTTCTATTTATATATTGGCGGGGCGAAGAGATTTCTCCCCTCGCCCCGCCAATTCCTAACTAGTTACTTCTTTTTCTTCTGTGCGTCTAGAGCAGGTGTCTGCTTGACGACATAGAGGTCAGTTGCAGTCGCATTCTGGAATACGCCTGCTGGTAGACGTGATGCGCCCCAACCTGAACGTTGTCCGACGGGGATATGAGCCGACTCATCCCAGATCAACTGTTCGATTGTGGTGAGTACAGCTTGCTGCGCCTTCTTACCGATTGCGGCATCGTAAGTAGAGACAAGTGCGTCATTTGACTTCGAGCCAGACCAGACAGTCCAAGCGCCAACAGCGCCCATGTAGGTTGCAAGACCACCGCTCAACCATGTTGAGCCGTAACCTGAGAGCTGGACCTGGAAGGTTCCATTGGTCTGGCCAGCAAGTCCGACTGCATCTGGTTCAGCAGCAACTGTTGCAACTACGCCGATCTTCGCCCACTGAGAAGCAATGACCGATGCACCATCTGCCCAACCTGGACGGTTAAAGACGCTCAAGCGGATCGGGAAGCCGGTTGGCCACTTGGTTTGAGCAAGTAACTCCTTAGCCTTCTGTAGATCCTGCTTTACGCCACCAGGCTTTACGCAGAGATAGTTTGGATTTGTTGGATAGGTAAGTGCGCAAGAAGGAACAACTTCACCGCTGAAGGCGAGATCGCTGAACTGCTTACGGTCAAGTGCGAAGGAGAGCGCCTGACGTACCTTGGGATCAAACCATGGCTTATCTTCATTTCCAGCGCGGAGATTGAAGTCCAGGGTGAAGTTACCTTGGAGCTGGAAAGGCGTGCCACGGAATTGCTTCGGATCATTTAGCTGATTTCTACCGATAGAGGCTGGAAGATCGAAGGCGTAATCAATCGTGCCTTGCTTTAGCGCAAGGACGCGTGTTACCGGATCTGGAATAGCCAAGAAGCGAACTCGCTTGACGGCCAACTTCGCCCAGTAATTTGGATTTGCCTCTACTAGGAACTCATCGGCTCCTTGTACCCACTTCTTGATACGGAATGGACCAGCGCTTAGTGGATTGCTCCAGTAAGCAGCATTGTTAGCAGCCGCGCTCCGTGGGTTGATGGTCCAGTAGATACCAGCAATCGCACGTGGGAAATCGGAGAATGGCTTGCTTAGCGTTACAACAATGGTACGTGCATCAGATGCCGCAACATTTGTCACGCTGGTAAATCCTGGAGGTGCAGGCTTTAGGTTGTACTCCCAGCTAAATACCGCATCATCAGCGGTGACAGGAGTTACACCATCGGAGTACTTCAAGCCCTTCTTCAATACGAAGGTCCAAGTTAGACCATCGCTAGAAACGTTGTAGGTATCGACTAGGTCAGGCTGCGCAACACCCTTTCCGTCATAGCGGAAGAGTTGTCCTTGCACGAGCAGACGCGTGACATAGTTTTGGTTAGTTGTACGACCTGGGTTAGCAGGATCAAGAGTTAATACTTTGTTGACAAGAGCTACAGTGATCAGATCGCACTGTGCGCTTGCCGCCGGGGTGTTTACCTGGCAGTTCGCACCCTTAGCGGCTTGTGCTGGTGCAATTCCCAACAGCATTGTTGCTACAAGTGACGAAGCGGCCAAGAGAGAGACGAGCCCCCGTTTGACTGTGGAGTTCATAGTGTCCTTTCAGCAAGAACTTCCGTTAATGAGGATGCAAGGAATTGTCATCACGGCATGACGGCAATGCCCAAGCGAGTTGAAATCTATCGCTGGGAGTACGGGTATTCAATAGTCGTGCCCTGCCTGTACCTATAACGAATAGGTAAAGGAAGGCCCACGGAGCCGCGCTATTTGCTGGAAAGATGTGAGATTTCCAGGCCGCCGCGCTCCAGCCCGGGCAAGTTATCTTTGGCGGATGACAAATCGCGCCAGCAAAGAGCTATTTGATCTAAGTAGTCGCGTTGCCCTTGTTACCGGGGGTGGAACCCACCTTGGCAAAGCATTTGCTGAGAGCCTATCCGAACTTGGCGCGACGGTTTACATCGCTTCAAGACGGAGCGAAGTTTGCGAAGAAACTGCGAACGAGTTGAGTGCGCGCGGATTGAAAGTGCATAGCGAAACAGTCGATGCACGTGATGAAGCGAGCGTGCACTCACTAGTGGAACGAATAGTTGAGAAGTCGGGCACGCTTGATATCGCGGTTGCAAATGCAGGTGGCCATCAAACGCGATCACATCCTCCCCACGGAAAGATTTCAGAGTTCATTGCCGCTTTTGAGATGAACACTCTTGCCACGTACATAACTGCGCAAGAAGCTGCAAAAGTTATGATCCCAAAGAAACGTGGTGCAATCATTACCCTCGGTTCTATCGCGGCACAACTAGCGATGGATCCGCGCACCTACAACAAAGAGTTTTTGCGATCTGGCGCACCATATATATCTGCTAAAGCTGGCGTCTTGAATCTAACCCGCGCCCTGGCTGCTGAATTCGGACCGCACGGAGTTACTGTCAACTGCATCTCGCCGGGTCAGATACCTAATGATGAGACCAATAAAGAGATGGTGGAAAAGTTTCGCAATATGAATGCGCTTCACCGCACCGGGCTTGCTGAAGATGTGAAAGGCGCGGTAGCCCTCTTGGCATCCGATGCTGGTAAGTGGATTACCGGTCAAGAGATTCGCGTAGATGGCGGCTGGTCGATCTGGTGATCTTGGTATGACAACAAAGTACGTTTACGCCTTCGCGGAGGGAAATCGTGATCTAAAGGATCTCCTCGGCGGCAAAGGTGCAAATCTTGCTGAGATGACACGACTTGGAATCCCCGTTCCGCCAGGATTCATAATCACAACCGACGCGTGTAAGAAGTATCTAAGTGAGGGCAAGGCGCCGCTCGAATTAGAAGTTCAAGTAACCAGGTCACTTCGTCGACTCGAGGATGAGAGCCAGAAGCGATTTGGCGATGGCGAAAATCCGCTACTGATCAGCGTTCGATCGGGCGCGAAGAATTCCATGCCAGGAATGATGGAGACCATTCTTAATGTTGGTTTGAATGACAAATCGGTTGTCGGACTAGGTGAGCAGACAAAGAATCCAAGATTTGCTTGGGATGCCTATCGACGTCTAATTCAGATGTTCGGTAAGACTGTGCTTGGTATTGAAGGAAGCAAGTTCGCGAACGCTATGGCCGAACTCTCAAAATCCGAGGGCGTAACTCAAGACCACCTACTCTCGGTTTCAGCGTTGCAGCGTCTGGTCACCATCTATAAGGAGATTGTCGAGACCGAATCTGGATCGCCATTCCCACAAGATCCGCGGGCGCAACTCGATCTTTCGGTCTATGCCGTATTTGACTCATGGAACACTGAACGTGCCAAGTTATATCGCCGCCGCGAGCGAATTGCTGACGACCTCGGAACAGCAGTGAATGTCGTTGCGATGGTCTTTGGAAATATGGGCGAAGACTCTGGGACCGGTGTTTGTTTCACCCGCGACCCAGCCACGGGCGAGCGCGGCGCTTACGGGGATTACCTAGCTAATGCCCAAGGTGAAGATGTCGTATCTGGAATTCGAACCCCGCTAACGCTCGCTGATTTCCGCACCAAGGCGCCGAAGCTCTTTGATGAACTCGCCGGAATCATGTATCGCCTGGAGACTCATTACCGCGATATCTGCGATATCGAGTTCACGGTGGAGCGCGGCAAGTTATGGATTCTTCAAACCCGGGTAGCAAAACGCACACCTGCTGCGGCCTTCCGGATTGCAATCCAGTTGGTAGATGAACAACTAATCACAATGGATGAAGCGCTGATGCGCGTTACAGGTAACCAACTTGCCCAATTGATGTTCCCCCAGTTCCAAAGAGATGATGCGCATAAGCCAATCGCAATTGGAATTCCGGCATCGCCTGGCGCTGCCGTTGGCGCTGCGGTATTTGATTCGATCCGCGCTGCCGAACGTGCGGCTACCGGCGAGAAGGTCATTCTGATTAGACGCGAGACCAATCCCGATGATTTAGGTGGAATGCTCGCTTCGGTTGGAATTCTTACTAGTAGAGGTGGCAAGACCTCACATGCCGCCGTTGTTGCTCGCGGTGTCGGTAAGACCGCGGTCTGCGGCGCTGAAGATTTAGAGGTGAATGAAGTAGAGCGATTTGCGCTGGCGGGACAAGCTCGGATCAATGAAGGTGATCTTATTTCAATTGATGGATTGACGGGCGAGATTTACAACCTGGAAGTTCCAGTCGCACCATCCACCGTTGTGACCTATCTAAAAGATGGAATCACAAACGCAACTCAGAATAAGGATGAAGCCACGCAAGACTTGATTAAATCAATTGATCGCTTATTGCGTCATGCCGATCGACGCCGACGCCTGCTTGTCAGGGCGAATGCAGATACCGCAGCTGATTCTGATGTCGCGCGTCGCTTTGGCGCCGAAGGAATTGGGTTATGTCGAACCGAGCATATGTTCCTTGGCGAGCGACGCGTCCTAATTGAGCGCGTGATTCTCGCTGACACTCAGAAGAAGCGTGATGATGCTTTCGCTGTTCTACTTCCAATGCAACGGAAAGATTTCCGCGAGATGCTCGAAGTCATGGATGGTTTAGCAACGACCATTCGTCTACTTGATCCGCCGCTCCATGAGTTCCTTCCCGACCTGGGGGATTTGAAGGTAAAGAGTGCCCTCGCCAAAGAGCGCGGCGAAAAGAACGAGAGCGACGAGGAGTTATTGCATGCCGTTGCTCGGATGCATGAATCAAATCCGATGCTTGGCTTACGCGGTGTTCGCCTTGGTCTCGTTTTTGCTGGCCTCTATGAACTCCAGGTCCGCGCGATCGCCGAAGCAATGGCCGATCGGATTGAAGTAGGTGGCAACCCCAAGGTAGAGATCATGATTCCGCTAGTTGGTTCACATATGGAGCTCAAACTCACCCGTCAGAGCGCCGAGCGCGTAATAAAAGAGGTAGAAGTTGAGCGGCGCGTTGAGCTACCAATTGATATTGGCACGATGATCGAGCTTCCTCGAGCTGCTCTCACCGCCAACCGAATCGGAATGGTGGCGGACTTCTTCAGTTTTGGAACTAATGACCTTACCCAGACCACTTGGGGCTTCTCACGTGATGATGTTGAGGCCGAGTTCTTTAGCCGCTATTTGGAGTTGGGAGTTTTCACTATCTCCCCATTTGAAACCATCGATCAATTCGGCGTCGGTGAGTTGATGCAGATCGCAGTTGAGCGCGGCCGGCAATCAAACCCAAATATCCACCTCGGAGTTTGTGGCGAACATGGTGGCGACCCCGAATCAATCCACTTCTTCAACTCAATTGGCCTGGATTATGTCTCGTGCTCGCCTTATCGAGTGCCGGTTGCCCGCCTTGAGGCCGGCCGCGCTGCACTTGCTTCTATCTAAGATTATGCAATGTCCTCTCTCGCCGGCCAAACCGCGCTAGTAAGTGGTGCGGGCGCACCGAATGGCATCGGCATCGCGATAGCGAAAGCGTTAATCGCAAGTGGCGCCGATGTATTTATAACTTCCACAACAGAACGAATTCATCAGCGCGCAGCTGAATTGAAGTGCCGCGGATTTGTTGCTGACTTAACCCAAGAATCCGAAGCGCAAGCGCTCGTAGCAAATCTCGGAGGGCTAGATATCTTGGTAAATAACGTGGGGATGGCAAGTATTGGCTCACCAATAAGTGAGGACGAAGCCAGCGATCTAACTAAGACCACAATCGATGGTTGGCAGCGCGGATTTGAACGCAATCTACTTACTGCTGTTAATCTGACAAGAGCTGCGTTGCCACTTCTTCGCAACTCAAGTGCGGGTCGGATAATCATGATCTCTAGCGTTACCGGTCCATTGATGGCGATGCGCAATCAACCGGTGTATGCGGCGAGCAAAGCGGCGATGATTGGCCTCACGCGATCCATTGCGTTAGATGAAGCGAAACTTGGTTTGACTTGTAATGCGATCTTGCCGGGTTGGATTGCAACAGATACCCAGAGTAAAACCGAAGCAGACCAAGGTTTGAAAGTTCCACTAGGTGGAAGTGGCAAGCAAGTGAGATCGCTGGACTTGCAATTTGGCTTGCGTCCGAGAGCGCCGGTTATATGACTGGGCAAGCGCTAGTTGTCGATGGCGGTAATTCCATCGCTGAAGAGCGGAGTTAGCGGGTTAAATCTTGCGACTAGCTATGCGGCTAGATACAAAGTGAAAAGCAAGGCCAATCACAATTCCCCAAATCAAATCAATAAATAGAACGGCAGCGGCCGTCGCGAGATAGGTGACGCGCTCGCCCAGAGTTGTTGTGAGCGCTTCTCTTACGCTTCGCGGGTTTGCGATTCGCAGCGATGTTCCCAGAAGTACGCCGGCTAGAGCAGCGGTTGGGATTCCCGAAACGATTGGGGCGAGGGCAATAACTACAAGCAATAGGAATAGCGAGTGAACCATCGCCGCCAAACGCGTGCGGGCGCCGGAATGTACGTTGACACTTGTTCGAGCAATTGCCCCTGTTGCTGGTAATCCGCCAGCCGAGACCGAGGCGATGGTCGCCAATCCTTGGCCAAAGAGCTCCTTATTTGGTTTGTGTTTCGACTGTTCGTGATCAATCTCTTTGTGTGCCATTCCATCAGCCACGCGCGCCGAGAGCAGCGACTCGATTGCGCCCAATAGGGCGATGACGAGGGCTGCATATAAGAATTCGACAAGCGGAATATCCGGCATCGAGAGCTCGAATTTCGGAACGAGCGAGCGGGGTAATTCGCCAATTCGATTTACATCAAGTCTCGAGACTGCGGCAAGAACTGAAACGAGCAGCACCGCAACTGCGCTAGCTGGGATATGCGCTCTTATTCCGAAGCGAGATTTCAACAGGGGCCAACTTCGTTTTACTCCTAGCGTTAGGAGCGCCAGCGCAACAGATATCCAATGTATCTCTCGAGCAAAAGCGTATTTGAGCGTATCGATTGCAACCGAGAAAGTATGAGTTCCTTCTGCTTTAGGAACCTCAAAGATCAGCGGGATCTGTTGCAGCGCGATAATGAGCGCGATACCAAGGGTAAAGCCTTCCATTACTGCAAATGGAACGCTGTCAATGAATCTTCCTAACCGGAGCGCTGCCATAGCCATAATCATCAAACCTGCTGTAATACCGAGCGCTACCAATGCGGTGATTCCAAATTTGGCAACAATTGGAACTAAGACAACTGTCATAGCTCCAGTGGGGCCTGATACTTGATAATTCGAACCGCCAAATAGCGCGGCTACGAATCCGGCAATGATTGCAGTGATCAATCCAGCGCTCGGCGGTGCGCCAGTCGTAATTGCAAAACCAAGCGCGAGCGGCAGTGCAACTATTCCAACAGTTACCCCAGCAACGAGGTCAGTTCGCCAGTGCGTAAATAGGCCGCGCCAATCGTCGAAGAAACTCATATGGAGATAAAGGCTAGACCCATGCGTTCGCCCAACCTTGTAATGCGATTTCCTGCTGAATTCCGCTGAGGTAGGCTTCGGTCGCACGAAATAGCTCAGGTGGGTTGCCCGAGCGGCCAATGGGAGCGGACTGTAAATCCGCCGGCTCTGCCTTCAGTGGTTCAAATCCACTACCCACCACGAATTTCTCGAGCATTCATACCAAGTAACGTTTGATTTTGCCGAAAACTCTTTTTATTGGCGCTCGGGCGGTATCGCGTAAGACTCCTCGGAAATAGCTTTTAAAGACATGTTTTGAAACAACACTCTATTGCCGTCCCTTGAAGTATAAATGCAATGAAAACCCATCGAAGAGAGAATTCTTGTCACGGAGTTTCCAGTACTAACTTGCTTTGGACCTCGCTCAGGGCCAACATCTACGGCAGCATAACGAACTCGTTTAAGCGATTCTCGGGCCCCAATAAGTACCTCAGGCTCAGCCCCTTCTGCTTCAATCTTGAGAATGTCTAGGGTTTCATTTGGCTTTAGGATTAACGGGATTATCTGGTCAAGCGACAAGAGAGGTATGAACTTAATATCTTCACTCTTGTTGGAGCGAATAAGCGATGAGTCAGAGCCTTTAGGCGCAGATTCAAAAATACCAAACCCATTTTATACCAAATTCCTGCTCTAACTACTTCTGAGTTTGGCACATTAGACATGGCGCAAAAGAGCTCGCTCAATTCCAAATCAATTCCTATAACTCTAGCGCGAGATTTCACAAAGTTTGCGAGAAAAATCCCATCATTGCAACCAATATCAACTACGCTCACATCCTTCGGTAGGGCAATATTTTGAATTCCATAAGAGCGATAAACTTTCTCAATGCGAGCCGAAATCCCGTATATGTATCTGGAAACTCTT
>VGAF01000025.1 GCA_016870855.1 Actinomycetota bacterium | reverse complement strand
TGTAGAGGATCGAGAAGGAACCATAATCTTCATAGAGGTGAAGACACGCTCCAGCATTTCACATGGTGACCCGCTCGAATCAATCTCGAACGAAAAAGCTTTTCGAATCCAGCGACTAGCCCTTGCATGGCTTGCTACCCATCAAAGGCTTGGCAGTCGATATCGGATCGATGTCGCAGGAATACTCGTGGCACGCTCCGGTGAGTTCTTAATGGACTATCGCGAAGGCGTCTTATGACTCTGGCCCGTACAACTTCAATAAATCTTCTTGGGCTAAAGGGCGAACCAATAGAGATTGAGGTGGATGTCTCTAACGGACTTCCGGCGTATTCGTTACTTGGACTTCCGGATGCGACTCTAAGTGAATCACGTGATCGAATTAGAGCTGCAATTTTAAATAGCGGTAGAAATTGGCCGAACCGAAAAGTCACTGTTTCGCTCTCACCAGCATGGCTTCCAAAGAGCGGCTCAGCTTTTGATCTTCCAATTGCACTTTCCATTCTGACTGCATCTGGCCAACTAAAAGAGAGCGATCTATCCAAAGCCTTCTTTCTTGGAGAACTTTCGCTAGAAGGAAACTTACGACCAGTCCGCGGGGTGCTTCCCACCCTAATTGCTGCTAGGGATCGAGGCGTAACGAGAGTTATTGTCCCAAGAGAGAATTTTCAAGAGGCTGGACTTTTAAAGGATTTAGAGGTTCTCGCATTTTCTAAGTTATCCCATGTAATTGGCTTTTTGGAGAGTGGAGTTCGAGCTGAGAATCCAACACTCATTGATATCCCTAAAGAGGTTTCAAAGCATGACATGTCCGAAGTGGCTGGCCATGTCGAGAATAAAGTTGCGCTTGAAATTGCTGCAGCTGGTGGCCATAACCTATTAATGATTGGCGCACCTGGTTCTGGTAAGACCATGTTGGCCGAGCGATTTTCAACAATCCTGCCTTCCCTTGATGAGGAAGAAGCGATTGAAGTGAGTGGCATTCACTCCATTGCAGGAACTCTTAAGGATAGAAATGTACTTAGCACCGAACCTCCATTTATAGCTCCGCACCACTCCACAACAATCCCGGCGCTAGTCGGGGGTGGAAGTAACTCCATAAAACCAGGCGCATGTTCGCTTGCGCATAGAGGAGTGCTCTTCATCGACGAGGCTCCGGAGTGCGATAGCGGAATACTGGATGCGCTACGCCAACCGATGGAATCTGGCTCCATAACTATTTCTCGCTCCGCCTTAACTGCTAGTTTCCCAGCTCGATTCATACTCTTACTTGCCGCAAATCCATGTCCATGTGGGCGATTTGCTGGTCGTGGACGTGGTTGTCAATGCACTTCACTTCAGGTGCGAAGGTATTTAGCGAAACTCTCTGGCCCGCTTCTGGATCGAGTAGATATCCGACTACGAGTTGAAAGCCCAACTCGACTCGAGTTATCAACTTCTAGCGCCGAGCGGAGCGAAACCATTCGAATCCGAGTGATGAAAGCGCGCGCGATTGCTGCTGAAAGGTTTGCACAAGAAACCTTTAAATTGAACTCCCAGATTCCGCCAAGTTTGCTCCGAGAGAGATTTCGCCCTAACAAAGATGGAATGGCCTTATTGCACGCTCTCTTGGATAAAGAAGAACTGAGCGCAAGAGGTTTTCATCGCACCATCCGGCTTAGTTGGAGTATTGCTGACATGAGTGGGGTAAATACTCCAGAAAAGAATGAAGTGGAGCGGGCACTTCTTTTAAGAAGTGGAGCGCCGGGCGAATGAATTTGGCTCTACTAAGACTCTTTTTTGCAACAGATCCGGGCGATAAGTTCTGGACGGCTGAAGTATCTGAAAGAGGCGCCGAAGAAGTTATTGAGCGGATTGAATCAACAGGTTATGTATCCTCGAAACGTTCCTTCGAAAGAGTTCGCAAGCGACTACAAGAACGAAGCGCCGCATCGCTTGAAGATGAAGTCGGTAAATCTGGTGGCGAATTTGTAACTCGAGGCGATACGAAATGGCCGCACGCACTTGATGACCTACTATCACCGCCGATTGGGATTATCATCAAAGGATCTCCGCCAAGGTGTGACTCAGTCGCGCTAGTAGGTACGCGAAATCCCACCCAATACGGTGCACGTATCGCAAGTGAGTTCTCCTCGGGGTTTGCAGATCGTGGCATTGAGATTATTAGTGGTGGCGCATATGGGATTGACACTCACGCCCATAGAGGTGCGATTGCTGCAGAAGGAAGAACTACCGCCGTCCTTGCCTCAGGAATCTCAGCGAGATACCCAGCTGGTAACGAGCGACTCTTCGAAGAGATTCTTGCTAACGGATCTCTCATTTCGGAGGTTATGCCTAACGAGAAGGCGCGCCCTGAAAGATTCTTAACAAGAAATCGCCTAATCGCGGCTCTATCAAGGGCGACAATTGTCATTGAGGCGGCATTTAGGAGTGGCTCACTTCGAACCGCACACGATGCATCGGAGTTAATGAAGGTAGTTCTCGCCGTCCCTGGCCCAATAACTTCACCAACTAGCGATGGTTGTCATCGTTTAATTGGGGAGCGATGTGCCGAAATCGTCACATCAGTCTCAGATGCGATGGAGTTCTTACCTCAAAGTGCATGTACCCTATGCATTGATGACGCATAGATCTGCATTTGTATCAATTGTAGGTAGACCCAATACTGGCAAATCATCTCTTATAAATGCCCTGGTAGGGGAGAAAGTCGCGATTACTTCGCATCATCCAAACACGACCCGCGGCGCCATTAGAGGAATAATTACTGAACCTGATTTCCAATTAGTTTTGGTCGACACCCCAGGTCTTCACAAACCCAAGACGACTCTAGGTTCAGCGCTTAATCAAGTTGTAAGTGAAAGTATTGGCGACGTTGACATCATCATCCAATGTATTCCGGCGATTGAAGCAGTTGGCGATGGCGACCTATATATTGCCAAACAAATTGGCGCATATAAAAGCGCGATAAAAGTTTGCGTTGTGACGATGATTGATATGGGTAAAGAGAATGAATTACCGCAACAGCTAATTGCCGCCTCGGAGTTGGCGAAACGCGGGGGATTCTCCTGGGACGAGATAGTCCCAGTATCTGCCTTCACCGATACCCAGATTGGGTTGCTGATAAAGCTATTAGCGAAACATGCAAAAGAGGGACCGGCCTTCTATCCAGCCGAGATGAGATCCGATCAAGAGCTTGAGCTGACCATCTCGGAATTGATCCGCGAGGCTGTCATTTCCGAACTCTTTGAAGAAGTTCCCCATTCGATTGCAGTCGTGATTGATGACCTATCAAAGCGAGAAGAGAAAGAACTATTCGATATCCATGCCTCGATAATTGTTGAGCGGGATAGCCAAAAGGGCATCATTATTGGCGCAAAGGGGGCGCACCTAAAGGACATCGGAACTCGTGCCCGTAAAGAGATAGAGAAGAAATTGAATTCAAAGGTATTTTTAGCGTTACACGTGAAAGTTATCCCAAATTGGCAGAGGGACCCCAAAGCGCTCTATAAATTGGGGCTGCTTAACAACTAAGCAGGAATTGGCTGTGCTGAGGGTCTTCGGCTTGCAAAGTAAGAACCGATAAGAACGAGCGGAAGACCAATTAAAATCGCAAGTGTTATTGGCTCGCTCAAGATAATGATTCCCAGGATTACTGCGACAGCGGTATTTGGATAAACCACTAGAGATGCTCGCGCCGGTCCAATTTCAGCAAGTACGAGGAAGAAGATCCAGAAAGCCATTCCGCTACATAAGATGCCCAGACCTAGAGTTGCAAGGGTCACATCAAGTGATGGCATCGATTCTGGCCTACTCAAGAAAGCAAAGGGGGCAAAAATTACTGATGAAATTGTCATGGCGATTCCATTAATCGCAAGCCCTGAGACGCCGGGAGCTTTTCTCGTGATCATATTTACTGCCCAGGCGTAAGAAACCGAAGCAATCAAAACTTGAGCAAGAGCTCCGAAGTTTCCAAAGTCAGAGAGGCTTTCTATTCCAACAATTAATGAGATACCAATTAAGCCAATAACAATTCCAATGATTCGGATGCGATGCGCGGCAGTTGAGTCACCAGTCTGGTGCGCAAAGAGAGTTGCCCAGATTGGAACTGTGGCAACCAGTAGAGCGACTACGCCCGAGGAGAGATCTCGTTGTGAACTAGTAATTAGCGACCAAGGAATTACCATCTCCAATACTGCGTAGAGCAATATGTATCGCCAATAAGGGAGCGCTTGTTTCAGAGAGCCTTCTCGCATCGCCAATGGGATCAAAAGGGCTGCGCCAATCAATAAACGTGAGAAGACAATCATTGGAGTAGAGAGTTCCTCGACGGCAACCTTCATGAAGAGATAAGGGGTTCCCCAGAGAAGACCGACCAGGCTGAAGAGCAACCAGCCTTTACGCGACATTAAATAAGACTCCGATACAAGTCGATTGTTTGTTGCGCAACCTTATCCCATCCAAAGAAATCGCTGGCACGTTTTCGACCAGCAACTCCCATTCTCGTGGCGAGAGATTCATCACTTAAGACTTTAAGTATGGATTCAGAAAGATTCTTTTCAAACAACTTCGAATCTAAAGTGAATTCAACTAGTAGGCCAGTTTCATTTGCGGAAACAACTTCAGGAATACCACCGACTGCGCTAGCGACCACGGCAGTCTCACATGCCATCGCCTCTAAATTAACAATTCCGAGAGGTTCATAGACGGAGGGACAGACAAATACTCGTGCTGCGGTCAGCAGCGCAACGAGTTCATCATGGGGAAGCATTTCCTTAATCCAGATTATGTTTTCACGATCTTGGCGCAATTCAGTTATCAGCGATTCAACCTCAGCACCGATTTGGGGTTCATCAGGGCTTCCGGCAGCAAGCACCAATGAATATTCCTTAGGTATAAATTTCCAG
This sequence comes from Actinomycetota bacterium, assembly GCA_016870855.1. Taxonomy (GTDB): domain Bacteria; phylum Actinomycetota; class Actinomycetes; order Nanopelagicales; family Nanopelagicaceae; genus MAG-120802. Next base: position 8,018 of record VGAF01000025.1, on the reverse strand, counting down.
GACCTTAAAAGATGGGCGAGGCCTTTCTGCCGCGTAATCCTTCCGACAAATAGGGCATACGGCGTAGTCACGCCATGCTTATCTAGTATTGATGAATCAAGAGTGGGCTTGAATTTGTTGGTGTCTATTCCATTTCGAATAGTCGTAATCTTTTTCGGATCAACTTGCGGATAAGACTTGATTACATCATCTCGCATTCCATCGCTAACAGCGATAATGGAATTGGCGTTCTCGTAAGCAAGTTGTTCAACCCAAGAGGAGATTACATAGCCGCCACCTAATTGCTCAGCTTTCCAAGGTCGAAGTGGTTCAAGTGAGTGAGCGGTGACTACATGAGGAATCTTGTAAATCTTGCTCGCCAGATATCCAGCAAAGTTGGCGTACCAAGTATGGGAGTGCACCAAATCAGCATCTTTAATCTGCAACGCCATATCCATGTCAATCAACAGCGTTTGAAGTGCGGGATTGATCTCAGTAAATGGTGGCTTCAATTCATATCCAGTCGCATCTATCCGCGGCGCTCCGAAGCAATGTATCTGGGTGTTGACTTGGAGAGTCTCCTTGAGCGCCTCAACCAAGTTCTTCACGTGAACTCCAGCACCGCCATAGATACTAGGCGGCCACTCTCGAGTTAAGAGCGCTACTGAAAGTGACTTCCCGCTATTCATGAAGCAAGAGTATCGTTCGCTCATGGCACGCTTAGATCTACCACTAGGAATAGTGCTTGCTGGTGGCGAAGGTAAGCGCTTGATGCCGCTAACCGCAGATCGCGCCAAGCCCGCAGTACCTTTCGGTGGTTCTTATCGCCTAATTGATTTCGTTCTTTCAAATCTAGTAAATGCAGGATTTCTTCGGATTGCAGTTCTAACTCAATACAAGTCTCACTCGCTAGACCGTCACATCACAACGACCTGGCGGATGTCAACGTTGCTGGGCAATTACGTCACTCCTGTTCCGGCGCAACAGCGCTTAGGTCCTCGTTGGTATACCGGAAGTGCTGATGCAATCTTGCAGAACTTCAATTTGATTCATGACGAGAATCCAAAGCACGTCATAGTTTTTGGAGCTGATCACGTTTATCGAATGAATCCAGATCAGATGTATCAGCAACATCTGGCCACAGAAGCCGGAGTTACAGTTGCTGCTATCCGCGTGAAGCGAAGCGAAGCATCTCAATTCGGAGTTATCGAATTAGCTGAAGATGGCGTAACCATCAAAGCCTTCCACGAGAAGCCAGAAAATCCACCGGCGATGCCTGGTAATCCAGAATTCTCGCTCGTATCTATGGGCAACTACATATTCCGGCGCGATGCCATCGAAGAGGCCCTAATTCTTGATTCTGAGGATATTGATAGCCGCCATGATCTGGGCGGAAACATAATTCCAGCAATGACCAGAGCGGGCCTCGCAAAGGCTTATGACTTTGCAAACAATGTCGTCCCAGGAGAAACCGAAAGAGATCGAGGTTATTGGCGCGATGTGGGAACAATCGATTCTTACTTTGATGCGCACATGGATCTAGTTTCAGTTCATCCCATCTTCAATCTCTACAACCGTCAATGGCCGATACTTACAAACCCACCATCTCTTCCTCCCGCAAAGTTCTCCGAGCGGGGTATCGCTTTTGATTCTGTTGTAGGTGCTGGCTCAATCATCGCTGGTGGCGAGATGCATAGAACAGTTGCTTCTTACGATGTTCTAGTGGGCCGGGATGCCCGAGTGGAGCGGACTGTCTTGATGCCATCCGTACGAATCGGTGATGGCGCCCATGTCAAAAATGCAATCCTAGATAAGAACGTTGTGGTCGAACCAGGCGCTCAAATAGGTGTAAATCTGGAGCGAGATCGCCAACGCTTTACCGTCTCCGAGGGTGGAATTGTTGTAGTGGGTAAAGGCGTAACAGTAACTCGTTAGATTCTTCCTTCTTCCAGGCCCTTAATGACCTCGTTGCCACGCTTTATAGTTTCATCTAAGTCACTCAATTTCTTTAGCCCACTTAGCTGTTGGAACATTCGATGGTTCTTTTTAAATCGCTCACTATTTCGCGCTATGTAATGCCAATAGAGAGTCGTGAATGGACAAGAGTCATCCTCAGTTCGAGTCTTTGGGTTATAAGCGCAGTCGCCACAGTAGTTCGACATCCTTGAGATATAAGCGCCACCTGCAACATAAGGCTTCGTAGACATCTTTCCACCGTCAGCATGGAGACTCATCCCAATAACATTTGGGACCATTACCCAATCCGTTGCATCGATAAATACCTCCCGCATCCAAGCTAGGAATTCAGCTGGTCTAACTTCGGCAAGAGCGGCCAAGTTGCTAAGCACCATGAGACGGGGAATGTGATGGACCCAGGATCGATCTTCAATTTGCGAGACTATTTCACTTACACATCGCATTTTCGTCTTTGAGCAATCCGAGAAGAGTGGCAATAGCTTTCGAGTTGAGCCAAGTTCATTTAGATCTCGATACTCACTGCCAAAAAACCAATACAGCCCATTTATATATTCACGCCAACCAATCACTTGACGGATAAACCCTTCACAGGAGGCAATTGGAACCCCACCCTTCTTAAATCTCTTAAGGGCTTCCGCCACGATCTCGTCGGCGGTAATCAACCCAACATTCATATATGTACTCAGTAATGAGTGATTCAATGCCCAACTCTCAGTAGTCATCGCATCTTCATATGGACCAAACTCCACGAAGGAGCGTCGTAGAAATCGATCTAGCTGTGCCAGCGCCGCATCTCTAGTTGTTCCCCAAGTTCCATCCGTTAAATTCCCAACGAGATCTAGGGAAGCGATCTCCGCGATGACTTCAAGGTCGATTTCATCTCGTTGATGCTCTGGATACTCCGGCCAGCTATGGCCGAGTTTTGGAGGGGGGAGGCGATTATCTTCATCAAAATTCCACTGTCCGCCAACAGGCTTACCGTCTTCCATCAAGATATCAAGTCGTTCTCTCTGGAAGCGATAGAAGTTCTCCATCTTGAGAGATTTTTGCGAACTAGCCCACTTTGCAAAACTCTCTCTTGAAGTTAGAAAGAAATCATTCGGAACAAACTTAACACCGATATCAGAAAGGCTCTTGGTGAGGCGATAAGAGGATGGCGCTGCTGCCACTACTTCGGAATAATTTTTGGAGATCTTCCGGATCCCAGTAGCGGTATCGCTCGCCTTTTCATAATGAACCGTGAAGCCCTCTTTCCGTAACGATTCCGCAAAATGTCTAGCCGCGGAAAGAAGGAAGAAGAGTCGCTGTCTATGCCATCGCGCTCCAGTGAGCATCCGGTAACTTTCAACAAAAATGACCTCATGCTTCTTCGGGTCAGCATCTTTAAGCGCACCTTTATGGCGATTTAGGTTGTCGTGAGCAAGATAAATCAAGGTCTTTGGCATCACGGAAAGAGTAGCGGGGTAGGGGTAGAATCGCGCTCTGGATCAGAGTTGATCATTTAATTGAGTCATCGGAGAAGTTAAAAAATGCGCTTTGGTGTTCTAACTGGTGGTGGCGATTGCCCAGGTCTTAATGCAGTTATTCGTGCCGTAGTCCGCAAGGGCGAGAAAGAGTATGGCTACGAATTCATTGGATTTAGAGATGGCTGGAAGGGTCCGCTTGAGGGGCTAACAATGCCGCTTAACATCAAGGCGACTCGTGGAATTCTGCCTCGTGGTGGAACCATTCTTGGATCCTCACGAACTAATCCTTTTAAGGTTGAAAACGGCGTCGAGCGAATCAAAGAGAACCTCACAAAAATGAGCGTGGATGCGCTGATTGCTATCGGTGGAGAAGACACCTTAGGCGTTGCTACAAAGTTAGATGCGCTCGGCGTAAAAGTAATTGGCGTACCTAAGACAATCGATAATGATTTGAACAATACGGATTACACATTTGGTTTTGATACAGCTGTGAATATTGCTGTCGAAGCAATCGATCGACTTCACACAACTGCTGAGTCGCATCATCGCGCTCTAATTGTTGAAGTCATGGGTCGCCATGCTGGTTGGATCGCCTTGCACTCAGGACTCGCAGGCGGCGCGTCTTGCATTCTTATCCCAGAAGTTCCATTTGATATTGAGAAGGTCTGTAAGTTAGTCGAATCTCGATTCCAGCAATCATATGCACCGATTTTGGTTGTTGCTGAGGGAGCACTTCCTAAAGATGGAACCTTGGTGACTAAGGATGGTTCGCTTGATGCTTTTGGTCACGTCAAGCTATCTGGAATTGGCGAATGGCTTGCTAAAGAGATTGAAACTAGAACTGGAGCAGAAGCGCGTACTTCAATTCTTGGCCACATCCAAAGAGGTGGCACCCCAACTGCTTTTGATCGCGTACTTGCTACACGATTCGGGCTACATGCGATTACAGCTGCACATGAAGGCGATTGGGGCAAGATGGTTGCACTTCATGGGACCGATATCGTCCGGGTACCTTTGAAATCTGCCACCGATAAGTTGAAGACCGTAGATCCACGCTTACTTGCTGAAGCAGAAGTCTTCTTCGGTTAATCAAGTAGCGCCTACAACGCGGTTCTACCTAACCTTCTCCTATGAACGCCCCAACTCCAGCCTCACTCGAGTCACTCTTTGATGACTCACTTGAGGCTGCCCAACAACCAGAGTGGCCGGATAAAACCAAGCTTGATCTTGCAGTTAAAGAGTTAAAGGCGCTCCCACCGCTTGTATTTGCCGGAGAGTGCGACAACCTAAAGGCAAAGATCGCCCAAGCTGCTCGAGGTGAGGCATTTTGGCTCCAGGGTGGAGATTGCGCTGAAACATTTGTAGGAGCAACAGCTGACTCGATTCGAAATCGCGTAAAGACAATTTTGCAGATGGCGGCAGTTCTTCAATATGGCGCAAGTATGCCAGTCATAAAAGTGGGTCGAATGGCTGGGCAACTTGCAAAGCCAAGAAGCAACAACATTGAAAAGCGTGGCGAAGTTGAACTTCCCGCTTATAGAGGCGATGCCGTAAATGATTTGGAATTTACCAAATCTGCTAGGACGCCAGATCCGGCTCGACTTGTGAAGGTTTATCACACCTCTTCGGCAACGCTAAATCTAGTTCGTGCATTTACTCAAGGTGGATTTGCCGATCTACGTCTAGTGCATGAATGGAATAAGGGATTTATCAAAGATTCCAACACGGGTACTCGATATGAAGCCCTAGCTAAAGAGATTGGGCGAGCCCTGGATTTCATGCGCTCTGCTGGCATAAATCCAGAAGAGTTTAAAACTGTTGATTTCTACTCCTCACACGAAGCGCTAATCCTTGAGTACGAAAAGGCACTTACGCGTATCGATTCGAGAACCGGACTTCCTTATGATGTATCAGCGCATTTCGTGTGGATCGGGGAGCGCACCAGACAACTTGGTGGCGCCCATATCGACTTCGCAAAGAAGATTAAGAATCCAATCGGCGTTAAGTTAGGACCAAAGACAAGCGTTGAAGAAATACTCTCACTTATTGATACGTTGAACCCAGAAGGTGAGCCAGGTCGCTTGACCTTCATAACGAGAATGGGGGCGAAGAATATTCGAACCGTTCTGCCACCTCTGATTGATGCTGTTTCAAAGAGCGGAAAGAGCATCCTCTGGGTCTGTGATCCAATGCATGGCAATACTTATGAGGCTCCTAGTGGTTATAAGACGAGAAGTTTTGATGATGTTCTAGATGAAGTACGTGGATTCTTCGAGGTACATCATTCGAAGGGGACGCATCCAGGCGGAATCCACATCGAGCTAACTGGAGATGATGTAACTGAATGTGTTGGTGGTGGCGCTGAAATCTCCCATGAAGACTTAGCCACGCGGTATGAAACTGCCTGCGACCCACGGCTTAACCACACTCAATCCCTTGAACTCGCCTTCTTGCTCGCAGAAATGCTCCGCGATCACAAGTAATTGCCACTATCCGTTCCAAGGCGGTAGGCGTAGGCTTTCAAAATGCTCAGTAGGACGGCGTTAAAGACTCCAATCGGTTCGCTCTACCTGATTTCACACGAGCATCTGTTACTTGCAGCCGGTTTCTCTAACTTCAAAGAGTTAACAAATCAGTTAGATAAAGAAGATCGTGCGCAAGGAATCTCAGAAGTGAAGCGATTGCCAATTATCACTGACTTGCTTGAGGATTATTTTGCAGGCGATCTCAAAGCCCTAGATGGAGTATCCGTTCGTCAACCAGGAGAGAAATTCTCGCAATCTGCATGGAAGGCGATGCGTAAAGTTTCTCCAGGTAAGACAATTTCATATGGTGAATTGGCAAAGCGAGCTGGTTCTGCAGATGCCGTCCGGGCCGCGGGGAGTGCGTGCGCTAGAAATCTAATTGCGCTAGTTGTTCCGTGTCACCGAATCGTAAAGACCGGGGGCGCTCTTGGAAATTACGCCTATGGTTTAGATGTAAAGGAGTGGTTACTTCGCCACGAAGGCGCGCTCAAGTAGTTTCTTAAGAACCTCTACCGCGCTCTGGATGTCACTATCACTAACATCCATATGGGTCACTAGGCGGACATATTTCGGTCCCAAAGCGCTTATCCAAATACCTTCCTTCTCCGTTGCTTCGGCAAACTCCGCAGCGCTCCAAGAGGATCCCGCTAGATCAAGGCCGACAATATTTGTCTCTATCTCATCTGGATTAACACTTGAGGGTGCAACTTGATTACAAGCGAGCGCAAGAGTCTTTGCCCTCTTGTGATCATCTGCTAAACGTTCGATGTTGTTATCTAGCGCAAAGTGGCCAGCGGCAGCCAATAATCCAACCTGACGCATTCCAGCTCCATAACGTTTACGCCATACACGTGCGCTCGCAACTCTTTCTTTATTGCTGATCATCAGCGAACCGATTGGAGCCCCCAAACCTTTAGAGAGGCAGACACTTATGGTTTCGAAGTATTTTCCATAATCCTGTAGAGCCACCTTTGATGCGACATGTGCATTCCAAATTCGGGCGCCATCTAAATGAAGCATCAAGCCGAGGTTCTTAGCCGCTTGCGCTAATTTCTCAATCTCAGAGATTGGCTGGACTGTGCCGCCGCCAAAGTTGTGAGTATTTTCTACTGCAATAGCGGTAGTGGAGACTAGATACGGTCCTGAGTTGGGGCGGGCAAGCTCTAAAGCAGATTGTGCGACAAGTAGTCCTCGCTTGGCCGTCCACGTCCTTGTGGTTATTCCACTAAACGTTGCAGCTGCGCCAAGTTCAGCACGGACTATGTGAGAGTTGCTTTCACATAACAATTCCTCACCAGGAGAGACAAGAGTTCGTATCGCAAGTTGATTAGCAAGAGAGCCGCTAGGTGTAAAAACCGCAGCTTCTTTACCGAACATTTCTGCAACTCGTTCTTCCAAAGAATTAACTGTTGGATCATCGCTATAGACATCATCGCCGACCGGCGCAGCCGCAATTGCAGCGCGCATTCCATCGGATGGGCGAGTGACGGTGTCGGAGCGGAGATCAACTATCATTTTTTACAGGAGTAACTTTCGGCTGGACGATCACGATCATTGCTACGAGAACCATAGAGCCACCAAGAAGTATCCGTAAAGTTAATGGCTCGGCGCCTAGCGCTACTGAGAAGAGGGCGGCAAAAACAACTTCCATAGTGAGAATTACGGCGACCTTGGTAGCGGAGATACGAGCTTGTGCCCAGGTCTGGATTACGAAGGCGAAGAACGTTGCGAATACCGCAGTGAAGACCACAACTGCCCAGACTTGAGTATCCGGTGGCGCGACAAAACCATTTAGTGAAGCCGGCACCCCAGAAACAACCGCACATGTGGCCAGCTGTACAAAGGTGAGTGTGTAAGCGTCGAAGTCTTTACTCCAGCGACTCAAGAGAAGAATGTGGGCAGCAAATAGAAATGCAGAGATGAGAACGAAGAGCTCCCCAGCACCAATTGAGAGCCCGGTAATCGAGAGAACTCCAAGGCCCGCGGTTGCAAGCGCGATGTAAAACCAGGCTTGGATGGTTAATTTCTCCTTAAGTATCAAGGCTCCAATTAGCGGCGTTAAAACTACGTA
>VGAF01000024.1 GCA_016870855.1 Actinomycetota bacterium | reverse complement strand
CGTTAGCGGTTTACTGGTTTCTGCGAAGAAATCATTTCCCTTGTCATCAACGACGATAAATGCTGGAAAATCTTCAACCTCAATTTTCCAGACCGCTTCCATGCCCAGCTCTTCGTAATCTAAAACCTCAACCTTTTTTATACAGTCTTTCGCGAGGCGTGCTGCGGGGCCACCTACCGAGCCAAGGTAGAAACCACCATGTTTCTTACAGGCCTCCGTAACTTGCTTAGATCGATTTCCTTTAGCAAGCATGACAAGTGAACCGCCAAGTGCTTGGAACTGATCAACATAAGAATCCATACGCCCTGCAGTAGTCGGACCAAAGGAACCAGATGCATAACCTTCGGGAGTTTTTGCCGGGCCTGCGTAATAGACGGGATATCTCTTTAAGTACTCTGGCATCGCTTTTCCAGAATCAATTACCTCTTTGATTTTGGCGTGTGCGAGATCGCGGGCCACGACAAGAGTTCCGGTGAGCGAAAGCCGCGTTTTTACGGGGTATTTTGCGAGTTCTTTGGTGACCTCAGCCATTGGGCGATTTAGATCGATACGAACCACGTTCTCATCGAGATGGGCATCAGTTGTTTCAGGGAGGAAGTGGGCTGGATCAACCTCTAACTTCTCAATAAAGACGCCATCTTTTGTGATCTTGGCTTTGGCCTGGCGATCGGCAGAACAGGAAACGGCGATCGAGATAGGAAGGGAGGCGCCATGTCTGGGAAGGCGGATAACTCGAACGTCGTGGCAGAAATATTTACCACCGAATTGAGCGCCGATACCTAACTTCTGGGTGAGTTCAAAGACTTGTTTCTCAAGTTCTGGGTCGCGGAAGGCTCTTCCAGTTTTTGCATTTCCAGTAGTTGGAAGTGAATCCAAGTATTTTGTGGAGGCGAGCTTTGCGGTCTTTGCGGTGAATTCAGCGCTAGTTCCACCAATCACAATAGCTAAGTGATAGGGAGGACATGCCGCAGTTCCTAGTGAGCGGAGCTTCTCCTCCAACCAGACCATAAAGGTCTTCGGATTGAGAATTGCCTTCGTCTCTTGATAGAGAAATGACTTGTTGGCGCTTCCGCCGCCTTTAGCTATGAAGAGGAAGTTGTATTCATCAGCGTGTTCAAAATCCGAGTAGATCTCAACTTGGGCGGGAAGGTTATTGCCGGTGTTCTTCTCCTCCCAAACAGTGACTGGAGCGAGCTGTGAGTAGCGGAGGTTTAATTTCGTGAAAGCGTCATAAATACCTTTTGAAATAGTAACTTCATCGCGTTCGGAGGTGAGGACTTGTTGTCCCTTCTTTCCCATGACGATTGCAGTACCAGTGTCTTGGCACATTGGGAGGATTCCGCCCGCTGAAATATTTGCATTCTTCAATAGGTCTAGCGCAACAAAGCGGTCATTAGGGGAACTCTCTGGGTCTTTCAAGATATTCGCTAGCTGTTGGAGATGCTCACTTCTTAGGTAATGAGAGATGTCATGCATCGCCACTTCAGTTAGATTTCTAATTGCCTCAGGAGAAACTTTAAGAAATGTCCGACCATCAGCCTCAAAAGTAGAGAGACCATCTTTAGAGACGAGGCGGTACTCAGTTTGATCTGGGCCAACTGGGAGGAGATCTTCGTAGATAAATTCAGGCATTGCTATTTCGCTTCATCAGCTTTTGAGGCGAGTTGGCTTGCAGATTCAAGCTTTGCCCGCGCTCCATCGAGCCACTCTTGGCATATCGCGGCGAGCTCCTCGCCACGTTCCCAGAGTTTGAGCGATTCCTCCAGACCCAGTCCGCCAGATTCAAGAGTTGCTACAACTTTTGCGAGTTCATCTCTTGCGGCTTCATAACTTAGCTCGGCCATATTCGTAATCTACTCGCCTTTCTTTACTGGGGCAGTTGAATCCACAGAACTCTCGCCTGTGGCTGTTGCTACCGCCACACCCTCAGCAAGGCGGAGCCTTAACTCTTCACCTTTTGTGAGCGCTTTCGGTGAGCGGACAATTGAGCCATCTACTTTCTGAACTACCGCGTAACCGCGATCGAGCGTTGCTTGTGGCGAGAGCGTACGTACGCGCGCGATTAGATGGGTCAACTCTTCACTTGATCTCATCAATCGCGAGTTAATACTTGCAAAGGAGCGTTGAATTAGCCCGACAACTTTGGTCATCTCGAGAACTACTCGATCATTTATTTTTCGATCGGCACGCTGGCGAAGTTGGCGAATTTTCTCGAACTCTTCTCGAATATCAGGTACAACGCGTTTTGCCGCATCAGTCGGCGTAGAGGCCCGTAGATCGGCCACTAGATCAAGGAGCGGGGTATCTTGTTCATGGCCGATAGCGCTAACGATCGGTTTTTTACATGAGACAGCGAGCCTTACTAGCCCTTCATCTGAGAAGGGAAGTAGATCTTCAAAGGAACCACCGCCGCGGGTAATGATGATGACATCAACATCTGGGTCGCTATCTAATTCTCGAAGGGCTGCGGAGACTTGGATTACTGCATCTGCGCCTTGTACCGCTACCTCTCTAGTTTCAAAAATCACGGCGGGCCAACGACGCTTTGCATTCTCTTTAACATCTTTCTCAGCGGCGCTCGCTCTACCGCAAATCAAGCCGATCTTTTTGGGAAGAAAGGGCAGCGGCTTCTTCCGTTCTGAGGCAAAGAGCCCTTCTGCGGCGAGCATCTTCTTTAACGCTTCAAGGCGGGCCAATAACTCACCAACACCAACTTGGCGGATCTCTTTTGCATTTAGCGAGAGTCGACCGGTTGGGGTATAGAAATTAACTTTTGAATTGATAACAACGCGAGCGTTATCAGTTAGGGGTGCAACGGCCTTAAATACAGACCTAGGACAGGTCACTTCCAGATACATATCAACGCTGGGATCTCGAAGGCGCATGTAAACCATTCCAGAACCAGCGCGATCATTTAACTGTGCAATCTCACCTTCTACCCAGATTTGGCCGAGGCGATTTATATAGTCGCTTATTGCTTCTGAAACTACGCGTACCGGTACTGGTTTTTCCGCTGAAGTTTCGAGCATGGCGCGATACTAATAGGATGCGCGCATGTCGAAGCGAGTTCTCCTTGCTGCGCCTCGCGGTTATTGCGCCGGGGTTGATCGCGCGGTAATTACTGTGGAAAAAGCCCTTGAGCTCTATGGGGCTCCGGTATATGTCCGCAAACAGATCGTTCATAACAAGCATGTTGTTGAATCCCTTGAGAAGAAGGGCGCGATATTTGTTGATGAAACAGATCAAGTCCCAGAAGGTGCGCGGGTAGTTTTCTCAGCGCATGGAGTCTCACCAAAAGTTCATGAGGAAGCAGCAAGTCGCCAGCTAAAAACTATTGATGCAACCTGTCCGTTAGTCACCAAGGTCCATCAAGAAGCGCGCCGCTTTGCCGCTGACAATTTACAGATTCTTCTAATTGGCCATAACGGTCATGAAGAGGTCGAAGGAACTGCCGGGGAAGCTCCGGATCACATCCGACTTGTAGATGGATTAGAGGAGGCGCGGACTATCGAAATCGATCCAAATCGCCCCGTCGCTTGGCTCTCACAAACCACACTTAGCGTTGATGAAACTTTAGAGATGGTGGGAACTCTAAAAGAGCGTTTCCCGCAATTGCAAGATCCCCCTTCTGATGACATCTGTTATGCAACTCAGAATCGCCAAGTCGCGATCAAACAGATCGCCCCCCAGACTGAGTTAGTCCTAGTTGTGGGCTCAACCAATTCATCTAACTCGGTGCGCTTGGTAGAAGTCGCAAAAGAGTATGGCGCAAAAGCGGCCTATCTAATTGATTATGCAAGTGAAGTTAAAGATGAATGGTTTGAAGGCGTTGAGACTATTGGCGTAACTAGCGGAGCATCAGTCCCAGAGTTGTTAGTCAAAGACCTATTGGAAGAGCTAGCTAGACGCGGTTTTTCAGATGTAACAGAATTCCGTGCGATGGAGGAGAGCCTTCTCTTTGCCCTTCCACCAGAGCTACGTAAGGATTTAAAGGCTGCTGGAAAGTAGTTGCTTGCGCTCTTTGAAGTAATACCACCAACCAAAGAGCGAGCCGGAGATCAAAAAAGGCGCGACGCTAGCAAGGCCAGTTACTAGATCAATTCCAATTCGGGTAAAGCTAAGTGAGATTCCACCGACCGTTGGAAGTAGAAAGAGCGTGGCAAGGGCAAAGGCAATCGGAGGATTAACGACCGCGACGTAAGTCGTTCCCTTTCTTCCATAAATGAGTGCGCCGTAATAAGCGGCCCAGATCGCAACGCCAGTCACAAATCCGACATTTGAGCGGAAGAAGATTTCTACCATTGCCACGAAGGCAATTAGTATGAATTGCAGGATCACAACGCCAGGTTTAGTTAAACCAGCTCCCTTTACCGGGCTCTTTATTGGAGGCTTAGGAAGATTTGCGGGGGAGTTATTTGTCATCGCTATCGCTTTCATCTAGATCTTCCATATCAATATCATCGGAGTTTTCAATCGCCTTTGGCGCTATCGCGCGGACCTCATCATCAACTTCATCTAAGGCCTTTAATTTACTTGAGGAGGGCGCTCCTAACTTGACCATCTTTCGAGCTGGTTTAAGGACATTCTCTTCAGCGCTCTTGATTAGATCATTAAAGGCGCGCTCGGTTGATTTAAGGCGATCACCGAGAGTTTCAATCTTGGAGTGGACCTTTCCGATTCGTTTCAACAACTCACCAGCCAAATCAGTAATCTCTTGGGCGTTCTTGGCGAGCTCACTTCGGCTAAATACATAAGCAACGGTCCGCAGCAATGCCATCATCGTTGTGGGGGTAGCGATAGTTACATTCTTTTCAAAGGCTTTATGTAGAAGTTGTGGTTCAACATCTAAGGCTTCAGAGAGAATCGATTCAAAGGGAGCGAAGAGAACCACGTAATCCGGAGAGTTTCCGCTCTCTTGGTAGCCCCGTTTTGCAAGCGCACTTACATGCCCTAAGAGATCCTTTGCATGGAGGGACATCAAACGTGCGCGCTCAACCGGATCCTTCTCGACGACCGCTTCAAGGAATCGATCAAAGGGGAACTTAGAGTCGATGAAGATCTCACTTCCACCAGGGACAGAAATCTTGATATCTGGCTTAGAGATTTCAGTTCCAGATGCTCGATAATCCTGTTTGAAGAAGTGCACATTCTCTAACAATCCGGCATTTTCAAGGAGCGTCTCTAGTTGGGCTTCGCCATACTTTCCACGAGTTTGAGAGTTTGAGAGCGCGCCCGCTAGTTTTGTAGTTTCGCGGAGCAGGTTCTCATTTCCAAGGCGCATCGTTTCGATCTGGGTGCGCATCTCACTTTCAGCGCGAGCTCGCTTTACCTCCGCTTCTTGTGCTTGGGTAGTTAGTTGGGTCATTCCAGTTGTGACAGCGCGGAGTTGTTCATTTAACGTTGTTAACCGGGTCTCTTCACGGCGGAGTTCTTCGATTTGCGTGTTGAGTAATTCGACCTTTCCTTTTTCACTATTAACTCGCGTAGTGGCATAGAGAAATCCAAGGCCAAGTCCGAGCGCTAGACCAATAACTAGACCGAGAATGAGGTATGTCGCACCGTTCATATGCCTATCGTGGCAGGAGGGGCTGACATTGACGGTTAGGCTCTACTCCTCGTGAGCCTCTCAATCGGAATCGTCGGCCTTCCCAATGTTGGAAAATCGACCCTCTTCAACGCCTTAACGAAGAACAATGTCCTGGCGGCGAACTACCCATTCGCCACTATCGAGCCAAATGTGGGCGTAGTTGGCGTCCCAGATGAGCGGTTGGCTGTTTTAGCGAAGATCTTTAGTTCCGAGCGAATCATTCCGGCCTCGGTCTCCTTTGTAGATATCGCTGGAATTGTAAAAGGCGCATCCGAGGGAGCGGGCCTTGGAAATAAGTTCCTCGCAAATATCCGCGAGAGCGATGCGATCTGCCAGGTCATCCGGGTATTTACCGATCCTGATGTAGTTCACGTTGATGGTCGCGTCGAACCGGCAAGTGATATCGAAACAATAAATACCGAGTTACAACTAGCTGACCTGCAAACTTTAGAGAAGGCGATTCCACGAGTTGAGAAAGAAGCGCGCCAGGCCAAAGAGCGCCAAGTCGTGCTCGATGCGATGCGTGAGGCTGAGAAAATCCTCGCCGATGGAAAACTTCTCTCTGGCTCCAAAGTTGACCTAACGCTCCTAAAAGAGCTAGGTCTGTTAACGGCAAAGCCATTTCTTTATGTATTTAATGTTGATGCCAAAGAATTAGGCGATAAAGAGTTGCGCGCGAAGTTACAACAACTAGTTGCGCCGGCTGAAGCGATATTTCTTGATGCAAAGACTGAAGCCGAACTTGCAGAACTCGATGATGCTGAATCACTCGAGCTCTTGAAATCAATTGGGTTGGATGAACCCGGCCTTAGCACCCTTGCCCGAGTTGGTTTTAACACTTTGGGACTTCAAACATATTTGACTGCAGGTGAAAAAGAGGCGCGGGCTTGGACGATTCATAAGGGCGATACTGCGCCGATGGCGGCTGGCGTTATTCACACCGACTTTCAAAAAGGTTTCATCAAGGCGGAGATCATCTCCTTTGATGATTTGGTAGCAGCAGGATCAATGACCGAAGCTCGTTCGCGCGGAAAAGTCCGCATGGAAGGTAAGGATTACGTAATGCAAGATGGCGATGTCGTAGAGTTCCGGTTCAATGTCTAGAAACCATTCAAAATCGCCACATTTAGCTGGCCTCGCTGAGAAAGAGCGCGCTGATCTTCGCAATATTGCAATCATCGCCCACGTCGATCATGGCAAAACAACTCTAGTTGATGCGATGTTATGGCAATCCGGTGCATTTGCTGCCCACAAAGAACAATCTGAAACCCAAGATCGCGTAATGGATTCGATGGACCTTGAGCGGGAAAAGGGAATCACAATTCTTGCTAAGAACACCGCAGTAAAGCGCGGCTCATCAATCGTTAACATTATTGATACTCCCGGCCACGCAGATTTCGGTGGCGAGGTTGAGCGCGGGTTAGAAATGGTCGATGGCGTAGCGCTTCTTGTCGATGCCTCGGAAGGCCCACTCCCACAAACTCGTTTCGTTCTCCGTAAAGCTCTGCAAAAGAATCTTCCAGTTATTCTGATTATCAACAAAGTTGATCGCCCAGATGCTCGAATCGCTGCGGTTGTCGATGAGGCTTATGGATTATTTCTAGATCTTGATGCCACTGAAGATCAGATTGATTTTCCAATTGTTTACACCTCTGCGAAGGCAGGGCGGGCATCACTAAATCGTCCTGTTGATGGTGGAATGCCTGATGCAGAGAATCTTGATGTGCTATTTGATGTCATCTTCAAGACGATTCCAGCGCCGAAGTATCACGAAGGCGCGCCACTACAGGCGCATGTAACAAACTTGGATTCATCTCCTTATCTAGGTCGCCTTGCGCTCTGTCGCGTTCATGAAGGAGCCATCAAGAAAGGCCAGACCGTTGCTTGGCTTAAGACCGATGGAAGCCAAGAGAGGGTAAAGATCTCTGAGCTGATGATGACTGAAGGCTTGGAGCGAGTTCCGGTTACCGAGGCTGGCCCTGGAGACATCATCGCTGTGGCCGGTATCGAGACGATCACTCTCGGTGAGACCCTCGCAGATGCCGAAAATTCGCATGCACTTCCGTTGATTACCGTAGATGAACCAAGTATTTCAATGACTATTGGCATCAATACCTCGCCTCTTGCTGGCCGGGTTGGAAAGAAGTTAACGGCGCGGTTAGTGAAAAATCGACTAGATGCAGAGTTGGTTGGAAATGTTTCACTGCGTGTTCTAAATACCGAACGCCCCGATACTTGGGAGGTCCAAGGCCGCGGTGAACTGCAACTTGCAGTTCTAGTTGAAATGATGCGTCGCGAAGGTTTTGAGCTCACGGTCGGAAAGCCGCAAGTCGTAACGAAAACTATTGATGGCAAATTACATGAGCCGATGGAGCGATTGACAATTGATGCTCCGGAAGATTATCTCGGTGTGATTACCCAACTCATGGCGCTTCGCAAAGGTCGCATGGAACAGATGGTCAATCATGGAACTGGTTGGATTCGAATGGATTTCAAGGTTCCATCTCGAGGATTGATTGGATTTAGAACGGAATTCCTTACCGAAACTCGTGGAACCGGGTTATTGCACCATGTCTTTGATGGCTACGAACCTTGGAGTGGCGAGCTTAGGACGCGTCCAACCGGCTCGCTCGTCTCTGATCGTTCCGGTACTGCAACTTCGTATGCGATTTTTGCGCTACAAGAGCGCGGCACGATTTTCTCTGAAGTCGGCTCGGATGTTTATGAGGGAATGGTGATTGGCGAGAATTCACGTCCAGAAGATATGGATGTGAATATCGTCCGCGAAAAGAAGCTAACCAATATGCGCGCTGCTGGATCAGATGAGAATGAACGTCTGATTCCACCAAAGATCTTGAACCTGGAACAAGCTCTTGAGTATTGCCGCGAAGATGAGTGCGTTGAAGTAACGCCGATAAATGTGCGCATTCGAAAAGTGGTTCTTGACCAGAATGAGCGCTCCCGGCTTACCTCCAAGGCCAAGAAGGCGAACCAAGAGGGCTAACTATCTAGAACCGCGGAAAACGCCGATAAATCACGGCTTTTTCGCACTTTGTCAGTGGTGGGTTGTGTACTCCGGCTATCGAAAAGAAGCAGGAGGCACCACCCATGAACCTACGAGAACTGGCATTCCAACTCTCCGCCATCACTCTGATCGCCGACGCCGCGAAAGAAGCGAAGGATCGATTGCGCCGCGAGTTTGCCGCCGCTCTTGAAGAGGTTGGCGCTGATGCAGCAAAGGCCGTACTTGAAGGCGAGGAGATTGCGAAGGTCTCGCTAATACATCCGAAGAACTCTGCTGAGGTATTGAGCGAGAAAGCCCTCGTTGAATGGGTGAAGAGTAATTGGGAGTACGAGATTGTTGAGAGCGTGCGCGATTCATTCCGCAAGCACATCCTCGACTCTGTGGAGAATGTGGATGGAAAAGCTATCTATCCGCGAACTGGTGAAGTCTTGGATTTCATCCACTTCAACACTCGTGATCCATATATTGCGACGCGTTTTAAAGATGGCGGCCGCGAGGCGCTACTTGGCGCTTTCCGTGCTGGCGCGTTGAGTCCATCTGAAGTTATGTCTGAAGAGTTATTGATGGCGGTGGGCCAATAGATGAGTTACTTCAATTTAAATGATTACGAACCAGTCGAGAATCGCATCCGTTCTTTTTGGGCCAAATACCCGAATGGGCGGTTGCTTACTAACCTTGAGCGGACCGAGCGACCCGATGGAAGAGTTGAATGGATCTGTCGGACTGAGGCCTACACAAACCTTGATGACATCCGGCCACAAGCCACCGGCTTTGCTACTGAGATTGAAGGAACTTCACCGGTTAATCGCTCAAATGCGAGTGAGAACTGTGAGACCTCAAGTATCGGACGCTGCCTAGCCAATCTCGGTTTTGCTGCGAAGGGAAAGCGCCCAAGTCGGGAAGAGATGTCTAAAGCTGCGCGAAATCAGCCCTCAAAAGCACCGGTGAAAAAGCCTATGGATAAAGGGGATTGGGAAGAGCTGATTACTCGCTTGATGGCCTGCGATGATCTTGGGAAGTTAAATGCCTGGTCTGCATATGCTGCGACCTTTGCGATGCCTGATGGAAAGCGGAGTGAGTTACTTAAAGCCTTTAACTCCCATAAAGTCGCGCTTAGCCGTAAATCAAATGTTGCCTAGTTAGAACTACTTTGCTCTGTGCTGCTAACGGATAGTGACGCTTGAAGCTAAGTGGTCGCTGATTCCATAGTGGCTATGGATCTTGGCTATTACATCTTCGACTCTGAGCTCTTTACTCATGATGTAATCAAACTCAATTGATGGCTTCCAAGAAGGATAGGTAGGTCCAACTACTAGATCGCGCCAACCGGAGATCTTAGGCGCGAGCCCCCAAGGAAGATTGAAATCTCCAGTCATGATATGAATTCCAGGAAGTTGTTCTACCCACTTGGCAATCTTTCTTAATTGTAAGAGATTTTTTAGCGGTACAAATGAGAGGTGAGTAGTTGTTACCGAGATTCCATTCTCTAACTCGGCAACGAGCGCAGATCGAGGTTCATCAGATACATAGATAAATTGCGGGCGTTTTTCACCGGCCACAAGTAGCGGCAATCCAAGGGGAGCTTTTCCAAGATTGATTCGGTGCCATCGCCGCACTGGAACTTTTGAAACAATCCCAATTCCATACATCGCATCTGGTGGAATTGGAGTTGAGTCATCAAAGACAATTTCTTCAATTACGCCATGCCACTTCTCGCCGGGCGTTCCATACATCGATGGTGCAAAAGCCCAATATTTCGCCCCAATCAACTCGGCAATTTCCCTTACCTGATTGCCATTTCCGGAGCGGGTCTGGTGGACATCAACCTCTTGGATTGCAATTACATCACTTGAGATATCAGCCGTTAACTTCTCTAGCGCTCCATGTAGCGTTGCACCGGATGTTGGCGGAATGGCCATTCCATGTAAGAGGTTCCACGAAGTGAGAGTGAAGCCGGATTGCGCCTGTGCAGCACCATTACCCGCTCCACTTACTCCAATTCCCATGCCATTAAGGCTAGTCCGCGCTCCTAGTAAGGTCGCCCCGTGCTCGCCAATTCACCGCAAATAGCCCTTCCACTCGCACTTCCATTGTCGAGAAGTGAATTGGATCGGGCTGCGCACCTAAGGGGCGACCAAGCAGCACTCGATGAGATGTGGCAGCGAGCGAAGATAATCGAGCTATTAGGTGATCGCTTCAGATGCGCTGGTGGCTCCCTTGAGTTTTTAACAAGTAACTCAATTACTGCAAGTGAGAAGGAGGCCGAGCGTTATTTCCTCGGCTTAGATAAATCTGGAACCCCATACTTTGTACTCCATCAAAGTACTGAGATTGCTGAGTTCCCAAGTGAGTACGAATCGCTGCGAACGGTTGGAAAATCACTCAACCCACTTGAAATTGGCGCCGCTGTCCATGCTCTCGCTATCGCGCAATGGCATGACGCCCATAGAAGATGCGCAAAGTGTGGCGCTCAAACTAACTCCACGATGGGTGGCGCAGTTCGAAAATGTGAAGCTTGTGAGAGTGACCATCATCCACGAACTGATCCAGCGGTTATTGTTTTAGTTAAAGATAATGCAGATCGAATTCTTCTAGGTCGCCAGAAAGTCTGGCCGGCAAAGCGATTCTCAACATTTGCCGGATTTGTCGAGCCAGGAGAGTCTTTTGAGAGCACGGTCTTGCGAGAGGTAGCCGAAGAGTGCGGGGGAACCGTTGAAAACATGCGTTATCTAGGCTCCCAGCCCTGGCCCTTCCCCGCCTCGCTAATGATTGCTTTTGAAGCGACAATCTCTAATCCGGAGTCGGTGAAAGCTGATGGGGAAGAGATTGAAGAGATTATTTGGTTGGATAGAAATGATTTGAAATCAAAAGTTGCCTCCCAAGATTTACTTCTGCCGCCAAGAATTTCAGTGGCGCGGGCAATGATTGAAGCTTGGTATGGAGTTGATGCTAGAAAAGATTTGGTTGGTTCTGAGACATGGCGCAACTAGCTGAAGAGATACTTTCATCTCTTGATGATGAGCAGCGCGCAGTAGCAACTGCGGTCCGTGGTCCAGTCTGTGTAATTGCTGGAGCTGGTACTGGAAAAACCCGAGCGATAACTCATCGTTTGGCATATGCGGTTGATATAGGCGTGGTGGATGCAAATCGAATCTTGGCCTTAACTTTTACCGCTCGGGCTGCTGGTGAGATGCGCTCCAGGCTTCGAACGCTCGGCGTTCCAAATATCGCAGCGCGTACTTTCCACGCGGCAGCGCTCAAGCAACTTATGTATTTCTGGCCCCAAGCCCTTGGTGGTCGTTTTCCATCTCTGTTGACGAGTAAGAGCGGATTTCTTGGGGAAGCGCTCGACCGCGCCGGAGTCTCGGTAACAAAGAGCCCGAGCTTGCTCCGCGATATCTCAGGTGAAATCGAGTGGGCAAAAGTTATGCAGATTCCCAGTGATGAATATGCAAAGAGCGTAGAGGAAGGTCAACGTCGCCTGCCCGCAAAAACTCAATCAAAGAGTTCTGCCGCACGCCTTGGTGCTCCAGATATAGCCCGCGTTTATGAGGCCTATGAGATCCTTAAGAAACAAGAGCGAGCGATTGATTTTGAGGATGTTCTCTTACTTACAGTTGGAATGCTTGAGGAAGAGCGCGAGATTCGAGAGCGGGTGCGCGATCAATATCGTTACTTCACAGTCGATGAGTATCAAGATGTCTCACCGCTGCAACAACGACTCCTAGATTTATGGTTAGGTAAACGTGAGGATATCTGCGTTGTTGGAGATCCAGCCCAAACTATCTATTCCTTCGCTGGCGCTACTCCAGCTTTCTTACTCAATTTCACAAAAAAATATCCCGATGCTGAAGTAATCCGGTTGAGCGCTGGATATCGATCAACTCCAGAAATCATCAACCTCGCAAATACGATCCTGCGAAGTGGTGAGTTAGGGCATGATCTCGATGCAGTGAATAGCCATGGTGAACTTCCGAAGAGCTCGGCGTTTACAAGTGAATCTGCCGAATTGATATCTATCGCTGAAAAAGTTAGCGAGACGATAAAGAGTGGAATCAATCCACAAGCTATCGCAATTTTGGCAAGAACTAATGCTCAACTTGAGGCGATTGAAGATGCACTTAACTTGGCAGGAGTCGAAAACCAGATCAGAACTGCTGAGCGATTCTTTGAGCGCGGCGCTGTCCGTGAAATGGTCGCTGCAATACGTAGCGGTTCAGTTCTCTCAGATCCAAAGGGAGATTGGCTTAGTGAGCTTAGGGATCTGCTGAAACAATTTGGCGAGAACGACAAATTCGCGCGTGCGCTCATCCAACTTGCCTATGAACTTTCTAGCGATGGCATTGATTCGATGCGCGCTTTCTTACGTGAACTTGAAGATCGCGCCGAACAGAACAATCCACCGGCACTTCCCGGTGTAACTCTGGCGACGCTTCATGGCGCAAAGGGTCTTGAGTGGGATTGGGTCTTTATTGCAGGCGCTTCTGCCTCAAACCTGCCGTGGGCATCTGCACCGATCGAGGAGGAGCGTCGCCTCTTTTATGTGGGCATCACCCGCGCCAAACGCTCGCTTTCCATCTCCTATGCGGGCGAGCCGAGCCCGTTCCTGCGTGAAGCAGGGCTCGTAAGCGCCTAAATCAAAGTATCGGATAACTCGGTTGCGAGCACTCTTTTCGGTGCTTTACCCTTGCCGGATGCAGACCACGAGTACTCAACTCACGATGAACGCCAAGCGCGCTCATCGCCGTTGGGCTACCCATTGGTCAGCAGTCTCTGGTTACAACTTCTATTTTGCAACCAAGAAGACAGCCGATGGATTCGGCACCTGGAGCTCTATCGAGTAAATCTCGA
>VGAF01000023.1 GCA_016870855.1 Actinomycetota bacterium | reverse complement strand
CTTGTAGCAGCTGATCTTCAGCGACCAAATGCAGTCACCCAGTTAACTCTCCTCGCTCAGTCAATTGGAGTGCCGATTCATGCTCCGGAGCCAGGAAATGGTTCTGGTAATCCAGTCGCAGTTGCCAAAAGCGGAATCGAACTTTCTAAGTCAAAATTGTTTAATGTCGTTATTGTCGATACCGCCGGACGCCTCGGTATCGATGAAGAGTTGATGCAGCAGGCAAGTGAGATCAAGCGCGCCGTCTCACCGGATGAAGTCCTATTTGTTGTAGATGCCATGATCGGTCAAGATGCGGTTAGAACCGCTAAAGCATTCGAGGAAGGCGTTGGCTTCGATGCAGTTGTTTTAACAAAACTAGATGGCGATGCAAAGGGCGGCGCCGCACTCTCGATAGCGGAGACCACGAAGAAACCAATTCTCTTTGCATCAGCCGGTGAGAAACTCACTGATTTTGATTACTTCTATCCCGATCGAATGGCTTCGAGAATCCTCGGGCTCGGAGATATCGCGACGCTGGCGGAACAAGCAAAGAGAGCGATTGATGGCGATACCGCAAAGCGACTAGAAGAGAAGTTTGTAGCAGGTGAGGAATTCACTTTGGAGGACTTTCTCGAACAGATTCAAGCCATGAAGAAGATGGGTTCAATGTCGAAAATCTTAGGTTTATTGCCAGGGGCCAATAGCGCAGCGATGCGCAAGCAGATCGATTCTCTAGATGATGATGAGTTGATTCGTACTCAAGCAATCGTGCAATCGATGACTCCAACGGAACGGAAGAATCCAAAGATTCTCAACGGTTCCCGTCGAAGTCGAATTGCGAAGGGGAGTGGAAGAACCGTTACTGAAGTTAATAATCTTGTAGATAGATTTAGCGCCGCTCAGAAGATGATGAAACAGATGAGAGGTGGGAATTTTTCGGGTGGAATGGGCCTACCGCCAGCAATGGCCACTGGTATGCCATCTCTTGGATCGCCGGTAAATAAAGTCCCACCCAAGAAGAAATCTCGCTCCGGGAATCCCGCTAAGCGAGCTATTGAAGAAGGGCGCTGAGCCTCAAGCAAACCCTCGAATTGGGGATTTACCTGCCTCATGGCAGGATTAGGACCCTGTTCAAGAGCCCTCTACCTCTTGACCGGTACCTGTAAAAAAAGTTCGGTTCTCATCGCCATGGCGTCCCACTCTTGGGATGAAAACCGCTCGAAGATATAAGGAGCAAGCCCTAGTGGCAGTAAAAATTAGATTGGTACGTCTTGGAAAAATTCGTACCCCGCACTATCGCATTGTTGTTGCCGATTCTCGTAAAGCAAGAAATGGTTTGAAGATTGAGGAGATCGGTCGCTATTCGCCAGCCTCGGACCCTTCATTGATTGAAGTTAACTCTGAGCGCGCTCAACATTGGTTGAAGAGCGGCGCCCAGCCAACCGAAGCGGTAGAGGCGCTATTAAAGGTGACTGGCGATTGGCAAAAGTTCAAGGGAATTGCCGGAAGCGAAGGAACTCTCAAGACCCTTCCAGCTCGCCCTGATAAGCGCGTTGCATACGAAGCCGCCGTTAAGTCAGCGATGAATGAGCCTAAAGATGGCGCAACCACAATGAAGAAGCGCGCTGCTGAGAAACTTGCAGCCAAAACAACACCGGCGGAAGAGACTCCGGCTGCTGAACCTGTTGCAGTTTCTGAAGTTGTAGAAGCTCCAGTTACAGAAGCTCCAGTCGCGGAGGCTGCTGTGGCGGAAGTAGCCGCTGAGACACCTGCTGAAACTTCAGCTGAGTAATTTCCTAGACTCAGAATCGTTACGGAGTGAAAATGATTGATGAGGCCCTTGAGCACTTAGTAAAAGGCATAGTTGATAACCCAGAAGAGGTTGTCATTACCGAACGCGAAGGTCGACGGGGAACTACCCTTGAAGTGCGCGTCCACCCAGATGACATCGGCAAGGTCATCGGAAGAAATGGTCGCACTGCAAAAGCGTTGCGTACCGTGGTCTCGGCACTTGCTGGCCGAAGCGTTCGCGTCGATTTAATCGAGGCGGACGAAGCGCGCTAGCGCTTATCTGTGCAACTTGTCGTAGCAAGAATCGGGCGCGCTCATGGCGTACGCGGTGAAGTTACGATTGAAGTTCGAACTGATAAACCGGAAGAGCGATTTTTTGTTGGCGGAGTTTTAGATACCGAGCCTGCAAATCTTGGCCCATTGCGAATTACTTCAGTCCGAAATCACAACGGAACACTTCTCCTCTCTTTCGAAGGCAAGGAAGATAGAAGCAAAGTAGAAGAGCTTCGCAATGCTCTACTAGTTGCCAATATTGAGTTATCCGGTGAAGAGCTCGACGAAGATGAATTTCACGCAACCGAAATTCTCGGCTGTTCGGTGCTGCTAGAGAGTGGCGAGCCTGTAGGAGAAGTCATCGATATTTTGCAACTTCCTTCGCAAGACACCTTAGTTGTGAAAAAACTCAGCGATGGAGATGAGATTCTGATTCCCTTTGTGAAGAAGCATGTTCCAGAACTCAATCTCAAATCACGGAAGATTATTGTTAAAAATGTGGAGGGATTGATATGAAAATCACCGCAATAACAATATTCCCTGAGTATTTCGCACCAATTAAACTCTCCTTGATTGGCAAGGCTATTGAATCTAAATTGATTGACTTCAAGACCGTTGATCTCCGTGAATTCACCCATGATAACCATCGAACAGTTGACGACACTCCATATGGTGGTGGCGCTGGAATGGTTATGAAACCTGAACCCTGGGGAGAAGCAATTGATGCCGAGTTAGAGAGCAGTGAAGATGTCCTAGATCTTGTTATTCTGACTCCTAGTGGAACTCGATTCAATCAAGCCTTTGCTAACAAGCTAGTAAATTCCAAGAAGCTGGTCTTTGCCTGCGGTCGATATGAGGGCATAGATGCTCGAGTCGCACAACATTACGAAAAAGTGGATGGCGTTCGGGTTCATGAAGTCTCAATCGGAGATTATGTTCTTAATGGCGGTGAAGTCGCGGCGCTTGTGATGATTGAAGCGATTACCCGATTGATTCCTGGTGTTATTGGAAACCCGGAGTCCTTATTGCAAGAGTCGCATAACGAAATTGGTGAAGTTGAGTATCCGGTCTACACAAAGCCATCAAACTGGCGTGGTTTAGAAGTTCCTGAGGTTTTAACATCTGGAAATCATGGCGAGATTGCTAGATGGCGTCGTCAAGAGGGCCTTCGCAGGTCTGAATTGTTAAGGAAGAGCGAATAAGCGGGGAATAATCCCGACACGCCGACCGTTGGTCAGGACATGCGCCTTGGGTTTGGGCATTATCCGCCCCGAGGTAAGGACGGTTCAGAAGAATCGTTGAGATTTCTTTGAGAGGCGGTGAAGATCGATGGCAACAGATTACGACACCCCACGAAAAACAGATGAAGAGCTCCATGAGGAATCACTCGAAGAGTTAAAGGCAAAGAGAGCTGAAATCGCTTCCGCTCAAATTGATGTTGATGAAGAAGATCCTGAGAATGTCGAGCTTCCTGGCGCTGACTTATCTGGCGAGGAACTCGCAGTTCGAGTTGTTCCACGTCAAGAGAATGAATTCACATGCTCACGATGCTTCTTGGTTCATCACCATACCCAACTTGCTCGCGGCGAAGGCGCTAAAGCTGTCTGTAAAGATTGCGCTTAATTCTTAATTATTTGCCTAAGTATTCTTTGAATTCGTTAGCTCGCCTTGAACTAACAAGCCAATACGGAGTGGGATCACGAGGATCATCTAAGAGAACTTTCATCCCGCCCTTTACCCAGAACCTGAGGGCAAGGTAAGCGCGGGGGTTTAGACCAGAACTCCGCTCAAATTTCATTTCAGATTCATTTAAGGGGATAACCTCTTTAATAAAACAGGCCTCTATCTCGGCCTTTCCAACGGAAAGATATTGAGTAGATGCGATTAAGTGAAGGCGCGAACTAAAAGAAAAGAAGAGAGTTAGAGCAAAGAGCGCGAGCGCGATGAGCGCCAGAAATGAATCTGAGAGAGCGACACCGACTGAGATGAGGATTGCTCCGTTTAGAAAGATAAAGAGTAGCCAGACTCGAATTGACCAATTAATGACTTCGCTCATAGCAGGGTAATCTTCTCACTATGTCGCGCGGCTTAAGCATCACTCCACCTGAGGGTGTTTCGGTTCCACCACGTCATCCACAAGCACCGCCACCTGGCTCACTTCTTGGATCTCACAATCAAGATTGTTTCGGTTGTGGCGCATCGCATCCAACTGGTTTACATCTGACTGCTTTTGCTGGAGAGGGAATGACCATCACCGCAAAATTCACAGTCGGTGAGCATCACCAAGGCGCCCCAGGGCTTGCTCATGGTGGCTTACTTTCCTGCGCATTCGACGAAGCTTTAGGCAAATTGATGTGGCTAGTTAGAGCTCCAGCAGTTACTGGGCGTCTTGAGACTTCATTCTTGATGCCAGTTCAAGTCGGAAAGACTCTTTACATTACTGCTGAGATAGTTGGACAAAAGGGGAGAAAGATTTATTGTCATGCAGAAGGAAGAATTGGCGGGGAAGAGGGTCCAATCGCAGTTGAAGCGGCTGCAATTTTCATAACAGTCCCAGTAGAGCATTTCATTGACAACGCCCCAGAGAGTTTTCGAGCGACGTTATTCGGCTCGGCAGCGCCCGAGTTAGAAATAAATCCATGAAAGTTTTGATAACTCGTTTAGATCAAGAACTACCGCTTCCTTCTTATGCGAAGGGCGGTGATGCCGGAGCCGATCTCTTTTCGCGAGTAGGTCTAGAGCTAAAACCGATGGAGCGCGCTCTAGTTCCGACTGGAGTCGCAATCGCCCTACCTCCTGGTTTTGCCGGATTTATTCACCCTCGCTCTGGTAGAGCTGCCAAAGAGGGCTTATCCATGGTCAATGCCCCAGGAACTATCGATTCTGGTTATCGGGGCGAGATTCAAGTCATCTTGATTAATCTAGATAAGGAGAAGAGCATCACAATCAAGCGGGGCGAGCGGATCGCCCAATTAGTTATTCAAGAAGTCTCACAGGCAGAGTTCGTAGAAGTAGAACAACTTCCTGGAACAAGTAGAGGTGAAGCTGGTTTTGGATCGACTGGTAAATCATGAGTAATTCCGAGAGCCACAATCAGGATAAGTTTCAGGATAAGTTTCAGGATAAGTTTCAGGATAAGGACGAGGACAAGGCGAGAGTCCTTGCAGCCTTTGGTGGCAAGAAAGGGCTCCTTGATTCTGGCGCTCCAGCGCTCATCTTCTTAATCGCCTTCAACTTCAATAAAGATGTAAGAGATTCTGCTTATCTAGCTCTCGGCTTCTCAATGATTGTCACGATTATCCGATTGATTAAGCGAGACACCATTCAACATGCGGTTTCAGGAGTCATTGGCGTTGCATTTTGCGCTTGGCTTTCCAATCGCAGCGGGAAAGCAGAAGATTTTTATCTTCCCGGACTTTGGACCAATGCAATTTATGGTGCCGCTTACGCCTTCTCAGTAGTGATCCGGTGGCCAGTCGTTGGTTTAGTTCTCGGGCCATTGCTTGGCGAGAATTTCAAGTGGCGGAAGGATCCGATACGTCGTCGGATTTATGCAAAGGCTACCTGGATCTGGGTTGGATTGTTTGCGGCTCGTTTAATAGTCCAGTATCCACTCTATCTATCTGGAAATGTAAATCTATTGGGAACAGCAAGATTGATAATGGGCTTTCCCTTATTTGCAGTTGCAGCTTGGCTAACTTGGCAAGTTGTTAAGAGTGGTCCAAAGCTAAGAGAGGATTTACGACCTACTTAACTTGCGATGAAGCAACCTTTGATTTGGTTCTCCGCCTCAGCAGAAGCAACAAAAATCAATTCGTCACCAGCGCTAAATAAGTCGTGAGGCGAAGGTGCTATTACGTGGCCATCTCGGATGATTGCAGCAAGTGAGGCATCTTTAGGAAGGGCAATCTCAGAGACTGATTTACCTATGCAAATCGAGTTATCGGGAAGTGTTATTTCAACTAGGTTGGCTTCACCGGACTTTATGGAGAAGAGTCGGACTACATCGCCGACACTTACCGCTTCCTCTACTAGCGCGGCAATTATTCTTGGCGTAGATACCGCAACATCCACGCCCCATGAAGAGTCGAAGAGCCACTCATTCTTTGGATGATTTACCCGGGCAACAACTCTAGGTACTCCGTATTCTGTCTTCGCAAGTAGTGAAGCAACAAGGTTTGCTTTGTCATCACCTGTTGCAGCCACAAGGACTTGGCATTGACCTAAGCCCGCTTTATCAAGGGTAGAAATCTCACAAGCGTCCGCAAGGAGCCATTCTGCATTTGGGACGCTATCCATCTTCAATGACTTGGGATTCTTATCGATTAGAAGAACTTGGTGGCCGTTTGCAATCAACTCGCGAGCAATGGCTCGTCCAGCATTACCGGCTCCGGCAATTGCAATCTTCATGATTTATCACTCGGTGGCTGGGATAAAGAAGTGACAACATCATTCATATCCTTATCGATTACTAAGACATGCACTACATCGCCCTCTTGGAGCACGGTATGTTCGTCAGGAATCATGCCATCGCCTAATCTCGTAATGAATGCCACGCGAGCTTTCGTCATACCTTCGATGGATATAGCTGGATAACCAAACCAATCACGGTGAATTTGAACTTCAGCTAGTTGCACCTTTCCAGAAGCATCTTGCCATTCGGATTTTGCTCCAGAGGGGAGGATTCGACGCATAATCTGGTCAGTTGTCCAAAGCACGGTAGCAACAGTTGGGATTCCTAATCGTTGATAAATTTCAGCGCGACCCGGGTCATAGATTCTTGCAACAACGTTATCTACTCCATAAGTTTCACGCGCCACTCGGGCAGCGAGAATATTTGAGTTATCACCATCAGAAACTGCAGCGAATGCGTCTGCTCTCTCGATTCCAGCTTCAATTAAAGTGTCGCGATCAAAGCCGATTCCGGCAACCGTTAACCCGTTGAAGTCAGCGCCCAGGCGACGAAACGCTTCTCGGTCTTGATCTATGACCGCAACAGAATGACCTAAGGCTTGAAAATCCTTCGCGAGGGTAGAACCGACTCGGCCACAACCCATAATCACGATGTGCACAAAGGGAGAATTTACACCTTTAGGCTTAGGCGAGAGTAATCCCCGCGCGAAGACGAGGTTGAAATGAATGTCGGTGATGAGTTCGTCGTCGATATTTCTTCAATCGCCCATGGTGGACACTTTGTAGCACGCCACGAAGGACGGGTGATCTTTGTTCGGCATGCAATTTCTGGGGAGAAAGTAAAGGTACGGATTACTGAGATTTCAAAGAACTTTGCTCGAGGAGATGCGATTGAGGTAATCAATCCATCTCAACATCGAATTCCGCCTGCTTGTAGATTTGCGAGGCCCGACGGTTGTGGCGGTTGTGATTTTCAACATATAGCGCCTCAAGCTCAACGAAGCTTCAAAGCAGCCATAATCAAAGAGCAGTTCAAGCGGTTAGCAAAGATGGATATTGATATAGAAGTTGAAGAAGTTGCGCCGATTTTGGGTTGGCGATCTCGAATGGAATTCACTGTTTCCGAGAATCGAAAGATTTCCATGTTTCAGGCTCGAAGTAATAAGTTGATTGAAATCGATGAATGCAAGATTGCACATGAATCTATAAAGATCTCAGAGCTAAATAACCAGAAACTTCCGGTGGGGAAGAAGGTAGATGTTGCGGTCGGTAGCGATGGCAAATCAGTGATCTCCATAGAGGGTGTAGAGAACTTCACCCTGGTGAACCAGAGCGTCAATGGTTTTGAGTTTTCGCTTACTCCGGAGAGTTTTTGGCAGAGCCATATGGCTGCACCAAGAACTTTATCCGATGCAGTCCTTAAATTTGCCGAGTTGAGAAGCGGTGATCATCTATACGATCTCTATTCTGGGGTTGGTCTCTTTGCAAGTGCCGCATTGGGGATAGTCGGCGAAACTGGCCGAATCACAATGATTGAGGAGTCGCCCAACGCCGTGACCGATGCCAAGCGGAATTTTGCAAACTATCCAAACGTGGAGATTGTGGAAGGTAAGGTGGAACGAGAGCTGAAGCGATTTGTTAAGGGCGATGTTGTGGTTATCGATCCACCAAGATCTGGAGCAGGGGAGCGAGTGATTCGCCAAATTCTGGCGCTTTCGCCACGTACATTGATCTACGTCGCTTGTGATCCAGCAGCGCTAGCTCGTGACACTGAGATTTTGGAGCGATTCGACTACTCCTTGGATGGATTAAGGGCCTTTGACCTCTTTCCAATGACCCAGCACATTGAGAGTGTGGCGCGCTTCATC
The DNA here is from genome assembly GCA_016870855.1 of Actinomycetota bacterium. Taxonomy (GTDB): domain Bacteria; phylum Actinomycetota; class Actinomycetes; order Nanopelagicales; family Nanopelagicaceae; genus MAG-120802. The sequence continues at coordinate 5,525 of VGAF01000023.1, read as the reverse complement.
AGGCGGGGCTAGTTTCATTATTTGGTTCCGAATCTCGCACGGTTAGGATTCGGATATGAGTAAGAATTCATTTGGGGCCAAGCGGGTTCTGGAAGTTTCTGGCAAGAATTATGAAATCTTCGACATTACCGGCTTAGAGGGCGCAGCATCACTTCCTTTTTCTCTAAAGATTCTCCTCGAAAATTTATTGAGGACAGAAGACGGGGCAAATATCACCGCCTCTCAAATCAAAGCGCTGGCAAATTGGAACCCAGACTCCCAACCCGATACCGAGATTCAATTCACTCCAGCTCGAGTAATAATGCAAGACTTCACCGGAGTGCCCTGCGTCGTAGATCTTGCAACAATGCGAGAGGCGATCGCTGAATTGGGCGGCGATCCAACAAAAGTTAATCCGCTCGCGCCAGCCGAATTGGTAATTGATCATTCCGTTATCGCAGATAAGTTTGGTACCGCTACTTCATTTGAAGAGAATGTTGATATCGAATACCAGCGAAATACTGAGCGTTATCGATTCCTCCGTTGGGGCCAGACCGCTTTTGATGAGTTTAAAGTTGTGCCCCCGGGGACGGGAATTGTTCACCAGGTAAATATTGAATACTTGGCGCGCGTGGTAATGACGCGTGAAGTTTCTGGAACGCTCCGAGCCTATCCCGATACCGTTGTTGGAACAGATTCGCACACCACCATGATTAATGGCCTTGGAGTTCTTGGTTGGGGCGTTGGTGGAATTGAAGCCGAAGCGGCTCTCCTTGGCCAACCCGTATCGATGTTGATACCGAGAGTTGTTGGTTTCAAATTGAAGGGCGCTCTTCCAATGGGAACTACAGCGACCGATTTGGTTCTGACCATCACAGAAATGCTCCGTAAACATGGCGTAGTTGGAAAGTTTGTCGAGTTCTATGGACCGGGGGTTAGTGCGCTTCCGATGGCAAATAGAGCAACTATTGGAAATATGTCACCTGAGTACGGTTCGACGGTAGCTATTTTCCCCATAGATGAAGAGACTTTGAAGTATTTGGAGTTAACTGGAAGAAGCCAGGAACAGCGTAGTCTCGTTGAAAGCTACGCAAAGGCCCAGGGTATTTGGCATGATCCAAGCGCAACGCCACGCTATTCAGAACATCTTGAATTAGATCTAGCAAGCGTCGTTCCATCTATCGCTGGACCAAAACGTCCCCAAGATCGCGTGGCTCTAAGTGATGCTAAGAGTTCTTTTGCAAAGTCTTTACCGGGATACCTAAGTGATAAATCGTCCAAGAGCGAGATTCCGGTAACTGTAAGTAACAAGCCTGGGTCTGTTAGCAATGGCGCGGTTGTTATTGCCTCTATAACTTCTTGCACAAATACATCAAATCCGAGCGTCATGATTGGCGCCGGCTTACTTGCTAAGAAGGCGGTAGAGAAGGGGCTTGTGAGTAAGCCTTGGGTAAAGACAACGCTTGCACCAGGATCAAAAGTTGTCACTAATTATTATGAGAAGTCTGGGCTTACTCCATTCTTGGAGAAGCTTGGCTTTAACTTGGTTGGTTATGGCTGCGTGACCTGCATCGGAAATTCCGGACCACTTCCAATTGAGGTTAGCAAGGCCGTAAATGAGAATGATTTGGCAGTCGCAGCCGTCCTCTCTGGAAACCGTAATTTTGAAGGACGAATTAGCCCTGATGTAAAGATGAATTACTTGGCTTCGCCACCACTCGTAGTTGCTTATGCCCTGGCTGGAACCATGGATCATGATTTTGAGCGTGACCCACTTGGTAAAGATTCCCAAAGTAATGATGTTTTCCTTCGCGATATCTGGCCGTCACCTCAAGAGATCCAAGGCGTTATAGATAGCGTTATCTCTTCTGAAATGTTCAAGCGTGATTACGCGAGCGTCTTTGCTGGTGATCATCGTTGGACTTCACTTGATACGCCCACCGGAAAAACATTTGAGTGGGATTCAAACTCCACTTATGTTCGCAAGCCTCCCTACTTCGATGGAATGCCTCGCACTCCTAAACCGGTCACCGATATTTCGGGTGCACGAGTTCTCGCAAAACTTGGGGACTCCGTTACAACGGATCACATCTCACCGGCAGGTTCGATCAAGCCAGACTCTCCCGCTGGCAAGTATCTGCAAGAGCACGGTGTACAAAAGGCAGATTTCAATTCTTATGGATCTAGGCGCGGAAATCACGAAGTAATGATTCGTGGAACCTTTGCCAATATCCGTTTAAAGAACCTCTTGCTTAATGGTGTGGAAGGTGGATTTACAAAGAATTTCCTAAGTAACGGCGAACAGTCCACTATTTATGATGCATCTGTTGCATATCAAAAATCTAATGTTCCGCTAGTTATTCTTGCAGGCAAGGAATATGGTTCTGGATCATCTCGAGATTGGGCTGCTAAGGGAACTGCACTTCTTGGAGTAAGAGCGGTGATTGCAGAATCATTCGAAAGAATCCATCGCTCAAACTTGATTGGCATGGGCGTACTTCCACTTCAATATCTAGATGGCGAGAGCGCGGAGAGCCTTGGACTTCGCAGCGATGAGGTCTTTGAGATCTCAGGGATTACTGAACTGAATAACGGAAAGATCCCCGCTACCGTGAATGTCAAGGCCGGTGAGAAGACCTTTAAAGCCAAGGTACGTATCGATACCCCGGGTGAGGCTGACTACTATCGCCACGGCGGCATCATGCAGTACGTATTGCGCTCTCTACTCGCTTAGAGAGTTGCTTCGCCAATAGTTACCTTAGGCGTTATAAAGTTCTTGCCAAGAATCAAGTCGCCCTCTGATCTGGCGCGCTTGAGTAGCGAAGAACTCAATGAACTCTCCCAAGAAACCCGTACATTTCTTATCGATAAGGTTTCAAAGTCAGGGGGGCACCTTGGTCCAAATCTTGGAATTGTTGAAGTTGCGGTCGCGCGCCAATTAGTTAGTTGGTTTTCAAGTGGAGCTAAGCAGGAAGGGACGCAACTCCATGTGGATGAAAGCGCTTCCCACAAACCGACTCACTAATTCCTTCACGATCTAGGTACGGGAGAATTCCACCTAAGTGAAGTGGCCATCCCGCTCCAAGCAACATACATAGATCGATTTCTGATGGGGTTGCTACAACGCCCTCATCGAGCATCATCCGAGCTTCTTCTGCAAGGGCGTTAAGAGCGCGCAATCTGACCTGGTCAGATGTTGATGGGGCGGTGCCCTTTTCTACCAGCGCAAGCGCCTCTTGGTTAGCCACTAACTTTCCAGATTCATCCTTAACATAGAAAGTCTTAACTCCCTTTTCTACCAAACGTGAGACAGTTGGTGAGACCTTATAGCGTGGACCAAGATTTGCATTTAAGGTCTTTGAAACATGTAGTGCAACGCCTGGGCCAACTAATCCAAATAGCTCAAGTGGTGACATTGGGAATCCGAGTGGTCGAAGTGCAGTATCTGCGACGTCGTAAGGTGTTCCCTCATCAATCGCATCAGTAACTTCTCCCATAAACCTGGTGAGCAATCGATTCACCACAAAACCAGGAGCATCTTTACAAATGATCATGGTCTTCTTGAGCTCTTTGCCAACGTTTATGGCCGTAGCGGTAGTTGCATCATCGGTCTTTGAAGTGCGTGCGACCTCAAGAAGCGGCATGACTGCAACTGGATTGAAGAAGTGGAAGCCGACAACACGCTCTGGATGCGCAAGACCTTCACCCATCTTCTCTACAGAGAGTGAAGATGTATTTGTGGCAAGAACACATTCGGGAGAAATAATCTTCTCTAACTCCTTGAAGAGCTTCTGCTTAATTGATAGTTCCTCAAAGACCGCTTCAATTATGAAGTCAGCGCTAGCAAATACGCCCTGGTCGGTAGAGCCACTTACCAGCCCCTTTAGCCGCGCAGCTCCTTCAGAATTCATCCGCTTCTTTTCGACTAATTTATCTATCTCGCTATGAATCCAAGCAATACCTTTTTCAACACGAGCTTGATCAAGATCGGTTAGGACGACGGGAACTTTTAGATTTCGCATAATTAAAAGTGCTAGCTGTGAGGCCATGAGACCAGCGCCAACCACGCCTACCTTGGAGACCTTGCGAGCAAGTGCTGGCTTAGGGGCTCCTTCAACCTTTTTCTTTTTCTTCTGAATTAGATTAAAGGCATAGAGCGAGGCGCGAAGCGGATTGGCCATAACTAGATTTGCGAGAACTTCATCCTCGGCATCAAAACCCTCATCTAGAGTGTTAGTTCTAGCCGCGGCTATGAGCTCCAAGGCGCGACGCGGGGATTCAATATCTGCGCCACCATACTTCTTCGCGGCAGCTGCTTTTCCTGTTTCAACTGCGCGTGCCCAGGCAGCTTCATCTTTACTGTGGTCAAGGCGTTCGATCTTCTTCTTTCCGCTCAAGATATCGGCAGCGAAAGCACAGGACTTTTCGAGAAAATCTGCAGGCTCATAGACCGCATCAACAACACCGAGAGCGAGCGCATCTTTCGCCTTCATCATGGTGTTGTTATTTAAAGCGTTGAGAATGATTACTTGGACCGCTTTCTCAGGACCAATCAATTTAGGCAGAATCGTGGCGCCGCCCCAGCCCGGGACAAGGCCAAGGAAGCATTCGGGTAGCGCAGTGAATGCAGTCGAGGCGAGCGTCCGATAGTTACAGTGAAGGCCAATCTCAAGACCACCGCCGAGAGCTAGTCCATTGGTAAATGCGAAGGTCGGTTTCTTACTACGTGCAAAGCGCTTGAATAGATCATGTCCAAACTTCCCGATTGCAAGAGCTTGGGACTTATCTTTAACAAATGGCAGAGCTGATAGATCCGCTCCCGCCGCAAATATAAATGGCTTTCCTGTGATTGCGATCGCCGAGGAAGAACTTGCTTCTGCAGAAGTTAAAGCGGTTGCAATCTCTTGAAGTGATTTTGGCCCAAGCGTGTTAGGCCGGTTGTAATCAAGGCTGTTATCTAGCGTGATTAGCGAGAGCGTCCCGCTGAAACCAAATGGCGAGAGATCTACCTCGCGCAGCAGCGCCTTTGTTACAACCTCTTCCGGTGCGCCTTCAGGGGTTTTTAGATCGCTCATTACTTAAGCCTTTCCAAAATCTCTGTGACTTGGGTTCTCCCAGATAACGGTGCCACCCATTCCTAAACCAATACACATAGTTGTGATTCCATAGCGAACATCGGGGCGCTCTTTAAAGCCTTCGGCGAGATTTAACATCAGTCTGATTCCAGATGAGGCGAGTGGATGGCCAACTGCGATTGCACCACCGTAGATATTTACTCTTGGGTCATCATCTGCGATACCAAAGTAATCTAAGAAGGAGAGGACTTGAATTGAGAACGCCTCATTAATTTCAAATAGCCCGATATCGCCAATCTCTAGCCCAGCTAGCTTTAGCGCCTTTAAGGTCGAGGGGACTGGTCCATAACCCATAATTTCTGGCTCAACTCCAGCGAATGCAAATGTAACTAGCTTTGCCTTTATTCCAAGACCGAGCTCCTTAGCTTTACTCTCGCTAGCAAGAAGTGCGGCGGTTGCACCATCATTTAA
>VGAF01000022.1 GCA_016870855.1 Actinomycetota bacterium | reverse complement strand
GTGGCTGAACTTTGGGCGTTTTCTAGGCAATTCCTCACCAATCTCGCCAAGGGCGGTAATTGTTGCCTTCCAAGCAATCCCACCAAGAGCCAAGTAGGCCCGGGTCGTGGGAAAGAGCGCTTTGAACTCTTGGTTTAGCCAATCACTACAGCGTTCAATCTCATCCAAATTTGGTTTGTTTCCTGGTGGTGCACAATGCACTGCGCATGTAATTCGAGTGCCAAACAATTCCTGGCCATCATCTCTTGATTTACTTATATCTAACTTCGCTAACCCATTCTTATGAAGTGAGCGATACAACCAATCCCCTGAACTATCACCAGTAAAGATCCGCCCAGTTCGATTTGCGCCATGCGCACCTGGGGCAAGTCCTACTACTAAAACCCGGGCATCATCCGGACCAAATCCGGGAACTGGTTTACCCCAATACTTCTCATCTTGATAGGCCCTCCGTTTAACAATTGAGATTTCTTCACGCCACTCAACCAGCCTTGGACAGGCGCGGCACTTAATCAACTTCTTATCGATATTCACCTTGATTCGTTCTTGTTATTAGTTTTTGGAGATGAGATAGACCAAGCCATGCCATCGAGAATATCTCGCTCTGAGGCGACAAATTCAGTAGCGCCGGTCGCCTTCATAATCCGATCCAAGACAAGTGCGCCAGCTGCAATCACATCAACTCTTCCCGGATGCATATAGCCAAGGGATGAAATCTCATCGCGCGTCATAGAGAGAAATAGCTTTGAAATCTCCGAAGTCTTCTCGGCGCTAATTCGAGATAAATGAATTGCGTATCGGTCATACTCCTCAAGATCTAGAGCCGCTGCGGCGACTGTGGTTGCAGTTCCGGCAACTGCGATTAAGGTGCGCGCTTGCTTGATTGGCACGACCTTAGCGGCTTCTCCAATCGCGCCATCAATATCAGCGATGGCGGCAGCAACGCTCACACTTGTTGCTGGGGCGGTTGCAAAATGGCGCTCGCTCATACGGACACAGCCAATATTCACGCTCTTTGCAGAGCGAACTTCTTTCTCGCCGTATACAAATTCAGTCGAGCCGCCACCTATATCAATCACTAAGAACGGGGCATCGGAAGGGTGCATCTCGCTGACTGCGCCAGCAAATGAGAGTCGCGCTTCCTCATCCCCGGAAATGACTTCTGGCTCGATACCTAAAATTTCGCGGACTCCGTCGATAAATAGAGCGCGGTTCTCGGCATCTCTAGTCGCGCTAGTTGCGCAGAATCGAATCGCAGTAACTCCTCGGCGCGCAATCTCCTCGCTAAATGAAACGGTTGCTCTCAAAGTACGTTCGATCGCAGCTGGATCAAAACTTCTATTCTTATCTACACCCTGTCCGAGTCTTACTATCTCCATAGTTCGGTAGAGCTCTCGGAAATTACCTTCTGAAACATCAGCAATGAGTAGTCGAATTGAATTCGTTCCACAATCAATTGCTGCAACGCGACTCACTTCGCTTAGCTCTCCTTAGATCTGCGCTCGAGACAATTACCGTTATCCCACCATTGCCCAATTTTCGCTAGCGTTTCATCTCCAAGTGGATTTACACCCAGCCCTGCGGCTAGTGAGTGGGCAACAAGTGAATGAAGGCACTTAACTCGATCTGGCATTCCGCCCGCAGATATTCCAGCGACCTCCGGAACATCGATGCCAAGTGCAGTTCTTGCAGCGATGTAATCATCATGAGCGGCGTGATACTCCCCGGCAAGTTCTGCATCATCCTTCAAGCGTTGATTCATCTCATCCATAAGATTTGAGTTTTCTAGCGTTGAAATCTCAGAAGTGAGATTTGGGCATGTGGCGTAATAGAAAGTTGGAAACGGCGTGCCATCACTTAAGCGCGGTGGCGTCTCTACAACCGCGGGATTTCCACATGGACACCTAAATGCGATGCGATGTACATCTCTAGGGCAACGACCTAATTGGACTTCAAGTGCATCTAAATCAGATTGATCTGGTTTCTCACTCATTTTTGCCCGTGCCTATTACGGATTTGCTTTACCGACGCCGACTGAAGTTATGGAGGAGATAATCCGCGAGTACCAAGGCACTCCGAGTGGAAAATCTTCATTAATTGGCGCGGCGCCCTCAGTTGTTTTTGATGCTTCATTTCCAGCGCCCAAAATTATGTATTGCCGTTCGCCAGGAAGCACAAAGTGAAGCCTGGTTCTTGCTTGGGAGCGGACATAATCAGGATCACGCCAACGCTCCAACTCAGCGCGCGCCTCAAGAAGCTTTGCGCGGTTAGAGGCGACGCTCGCCTCCAAAGCGCTTATTTGGGCGCGTTGTGCAAAGTAATGCTGGGTTGGAGGGGCAAGAGTTACCGCGATAGTGAAGAGAACAATAAAGAGAATCAATAATCGAGTTGAGATTCCACGTTTCTCCGCGAAATCACTAAAGGCGCCGCGAAGCGAGAGCCTTCGCCTCATCGGTAACCTCCTAAACTCTAAAACTAACCCTTAAATCTTGGGAAGGCGCCGCGTCCTGCATATTTTGCGCGCGCGCCCAGTTCTTCCTCGATTCTTAGTAATTGATTGTATTTTGCTACTCGCTCACTTCGCGCTGGTGCGCCGGTCTTGATCTGGCCACACTCGGCAGCAACTGCGAAGTCAGCAATCGTTGTGTCTTCAGTTTCGCCGGAGCGATGGCTCATCATCGAGCGATACCCGGCCTTATGGGCCATCGCTACTGCATCAAGGGTTTCGGTAAGAGTTCCGATCTGATTTACCTTAACAAGAAGTGCGTTAGCAGTCTTTGCTTCAATTCCTCTAGCTAATCGAATTGGATTTGTCACAAAGAGATCATCTCCAACTAATTGGACTCGATCGCCCAGAGCTCTGGTGATTTCACCCCAGCCTTCCCAATCATCCTCAGATAGCGGATCTTCGATTGAAACAAGTGGATATGAATCAACTAATCCCTTGTAATAGGCGATCATCTCGGTTGCGCTAAGGGATGCGCCTTCAAAATTGTATTTTCCATTCTCATGAAACTCAGTTGCAGCTACATCCATGGCAAGGGCAATCTCGCTACCTAACTTGTATCCAGCCTTCTCAATCGCCTCGACTATGAGATCAAGAGCTGCGCGATTGCTATCTAAGTTAGGTGCAAAACCACCTTCATCTCCGATACTTGTCGCCAGGCCGCGCTTCTTTAGGACTGATTTCAAACTCTGGTAGATCTCTGCGCCCCAGCGGAGCGCTTCTTTAAAGTTTGATGCACCAATTGGCGCGATCATAAACTCTTGAATATCAACATTGGTATCGGCATGAGCGCCACCATTTAAAATATTCATCATCGGCACCGGAAGAAGAACTGCTTTATCTCCGCCGATAAACGAATAGAAATTCTCACCCTTTGAATTAGCAGCGGCTTTTGCAACAGCGAGGGATACGCCGAGAATTGCATTTGCGCCTAGCTTGGACTTATTTGGCGTGCCATCTAAAGCCAACATCACTTCATCAATTGCGCGTTGATTAAAGGGATCGCTTCCAACCAGCTTTGGAGCAATCTCTCCTTCTATATTAGAGAGCGCCTTCGCAACGCCTTTACCTAGATAGTGGGAACCACCATCACGTAACTCGACCGCTTCGAAAGCTCCGGTAGATGCCCCGCTTGGAACGGCCGCTCTAGCAAATGCGCCATCGCTTAGCGCGACATCAACTTCAACAGTTGGATTACCGCGGGAGTCGAGAATCTCTCTCGCCTTGATTGCTTTTATCTGTATTGGATTATTCATAGCCACGGGCGCGGAGTCTATCGGGTTTCTTTGACGGAATCGCGATATTTCAGGGCTGCTCTGCGAAGCGCAGCTTCCGGGTCGATATCTTCGGAAACTGCCCAAGAGATTAGCGACATAAGGGCATCTCCAAGTGCGCTCTCCTTATCGATATGAGAATCATCTGTATTTGAAAGAACTGGAGCGTTTTTTTCTGGAAGTGAAAGATCATTCTTCATGGCGCGTAGGATCAATTTTGCAGCGAGTGAGAGAGCTGGTTGTCCTAATGGAACTCCTTCATGAAACTCAGTCCGACCTTTTTCAGCGCTCTTAATTTTCTCCCAAGTAGCGAGAACCTCATCACTTGAACTTACTTTTGTATCACCAAATACATGGGGATGGCGTGAGATCAACTTATCTGCAACCGAACCAGCTACATCATCTAAATTAAAGGGCTGTGCTGGATGCTCTTGGGCTATCCGAGAGTGGAAGTAAACCTGGAGTAGAAGATCTCCCAACTCCTCTTGCATATCGGTACGGTTGCCGCTTTCAACAGCTTCAATAAATTCATAGGACTCTTCAAGTTGATACTTAAGTAGGCTCTCATGGGTTTGTTCTGCATCCCAAGGACAACCACCTGGGGAGCGAAGGCGATCCATAACCTCTACGAGGCGGATTAGATTCTCGTAGGACATCAGGGCTTTCGAATTACTTATCAGTTACCGCATCGCCAGCAGGTTCAGATGGGATGACCGAGAAGGTCTTGCTATCCCAAACTCCATAGCGAGGATTGATGACAATTTTCAAACTATTTGCTTTCTCTGAAACCAGACCTTCAATGAGCTGATTTACCGCAGCATCATCAGAACCAGCCTCAGTTGCGGCCGAGCTTATTTTGCGCAAAATCAGATCACGTCTTAAGACAGCATCGAGGCTCTCTTGGGCTATCGATGCATTTGCTAGCACCGAGGGCAGCATCTCTTCGCCGCCGATGTTCTGGTAAATCTCTGCTTTGTAGGCCTCAAGCTCAGACTTTGCGATTTCTATCGATGCATCTTTAGCAATTTCATCAATGAGGATATTTGAGATCATGAATGAGAGTTGATTTCTTGTAAGAGCCTCGCCGGTCTCAAGCTGCATTTGAGAGGTATCAACCTCATCACGTTGCGCGAGAATTGAATCGACGTGTGATTGGAGCGTTTCCAAGGTGATCTCAACATCGCCAACTGTGGCAGCGCTGTTCATCTGGGAACAACCAGTTAGAAATAGCGCTAACGTTGCCAATACGGCGATGAAATACCTCTTCACGTTTTATACCTCTTTTGGTCTGGGTGAACCGGTGACCTCAGCGATTACTTCACTCACCCATTCAAGAAGCGAAGTATCTCCTATCTCGCGCGCTTCTACGTAATCCTTCTTCTGCCAAGCGGCGGTTGTTGGGCGTGCGACCAAGAGGACATTAGTCACAGATTTCACAATCGACCCCGGATAGAGACGGGAGATTCGCAATTCCCGAGATTCGCTCAATTTGATTGGCGCAATTTTTAGATACTTGCCTTGCATCGCCAGATCTCTAATTCCAAATTGCTTTACCCGGATACGTAACTTTGCGATTTCCAATAGGCGCTCGGCTTCATCTGGGAGAGCACCGAATCGATCCTGTAACTCTTCCTTAATCGCATCAACTTCAAGATCGCCATGGGCATCTGCCAATCTTCGGTAAAGATCAAGTCGTAATCGATCAGATGGAACGTATTCGGTAGATAGATGAGCAGTTATTGGAATTTCAACTTTGCACTCAATTTCCTCCGGAGTGCCATCGACAATCCCACGCTTGAATTCATTTACCGCCTCTCCAACCATCCGCATGTAGAGATCAAAACCAACCTCAGCAATATGCCCGGATTGTTCGCCACCTAAGAGATTTCCTGCTCCCCTTATCTCAAGATCTTTGAGCGCGACTTGCATTCCCGAACCTAATTCGGAATTGCGCGCAATTGTGGTGAGTCGCTCCATAGCGATCTCAGTGAGCGGTTTATCTCCGGAATACAAGAAGTATGCATAAGCGCGCTCTCTGCTTCGACCAACTCTTCCCCTTAATTGGTGAAGTTGAGAGAGGCCAAATTTGTCGGCGCGATCGACTATCAAGGTGTTGGCATTTGCAACATCGATCCCATTCTCAACAATCGTCGTACAGACCAGGACATCAAATTCTCGATTCCAAAAGGCCAATACAACTTGTTCTAGCGCGCTCTCATTCATCTGGCCATGGGCAATCGCAACGCGCGCTTCCGGTACCAAGGTTCGCAACCTCGCGGCGACATCTTCGATGCTCTCGACTCGATTATGAATATAGAAAACTTGGCCATCACGTAAAAGCTCTCGATGAATAGCGGCTGCAACTTGTTTATCGTCATAAGCGCCGACATAGGTAAGCACCGGGTGACGCTCTTCTGGAGGGGTTGCAATCGTGGACATCTCGCGAATACCCGTTATCGCCATCTCTAACGTGCGCGGGATTGGGGTCGCAGACATTGAAAGTACATCTACTGTGGTGCGAAGTTTCTTCAACTTCTCTTTATGTTCCACCCCAAAACGCTGCTCTTCATCGACGACTATCAGACCTAAGTCTCGGAACTTAACGTCTTCGGATAACAATCGATGAGTTCCAATAACAACATCAACTGTGCCATTAGTTAACCCGGCGAGCGTCTCAGAAATCTCTTTTGCGGTGTTGAACCGGGAGAGCGCACTTACTTTCAAGGGAAAGCCGGCATATCGTTCTACGAAAGTTGCCAAATGTTGTTGAACTAGAAGTGTGGTTGGAACTAGCACCGCTACTTGCTTTGCATCTTGTACTGCCTTGAAGGCCGCCCGTACCGCGATTTCGGTTTTTCCATACCCGACATCGCCACAAACTATTCGATCCATCGGATAAGGACGCTCCATATCCGCCTTCACTTCATTTATTGATACCAGCTGATCAGGAGTCTCTACAAATTCAAAGGAATCCTCTAATTCGCGTTGCCAAGTTGTATCTGGTGAGAAGGCATAACCAGGAAGGCTGGTGCGCGCGGCATATAGTCGGATTAACTCGCCAGCGATTTCCTTTACTGCTTTCTTAGCGCGCGACTTCGCCTTAATCCAATCACCGCCACCAATCCGATGTAGGGCTGGAGTTTCACCTCCTACATATCGAGTCACCAACTCCAATGAATCAGTCGGAACGAAGATTCGATCTGCCGGTTGTCCCCGTTTGGATGCGGCATATTCGATTACTACGTATTCACGTTCAACACCACCAACGCTTCGTTTTAGTAATTCCTGATAGCGCCCCACGCCATGAATCTCATGAACTACGTAATCTCCCCGCTTTAACTCAAGTGGATCAATTGCTTTCTTTCGTCGTGTTGGTAACTTCCCTGACGCTGCACGTCGATCGCGCACGCCAGTTATATCGGCTTCGGCGAGGAGAATTACCTTTCTGCTCTTATCTTCAAAGCCAGAGTCATAACTTGAACTAAGTAGATAGACCGCATCTCTTGTCGGAGTTGTCGATAGATCCTCAACTACTCGTGCTGGAATATCAGCTTCGGATAGGAGTTGTAGGTATCGCTCTGTTAACCCATGGCCACGAAAGGCGAGCGCAACAAGATAACCAGAGGTGAGCCAAGTTCGCAGATCGCGAATCAACCGCTCAACATCACCTCGGTAAGGTGGGATCTCTTCAAACTGTGTTACGACTGGATCATCTACATCTCCAAAGAGATTTAGAGTTCGCCAAGATAAACCGCGTTTTCTGGCCGAGCCCTCAACCTCTTCAATCTTCGAGTAGCCCGCGCGCTGAAGTTCGCTTCGTAGCGGAGCTGACATTCCTTGTGCGCTTGAAGCATTTGACCACGCGGCCTCTAAGAATTCATCACTAGTTTTGATTAGATCAAGATTGCGATTTCTTATCCGTTCACTCTCAAGGAGAATTACCTCAAAATCCCCGGGTAGGCAATCTAAAAACTCCCTTACTTCAGGATGGAGCAGGCCGATTAGTGATTCCATGCCATTTACATAGCTTCCATCTTGTACCTTATTTAGAATCTCAATCAACTCAGGATATTTTCCGCGCGCATCACTAGCGCGCGTTTTAATTTCATCACTTATCAATAGTTCCCGACAAGGGTAGAGCGAAACTCTCTCAGTTATTGGCGCAAAGGTCCGCTGGCTGCCAATCTCAAAACTCTTTATCTCTTCAATCTCATCGCCGAAAAAATCAATTCGAATCGGATAGTCAGAATCTGGGGGGAAGATATCTACAATCCCACCTCGGACTGCAAAGTCACCTCTACGTTCGACTAAATCCACTCTTGTATAGGCGCGTTCCACCAAACTACTAATTAAATCTGTAAAGATAAAAGAATCACCACGAGCTAGTTCAAGTATCGGAGTCCTATTTATGGAAGTGATGATTGGTTGAACCAAGGCGCGGATAGGAACGACGATTACTTGCGCTTTATCAAGGTTATAGAGCGTTTTGATTCGCTTTGCGACGGTATCGCTATTCGGACTCAACTTCTCATGAGGCAAGGTCTCCCATGCTGGAAACTCCATTACTTTCTCAGTTAGAGCGCTTAACTCACCGATCAACTCAGTTGCTCGCTTGCTTGAATGGGTAACAACAACTAGCCGCTTATTTTTTGCCAACTCTGCGATAAGTATCGGGTGAGCAGGTGATGGGGCGACTATGTTCTCGGCGCCATCAAGGAGGTGATTGGTCGTTTCAGATAGCGAGATGATTCCATTTATCTCTTTCATGAAACCTCCTCATTCATAAGCGCGGGAATAGCCAAATGGCCCCGCTTCCTAAAAGGAGGGGGCTATCTGAAATACGGGTGAAATCTTATCGTGAGATTATTCGCTAATGACCGAGAGCGATAATTCATCACTTCGTAGCGATGTTCGCACGCTCGGTGATCTACTTGGCCAATCACTTGTGCGCCAAGATGGCGAAGCGCTCCTTAATCTCGTTGAATCAGTCCGCAAATCGGTCCGTGAAGGTGGCGGTGAGGAACTTTTAAACTCTGTTTCAACTAGAGATGCCGTTAAGTTAGTTAGAGCATTTAATGTGTATTTTAATCTCGCAAATGTTGCCGAACAGGTCCATCGCTCTCGAACTCTTACCGAAGAGCGAGAAGCCAAAGGATCTTGGATCTCAAGGGCGGTAGATCGAATCATCGCCGCAAGTGAGAATGGAAAGAATTTCACAGACGATAATCTAAAGAAGTGGCTCGCTACCTTTGAAGTACGACCAGTCTTTACCGCCCATCCAACTGAAGCAGCTCGAAGATCTGTTCTAAGTAAGTTAGGAACTATCGCCGACTTACTAGATGAACGCGAAACAAAAGCGCGCGAGCGTCGTCTAGCTGAAGCCGTTGATCTTCTATGGCAGACCGATGAACTTCGTTTAGGTCGACCAGAACCACTTGATGAAGCGATCAATGCGCTTTATTACTTAGATGACTTGTTGCGCTACACAATGCCTGATGTCTTAGATGATTTTGCCCGCGAGTTGCGGCGCTTAAAGGTGGAGCTGTCACCTACTGCAACTCCCTTCACCTTCGGTTCCTGGATTGGGGGCGACCGCGATGGAAACCCAAACATCACTCCAGAAGTAACAAAACAAGCCATCATCTTGCAGATGGGGCATGGGATTCGAGTGCTCATCGCAGTAATGGATGAGATTAGGCAAGCGCTCTCTGTTTCTACCAAGCTCGCCGGAACTTCGCCAGCGCTCCTTAATTCAGTCACTCAAGATTTAGAACGAATCCCAGAAATTGAACCGCGCTTTAGAAGAATCAATGTTGAAGAGCCATATCGATTAAAAGCCACCGCAATCCGACATCGTTTAAATCTCACTCGCGAGCGCCATTCCAAAGGTAGCGCGCATCAACCGGGGCGCGATTATGCAAATACCAAAGAACTGCTTGATGACTTGATGTTGATGCATACCTCCTTAATTGCCAATAGAGGTGAATTGATTGCACATGGATTGCTGGAGCGAACCATTCGAGCAGTCGCTGCCTTTGGGCTATTTCACGCCACTATGGATGTCCGCGAACACTCCGCTGCTCATGAAAGAGTAATTGAACAACTCTTTCCGGAGGCCAACTACGCAAAACTCGCCCCCGCCGATAAATCTAAATTTGTAACGGAAAAACTTAAAGCAGGTGGCCTAGCAAAATCTCTTGATTTAAAAGCCCTTGATAGTGATGCCACAAAGACCTTGAAGACATTTGAAGCAATCAAGGAGGCGCAAGAAACCTTTGATCCTGAAGTGATTGAGACCTACATAATCTCAATGACCCGTGGCCCAGAAGATGTCCTGGCTGCCTCACTTCTTGCCAATCTAGCTGGGCTAATTGATCTCTCGGTTAAAGGTTTTGCGCGTGTGAACATCGCTCCGCTCCTTGAGACAGTTGCCGAGCTACGCGCCGCGGATTCGATTCTTGAATCACTCTTAAGTAATCCGGTTTATCGCAGAATCGTTGAGCTCCGGGGAAATATCCAGGAAGTCATGTTGGGATATTCCGATTCAAATAAAGATGCCGGAATCGCAACTAGCCAATGGGAGATCCATCAAGCCCAACGTAGGTTGCGCGATATTTCACGTAAATACAATGTTCAACTTCGGATCTTTCATGGCCGCGGCGGTTCGGTCGGTCGCGGCGGCGGCCCTACCTATGATGCGATTATCGCGCTGCCTTGGGGAACGCTCGATGGCCATATAAAAATGACTGAACAGGGTGAAGTGATCTCAGATAAATATTCACTTCCTACTCTGGCGCGTGAAAATGTCGAATTGACTCTAGCCGCGGCGCTTGAAGCAACAGTTCTAAATCGAAAAGCGCGTCAAACCCCAGATGATTTGAAGAGCTGGAATAGCGCTATGGATTCTGTAAGTGAGAGCGCCTTTAAAACCTATCGCGCGCTAGTAGAGCATCCTGATCTTCCCGCTTACTTCTATCAATCAACTCCCGTTGAGCAATTAGGAAATCTCTATCTCGGTTCTCGTCCCTCAAGAAGGCCAGATGCCGGCGCTGATCTTGCATCACTTCGCGCAATTCCCTGGGTCTTTGGTTGGACGCAATCTCGTCAGATCGTTCCCGGTTGGTATGGAGTAGGAAGTGGTTTAAAGGCGGCCCGCGAAGCGGGACATAGCGAGACGATGGCGAAGATGTTGAAAGATTGGCACTTCTTCCGCACTTTTATAAGCAATGTTGAGATGACTATTGCAAAGACTGATCTTAAAACTGCTCGTAAGTACGTTGAAAGCCTTGTTGATCCGAAACTTCATCACTTCCTGGATCAGATTGAGTCTGAGTACCAACTTACAATTTCGGAGATTCTCTCGATAACCGGTAAAACTGAGATTCTTGGTGATCAACAGATTCTGGCTCGAACCCTACAGATTAGAGATAACTACTTGGCGCCGCTTCACCTGCTACAAGTTTCACTCTTAAAGAAAGTCCGCCAGCAAGGCGATTCACATGATTCACTAATTTCGCGCGCCTTACTACTTACAATAAATGGCGTAGCAACTGGGTTACGAAATACTGGTTGATTTAGGAATTGAATTTAGTCTGGGCTTTATCGAGTCCATCAACAATTAGCGCTTCTATCGAATCTGCGCCATTTGAAACAAATGTTGGAAGATGCTTCCGCTCTTCGCTTCTAAATGGCTTCAGAACAAAGTCAGCCGGATCTTGTGAGCCCATCGGGCGGCCAATCCCCATTCGAATTCGGAAATAATCTGGGCCCATAACTTTTGTGATGCTCTTCAAGCCGTTATGCCCATTATCGCCTCCACCTTGTTTAAGTCGAATCGCTTCAAATGGGATATCTAGCTCATCATGTATGACGATTAGGTGGTCGCTCTTTACTTTATAGAAATCAATAAGTGATTTTGTCGGGCCACCTGATTCATTCATATAACAACGGAGCGTGGCTGCAACAATTGATTCGCCAGAACTCAATTTGTACTCAACCACATTTGACCGCGACTTATGGCTAGAAAGTTTCTTGCCAGAGCGGAGCGCTAACTCACTTATGACCATCGCACCGATGTTATGGCGAGTACGTTCGTACTCAGGACCAGGATTACCTAAACCAACGATGATCCAACGATCCTTCGTGCTACGAAACATGAAGGAAGGTTAATAGAGAGATAAGTGGAAGTTACTTAGCTTTCGCTTCGCCCTCAGCAGGAGCGGCGGCAGCAGCCTCGCCTTCTGCAGGAGCGGCAGCTTCACCTTCAGCGGCAGCAGCGACTGGAGCAACTTCTTCAATCGCGGCGCGGACTGAAACGTGCGCAACTACCATCTTTGGTTCACTCTTGAGAGTGATTCCGGCTGGAAGAACGACATCTTCAGCCAGCTTCGAGTCTCCCGCCATAAGGCCAGTGATATCGAGTTCGAGGAACTGTGGAATCGATGTGACATCAACTTCGACTTCGATGGTGTTATTGACATGCTCGAGAATACCTTCTGGGTCGTGCTTACCAGTTGTGTGAACTGGAACGTTAACGACAACGCGCTCACCGCGACGTACGATAATTAAATCGATGTGCTCAAGAGTTCCCTTGAGTGGATTACGGACGATGGACTTTGGGAGAACTAGTTCTTGCTTCTCGCCTAAATCAATATTTAAAAGAACGTTAGAGGTCTTGATTGCCACGCCCACTTCGCGAGCTGGAAGTGAGATATGAGTTGGCTTCTCTCCATGACCATAGATAACCGCGGGAACTTGTCCATCGCGACGGATTCTTCGTGATGCGCCTTTTCCGAATTCATTACGGAGCGCGCCGGTGATTGATACTTCTGCCATTGTCTTGCCTTTCGTCGATAACGGGGTTTACCCCTCGCCTTAAGTGGGCTGAAGGTTACCGAGAGCTATGCAAATCGACAAATTCCGCTAGGAAGTCCCACGCCTAACGGCGGCGAAAGCGGCGGGCGATTCTCCAACTAATTAGCGAAACGAGTGCAATCGCTACAAAGTGCCAGATACCGAGCGGAAAGCGGGCGTGGTCCGGTAGCACCGGATCTTGGTTGGCCATACTTCTTGGAATCTCTATTGTTGCAACGAGTCCTGCGTGATCTGAAGCAAAACACTTCCCATCACCGCAATCCCAAATTGAGCTGCCATCGGGGTAGATGTTGCCAATTAGTTTTGAAGAAACAGTCGCATATACATTCTTAGTAAATATGTAATCAAGGCGATCGGTAAAGCCGTATTGATTGCCAAACTCCTTCGCTACTTCAATTCGATTAGAGTCCGGACCGTTTAGTAAAGCGCTTGCTCCCCATGTGAAATATCTAGGATTTGTTGCATCTGGTGAGGCGTTGGTAAAGCCAGCATCAATCATCGCCTTGTATGCGTTACAACTTGCGATCCCAGAAGTTGGACAAGCCTCGCTTATTACCGGTTGCAGCCCGGGATTCGGTTCGCTTTCTGATCTTGGATCTCGCGGATCGGCATTGAAATCCCCCATCACAATAAGCGGCATCTTCGCACCCTTTAGATCTTCAATTAGCTGGGTTGCTTGGAGCGCAGAGTTAGGAACTTTGTTTTCATCCCAGATCGATTCAAGATGCGTGGAAATGACTCGAACCAATGAGCCATTAACTTTAAAGTCGACCCAGGTATAACCACGATAAATAGTCATGATGGTTGGAACTATCGAATAGGTAGCGTCATATTCAGTATTTCCTACTTGCACAATATTTTTCTTTAAATCATCGCGGACTAAAATCGCATCACCGATAGTAAAGCCACAGGCAGCGCTCGTACTTCCAAAAAGTGAAAGGAAGAGATCTGGATCTTCTACCTTCGTAAGGTAGGGAATCACAGCGATTGAATACCCTGGGTTGAAGGCATCTACCCCATCAAAGGAAGCCAGTGAATAGGAAGTCCCGTTCGCTTGAGTCGCTTCTATAAATTGAGCTAGAAAATCAAATACGGCAACTTTCTCGCTCCAAAGATTCTTCTTGCAATACCAAGTCGTTGCTTCTTGAATTCCTATTAGAGCTGGTTTATCTAGAGCGGCTTCGGCTGCTAATTTATTGGCTCGTTTGGTGAAATCAGTCTTCTTAACCTGATCCCACATGAACTGGGCAGCAGCGGGAAAATTTGGGATCAAGTCAAGTGCTACCCCAACATCAGCGCCTAAATAGATATTTCGTGACATCACCGTAAGTTGATACGGCTCTTCGGCTTTAGCGTGCGGAAGTGGTAATAAAAGTAGAGCGAGTAAAAGAAGAACAAAACGTCTCACTCTTAAGAGTGTCCATCGAAGAGGCTTGTGACTGAGCCATCTTCGAAGACCTCCTTTATTGCCCGCGCAACAAGCGGTGCGATTGAGAGCACGGTGAGATTAGAGAACTTCTTCTCATCAGGGATTGGTAGCGTGTTTGCAACCACAACTTCGCTCACCTTTGAATTCATCAATCGCTCTACGG
>VGAF01000021.1 GCA_016870855.1 Actinomycetota bacterium | reverse complement strand
CGCCGCGTGCGGCATTGATCGCTTGAACTCGATTACCCGCTTTAAGTTTTCGATAAATAGCTGCAAGGTGACTCTTAATAGTTGCCTCGCTAACGAATAACCGAGATGCCATCTCTGCAACGGTGTCGCCAGTTGGAAGAATTTCCAATATCTCCAACTCTCTAGCTGTAAGCCCAAACTCTTCATTTCGTTTTGAGATTAGATCAGTGGCTCGCCTGGTTGAAAATGTGAGTGGATTTAGGACGCTCTTTTCTATCGCCTCCACCAATTCGGTTATTGGGGCGCTCCTAGATACATGCGCACTTGCTCCAGATTGCATACAAGCAAGGATATGTTCAGGTTGGCTAGAGAAAGTTAGCGCAACAATCCCCATCTGTTGGGAGAGCGCTCTTGCCCAAGCAATTATCTCCAAGCCACTTCCATCAGGAAGATGTAGGTCAACGACAATTACTTCTGGTTTGTGATGGGGGATTTGAACGAAAGCTTCTCGTTTGGAAGCTGCCTCACCTATTATGTTTAAGTCTTCGTTCTTCGATAGCGCACGTCTAAGGCCTTCTCGCACGAGGACGTGGTCATCTATAACAAGAATTTTTGGCGTCATCTTCTCGGGATTTCTATTCGATATTCATTTCCGAAACTGCCACTTCTTAGCTCTATCTCGCCACCAAGTGTCTGGACTTGGGCGTTAATCAACTTGAGCCCAAGGGACCGCTCCTTCATCGAAATTGCTCTGTTGCCATCATCGCCTACTCGAAGTTGGAATGAATTAACCGAACTCTCGAAATAGACCCAGAACCTCTTTCCCGTTGAATGTTTGGCTGCATTACGCGCTATCTCCAGAATAAGAATCGCGAGTGAGTTTTCTATCTCAGGTTTCGCCACGTCTATAGGTAGATCTAACTCGATGGTGAAGCCCGGAAGGATCTCAGGCAACTCGCCTCTAAGGGAGGTTAAGTTCAGTGCCGATATTAGATAGAGCTCATCTCGAAGGTCCTCAGTTACATCAATAAGGTCTAGTCGGATCTCTCTAAGTTCACTCCGATGTATTGGATTAAGAGTTGACTCACCAATAACGGTATCGAGTCGATAACCAAGTGCAATTAACTTTTGCGCCGGTCCATCATGGAGCCGGCGCGCTAGTTCTAAGCGTTCGTTCTGGTCTTCTCGTTTAGGCAAAGAGTTCGGCGATCTCTGCCGCGAACTCCTTATGAACAACGTGACGCTTAACTGAAAGTTTCGCAGTTAATTGACCGCCAGCGATTGTGAAATCTACTGGCAAGATCTTGAATTTGCGGATTGATTCAGCCTTACTTACTGCTTTATTGGCTTCGTCAACTGCAGTTTGAATTACGGCAATCAGGTCAGGATCGTTAGTTAACTCCGCGAGAGTCGCCCCGTCCTTCTTATTTGCAGTGATCCATGCCTTGATGGCTTCTGGGTCGATTGTTACAAGCGCTGCGATAAATGGTTGATTATCGCCAACGACAATGCATTGGGAGACAAGCGGATGCGCACGGAGGCGATCCTCAAGAACCGCTGGTGCGACATTCTTTCCGCCAGAAGTGACAATCAATTCTTTCTTGCGGCCAACAATATATAGGTAACCCTCATCATCTAGCTTGCCCAAATCACCAGAACGGAAATATCCATCATCGGTGAATACCTCTTTGTTTGCCGCGTCGTTCTGCCAATAGCCGCGCATAACGATTGGGCCTTTGATTAGAACTTCACCATCTTCGGCAATCTTGATGGTCGTTCCCGGAATCGGTCTTCCAACAGATCCGACTCGATGCGCAGTAGATAGATTCAACGTTGCACCGGCAGTGGTTTCTGTTAGTCCGTAACCCTCAAGTACGCGAACGCCAGCGCCGCGGAAGAAGTGGCCTAGGCGTTCACCGAGAGGCGCTCCGCCTGAGATTGCCGCTTCAACTCTGCCGCCAAGTGCATGGCGAATCTTTGAGAAGACTAGCTTGTCGAATAGTGCGTGCTTGACCTTAAGTCCCATCGGAACTTTGCCCTCATCAAGAGCTTTGCTGTATTCAATAGCGATTCCCGCAGCCTTGCGGAAGATTGCGCCTTTTCCAGCGGCATCTGCTTTTGCTTCGGCGCTGTTATAGACCTTCTCAAAAATACGGGGAACAGCAAGTACGAATGTGGGCCTAAATGAGGCTAGATCAGTAGTCAATCTTCCAAGTACATCTCCGCAATGCGCTAGATGAAGTCCTGCGCGAATGGATCCAATTTGAACCATTCGGCCAAAGACGTGCGCGACTGGAAGGAAGAGAAGTGTTGAACCACCTGGTTTCATAAAGAGATCTGCAGCTCCCATTACAACGTTGCTGCATTCGGATAGGAAATTACCGTGAGTTAATTGAACGCCCTTTGGCTTTCCAGTCGTTCCAGAGGTGTAAATAAGAGTGGCCAAAGTGTCCGGCGTTAACGCACCACGACGACGATCAATCTCAGTGTCTGGGATATCGCGACCAAGATATGCAAGTTGCGATAAGACATTTTCAGTCATGGTCCAGCAGTTCTTCGTGTACGAAGGAAGAATTGGGGTTACCAATTCCTTTAGTTGTGGCGTCTCAACGATAATCGCAACTGTGTGCGAGTCGGTGAGAATCCAGTCAACTTGCTCAGCCGAAGAAGTTTCGTAGATAGGAACTGTTACTCCACCAGCAAACCAGATTGCAAAGTCAAGAACTGTCCACTCATAACGAGTGCGAGCCATAATCGAGACTCGATCGCCAATTTCGACTCCGGATGCAATTAGTCCCTTTGCGGTGGCGCGAATCTCGGCTTCAAACTCGCGAGCGGTAACAGGTTGCCAACCATCGCCAAGCGGGCGCGAGACAAGAACTCTCTCTGGTTCGAACCAGGCCCGTTCCGCTACAAGGTTGGTGAGATTTCCAGCAGTGGCAGCCGGCTCAAGAGCCGGGGCAAAGAATTCATTAACGGTGGCAGTACTCACAAGCGAAAACTAGCGGTAGAGGGCACCTATCGGAAGAGGTAGCCTCCGCCCATGGCCGACTTTTCTTCAAATTCTCAGAATATCGAAGCGCCCGCATCCGAGGTTGCCTCAGTCCTTGTAGACCTCGAGAGTTACCCGAGCTGGTCCTCCGCGATAAAGAGCGTTGAGGTACAAGAGCGCGATGGCGCTAATCGCCCAACGAAGGCAACCGTAAAGATTGAAGCGGGCGTCCTTAAGGATCGCGCGACTTTGAACTACGACTACTCGAAATTTCCCGGCGCTATATCTTTCTCATTAGAAGAAGCGGATCTGATGACCGAAATGAGCGGAACTTACTTAATTGAAGATAACGGTGATGACGCTACGAACGTTACCTACCAACTAAATGTTCAAGTTTCTATGCCGGTTCCCGACATGATGCGCCGCAAAGCTGAGATGGCCACTATCGATGCCGCTCTCTCTCAATTGAAAAAGAAAATCGAAGGCTAGATAAGTCCCGACACCAAATGAACTACGACATAGGTATTGATGTCGGTGGAACTAAAGTCTTAGCTGGCGTTGTCGATACGCAAGGCAAGATAGTTGAGAAAATCCGCCGCGAGACTCCTATCGAAGGCGGATCGGCGCTAACTTCGGTAATTTCCGAGATGGCAAATGAATTGAAAGATAAATACGAAGTAGAAGGTATTGGAGTCTGCTCAGCTGGCTTCTTCGCTCCAGATCGTCGAAGCATCATCGCAAATCCAAATATTGCTAATTGGAACGGCGTTGAACTTGCAAAGGAGTTAGAGTCACGAATTGGGCGACCCGTGGTTCTAGAGAATGATGCAAACGCGGCTGCGTGGGGTGAACGCCAGTTTGGCGCGGGAGCGAAAGCTAATGAGCTTGTGATGCTCACGATTGGAACTGGTCTTGGCGGCGGACTAATCACCGATGGAAAGATCTTCCGAGGTTCACGCGGAGCAGCTGCTGAATTCGGCCATATGCGAGCCGTCCCAGGTGGCCATCTCTGTGGCTGCGGCTTACGCGGTTGTTACGAGCAATATGCCTCTGGAACTGCCTTGATGAGACATGCACGAGAAGCGATTTCAGCCTCTCCTGATCTTTCCCGCTCACTCTTATCTAGAGGCAACGGAACTGTTGATGGAGTAACTGGAGAACATCTGACTTCCGCTGCAAAAGATGGCGATCCGGTCGCGGTAGCTGCATTTAACACAACTGGACATTGGATTGGAGCGCTTGTTGCAACTCTTGAAGCTGCATTAGATCCAGCAAAAGTTGTAATCGGTGGGGGAGTGATTGCTGCGGGTGAGATTCTGCTCAAACCAATACGCGAATCGATGAGCCAACTTTCGCTCTTCCGGGGTCGTAGAAGTGCCCCAGAACTAGTTGCTGCGACTCTAGGAAATGATGCGGGACTTATTGGCGTAGCAAATTTAGCAAGGCACTAGCAAATTAATTTGCTTCGAAGGGATATTTGAGATCAATCATCTCTCGTATCTCATCCATCACCTGCATGATCGCAAGACTCTCGAGCTGGCTCATGATAGAACTCTCTAATTCTCCACTTCGCACAACTTGTGCAAACTCGCTCGCTTGTTCTCTAATTCCATGACCAATATAAGTTTTTGGATACTCCCGAGCCAATTTGTCTTCAATAATCACTTGCATTGATGTCGGGGTATAGAAGTTGCTATCGATGTTTATTCGTCCCTTGGTGCCAATGATCTGTGCGGTACAAGGAGTTCTCACTTTTAAAGTTGTTGTCATTACCGCTTGTTGTCCCGTGAAGTAACTAAAGATCATCGAAGTTTGAGCATCTACGCCAGATTCAGTGGGTTGGGATGAAGCGATAATCGAATCAGGTTCACCTAAAACCATAAATGCAAGTGAGATTGGATAGATACCAAGGTCCAAGAGAGCCCCGCCGGCTAACTCCGGAGCATGTAATCGGTAATAGCGATCGGCGGGGAGTGGTTGACCGTGATCGGCATAGAGGGCAACGAGTTCTCCCAATTCACCGGATTGAACTATCTCTCTCACGATTTGGTAGTGCGGCAAAAATCGACTCCACATCGCTTCCATAAGGGCGACCGAGTTCTTTTGTGAGGCCTGAATCATTGCTTCGGCTTGCGTTGCATTTACTGCGAATGGCTTTTCACAGAGAACTGGCTTTCCGGCGTTTAGCGCCAGGATGGAATTCTCAGCATGTAAAGAGTGTGGAGTTGCGACATAAACCGCATCAAGATCTGATGCCACAAGCTCCTCGTAACTTCCAAAGGCGGTCGCCGGAAATTCCTTAGTGAAATCTTGAGAGTTCGAGAGCGTCCTTGAACCAACCGCAGCAATTTCATGCCCCTCTAAGTGTGCGATATCGCGCGCAAAGGTTCGAGCAATTCCACCAGTTCCGATAATTCCCCAGCGAAAATTCTGCTTTGCTATCACAGCGCCACCCCATCTCCTTCATCTGGATCTGGTTTCATCTGCCAGAAAAATGCGAAGACGCCGGCTATGAGAGCAATCATTCCTGGCCAGATTCCAACGCCGAGCGGATCAAATGAGGCGAGTCGATTTGCAAAGATATAGGCGGGGCCAAGGGTGACACCGAGTAAAGCGCCACGTTGGATAGAAGTGAGCGCGGGAAGTGGACGATTATCTCCCTCGTAGCGCTCGGCCGAATCGAAGTTCTCCAGTTCATCAAGATAGGTAGTTGGAACAGATTCATCAAGACTTAGTCCAGACACTATTGAATCAAACTCCAAATCAATTAGTTCTGAATCATCGCTACGAATCAGCGTTCCAGATAGGACATCTTGTATGAATTGCCTACTTTCATCGACCAAGTGCTCTAGGTCATGGTCAAGAGCAACGTTATGAAATGAGCGTTCAAAAATAACTTCTCTAATGTCGATAGAAGCCACATTTTCGATCACTACCTCAGAATTGCGAGGGTTAACCACGTGATCATTTATCGAATATCCGATCATTAATGGAGCATCAATCTTCTCTAAATCTGACTGCACAATCCGCCATAATTTTTGAAGTGAATGGAGCGCTTTCAGTGGTGTTCGGCCGTAACTATGCCTAGGCGGATTTGGTCGAGCAACATCCGTGCCGCGACCTTTTATAGATGGAATGAGATATTTGAGAACCGGCACTAACTTCATAAAGGCTCTATCGTCACCAATAGATGGATTTACCAAGATCAGACCTTCTATCTCCCGACTTCGTTTTGCTGTTAATCGAATTGAAAGTGCGCCACCCATTGAAAAGCCTGCAATAAAGATGCGACGATGGCGTTTCTTTAACTCGAGAAAAGCCGTTTCAACCGCGTCAAACCAATCTTGCCAACTTGTTTCATTCATTTCTTCCCATGAAGTCCCATGACCAGGCAGCCTAGGCACCTTCACAGTGAAGCCATGCGAGTGAAGGCCCTCGGCCCATGGTCGAATTGAGGCAGGTGAACCGGTGAAGCCATGCACCATGAGTACGGCGATTTCTCCACCAGGGAGCTCAAATTCCTCCGCCTGCGGGATCTTCATGCGCCCGATAGTGTCACAAAATTGTTCTTTCGACCCAGCCCAGGCCCTAAATTAGCGCCATGGCAATGTGGGGCAAGAATCTACGAAGGAAGAAGTCGGTTGGTGATGTAGTTCAAGGCGACAAGGTTGCCTATGGACTTTTGAAATCTTTTCTTTCACCGATTCTGACTCTGCTCTTCCGTCCCAAAGTTAAGGGACTGAGAAATGTTCCCGCACAAGGCCCGGTGATAATTGCTTCCAACCATCTCTCATTTAGTGATTCAATATTTATGCCGCTAGTGGTTCCGAGAAAAGTCACCTTCCTAGCGAAGAGTGAGTACTTCACATCCCCAGGGCCAAAGGGGTTGCTAAAGAAGTTAACCTTCATTGCCCTTGGTCAAGTCCCAGTCGATCGCGCTGGGGGATCTAGGAGTGAGGCAGCTCTACTGACTGGACTTTCAGTTCTAGCTAAAGGTGAATGCCTTGGAATCTATCCTGAAGGTACCCGCTCACCTGATGGTCGCCTATATCGTGGTCGGACTGGAATAGCTCGCCTTGCTTTTGAATCAGGCGCCCCAGTTGTGCCGGTAGCGATGTTCAATACCGCAGAGATTCAACCAACCGGAAAAGTGATTCCGAAGATAATGCGGGTAAAGATGGTTTTTGGTGAGCCGATGTATTTCACCGGTGCGGAAAAGTCCTCAAGCCCAGAAGAGCTTCGAAAAGCAACCGACCAGATTATGAAGAAGTTACAAGAGATGTCGGGTCAAGAGTATGTAGATATCTATGCCTCACAAGCTAAAGAAGCGATTGCCGAAGAGAAGAAACGTAGAAGCAAGGACGAGAGCGAAGAAGAAGAGTAGTTATTACTCGGCTCCGAAGACCTCTCTTCGATCTGAGATAAATTTGCAGGTATCACAGCCGCTATCTCGGATAGGCGTGGGTCCGGAAATCATGGTGATGAACTCGGTGAGGCGATTTTGAAGCCCACTAGGGTCGCGCTTAATTGGGAACCAAGAGCTATTTAATTCAAGATTGAATCCAGTGCCAGGGTTTCCGACGGGTCGCTTAGGCGACCAAACTAATAGACCCATTACAGATATCTTCAACGCATCTCCAGATGCAGGGTTTTCTAGCGCAAAGGCATATGCCTCTAGTTGGGGAGCGTAGAACTCGCTCTTATCGTTATCTTTTCCTTGGAACTTACAGTCAATGATTCCGTAACTTCCATCTTCAAATTCCATCAATAGGTCGTACTTTCCGCGAATCGCGTAAGGCGATGGATTTCCGTTAAATGGAATCGGAATCGATTTCACCCAGGCGCCACGGCCCACAACTTTTCCAGAGGGAAGATCGGGGTGGAGGGCTGAGGAGTCAGCGCCTGAAAAGTGATTTTCTTGGAGCGCAGATAACTCACCGACCAATGGAAAGAGTGATGGCGCCTTCAAGCCGTGGTTGTAGTGGAGCCATAAACAGCGATGGCAGTTATCCCAAGAAAAGGTGAGATCGCTAGGGCTTATAAATTCGCGGGCCTTAGTCATGGCGCGATTCTGCCTTCCAGGACTGACATTTCGAGGTCAAACCACAGCAAGAAGGGTGAAAACTCCGAGGAGGATCATCACGACGCCTCCGATTCGCCGCATCAACACAAGTCGACTCGGTGAATTCGCCATCGCGTTTCTAACCGTCCCGGCAAGTAAACCCCATGTTCCATCTCCTATGAAGGCCAATATGGCGAAGGTTGCTCCCATTAAAAGTAGTTGAGCGGTGAGATTTGAACCATCACGATCAAGAAATTGGGGGAGGATGGCTGCAAAGAAGACTAGGCCCTTGGGATTTAGCGCCCCGACCCAGAAGCCATCTCTTATTGAGCTTAAATTGCTCGGCCTAATCTCGCCCTGATTCAACATGTCTTGGGCTTGAATCTTTGAATGTCGAATTGCATCTAACCCCAAATAAATCAGGTAGAGCCCACCTAAAACTTGTACCGAGATGAATGCAACTTCGCTACGTTGCAGAATTGGACCAAGTCCGAATGCAACCAGTACTGAAAGGGTAAACATACCGAGGGCATTGCCGGCAACGGTGAATACCGCAGCAACTCGCCCCCAAGAAATAGCTCGCGCAATCGCAAATAGAACGCTGGGACCAGGAGCGAGGATTATGACGATTGCTGCCACAAGGTATTCGGGGTACCTGGTGGGGAGTGAGACCATCATTTGGCGATTATCCACGCTCAATCCCCTGCAAGTTCTTCAAGACTCAGGCGCCTCCGGCTTGCATCCTGGGCTGACAGCCGGTTTACTATCGCCTCGATATATCGAATAGATATAACTAATCGGAATTGCTTGAAAGGGGTTGGAAGATGAGATCACGTGCGGACTCACTTGAATTCGCCCTCCTTGGCCTTCTAGCGAAGGACTCACTCCACGGCTACGAGTTACGTAAACGATTGACCACAATCCTCGGCCCGTTTCGAGCCCTCTCATTCTCAGTTCTCTACCCGCAACTTCGCCGGATGATGCTTTCTGGCCTAATAGTCCAAAACGAAGTGCCGAAGGGCGGGAAGTCAAAGCGCACCCGAATCGTCTACTCCATCACAGATCGTGGTTTAGCAAAATTTGATGAATTAACAGAGCGCGCCACCCCTAATTCCTGGGAGGACGAGAACTTCGAAGTTCACGTCGCATTTTTCAGTCCTACATCAAAGCGCAACCGGATAAGAATTCTTGAGGGACGGCTAAACCGACTTCAAGAGCGAGCCGACATTCTCCGAGCAGATCTTGAGCGCTCAGCGGTTGGTCTCGATAAGTACCTAGTCGAGTGGCGTCGCCACTCGCTCGAGACCGCTGAGCGAGAGATCGCTTGGCTCGAAGAAATGATCAAATCTGAAAGGAAGAGCTAAGTGAGCAATAACGAGATTCGGGTAGCGATTGTTGGAGTAGGTAACTGTGCTAACTCGCTAATCCAAGGCGTTGAGTATTACAAAAACGCTCCGGTCGATCAGGAAATCCCAGGTTTGATGAATGTAGTAGTTGGGGGCTATCACGTAAGAGATGTGAAGTTCGTGGCTGCCTTCGATGTAGATGCGAAGAAAGTTGGCAAGGACCTCGTTGATGCAATGTGGTCGAGTGAGAACAACACAATCAAATTCTGCGATGTCCCAAAGAGCGGAATTACAGTGCAAAAAGGCAACACCCTTGATGGACTAGGTCGCTACTACCGGGAAACCATTGTTGAATCTAGTGAGCCAGCTGTTGATGTAGTCGCCACCCTTAAAGCTGCAAAAGTTGATGTGTTGGTCTGCTACCTCCCAGTTGGATCTGAGGAGGCCACAAAGTTCTATGCCCAGTGCGCAATTGATGCCGGATGCGCCTTTGTAAATGCCCTTCCTGTCTTCATTGCCTCAACTCCTGAATGGGCCGATAAGTTCAAGAAGGCGGGACTTCCGATCGTCGGCGATGACATCAAGTCCCAAGTTGGCGCAACCATCACCCACAGAGTCATGGCAAAGCTTTTCCAAGATAGAGGCGTGAAAGTTGATCGCACCTACCAACTTAATGTTGGTGGAAATATGGATTTCAAGAACATGTTGGAGCGGGATCGCCTCGAATCAAAGAAGATCTCCAAAACCCAATCTGTTACTTCACAGCTCGATTACGAACTTGGCGCTGGAAATGTTCATATCGGTCCATCGGATTATGTCCAATGGCTAGATGATCGAAAGTGGGCATTCGTCCGCCTTGAAGGTCGTGCTTTTGGCGATGTTCCACTAACTATCGAATACAAACTAGAAGTTTGGGATTCACCAAACTCAGCCGGTGTGATCATTGATGCGGTTAGATGCGCAAAATTAGCGCTCGATCGCAAGATTGGTGGACCGTTGCTTTCGCCATCTAGTTACTTTATGAAGTCGCCACCAGAGCAATACACCGACGAAGAGGCGTTAAATCGCACTCAAGAGTTCATTGAAGGAAGGCGCGAGAGCTAAGAGAAGTAATTTAAAAGCCCCCTGGTTATCTCTAATTGCGATAGCCAGGGGGCTTTTCAGTCCCTCATGGAGAGTAGAGGGTCAGACCGTCACACTGTCTGGGGTGCGACGGAGATGCATGAAGCCGAGGATGGAGAGAATCAACATGATCACTCCACCTGCTAACGCAGCCCACATCGCGTACATAGCAATCTGTCCAATCTGCCAGAACGCATATGCGTAACCCAATAAACCTTTCAATGTCTCTCCCATGAATAGGCTTTGGCGCTGACCCATTAACGTGGCGGCTTTTGCTGCCAATTCAGTATCACCTGGGTTTGCTCGGGATTGAGCGCTCACTGCAAGAGCTTCACCGCTAACTTCACTATAAGTCTTACCACCCGCTATTCCCTTTACATGCGCACCTATGTAGTGATCAGCATAAGCCTTAGCTTGCTCCCCGGTTGTCAAAACTAGTCCGGCAAAAGGCTCTATCGCTACGCGATCTTCGTCAGCAAGATTCTTGAAGGAATCAGAATCTGCGGCTGGGAATGAGATCTTCTGCGCTGCCAACTGGTAGGTAACTTCATCATTAGCAAAGTTGTAGCCCCAATAAAGCAGGCCGGCCAATACGAATAGAAATACTGATAAACCCAATCCAATAAAGCTGACGATTCGATCAATAGTTTTACGTTTCATTACTTCTCTCCTAAGTGTTCGTAAGTGGTTTCCCACTCGAGATCCCGACTAGATCTCCTAAGGAGATGAAACTCTTCTAATTCAATTCATTTGCGAATTTAGTGAGTGCTAGCACCTAGCATCTATGAGTGAGAGGTAGCACTTTGACGCAAGTCACTAATCGATATGTCGCGCGCAAGTCGCAGTTCCGTCAGGTCCCACTTCTAGATGTCGACAAGGAGTACCTAATTTTTCAAAGGCTTCATCGCCAAAGTGAGATCGATAGGAAAGTGCAATTAAAACTCGAATATTTATATCGGGTCCTGAGTGAACCCCTAGCGCTTTTGCCATCCGTGAAACAGTATTCTCGACAACCTTCTCGCTATGTGCAGTCTCTCTTGCAATCGCTGCATTTGATAGGCCATCACATAAATGGCCTGCAACAAGGTGTTCAAAAGGGGTCAAATCCCTTGTCAGGATAGTTAAGCGCTCCATAAAGACTCCTCAGCTCTCCGGCTAGGATTCGCAGGTGAGCGAGGTCCTAGCAAGTACTGACAGCCAAATTCTAACCCTTACGCTCAATCGCCCCAAGAAGCAGAACGCGATAACGCGCGACATGTACCAAACCCTCGCCAACGCAATCAACGAGGCAAATGGCGATTTTGGGGTAAGAGCAGTCTTAATCACGAGCTCTTCCCAACATTTCACCTCAGGAAATGACCTCTTTGATTTCATAAATACCCCACCGCTTGAAGAAGGCTCCCCGGTTATGAATTTTCTTGGGGCAATACATAACCTCTCTAAGCCGCTTCTCGCAGCAGTCTCAGGAAATGCAGTTGGTATCGGAACGACCATGCTCTTTCATTGTGATGTGGTTGTTGCAGCTCCCACCACAAAATTCTCCATGCCTTTCGTCAATCTTGGTTTAGTCCCAGAAGCGGGATCTTCATTACTCTTTCCAAGGCTGGTTGGACATCAACGCGCAAGTAAGGTATTTCTAACCGGAGAGCCATTTAGCCCATCCGAGGCGCTTGAGATGGGGTTGATTGCCGAAGTCTCAGACAATCCGATAGAAATCGCACGAGCAATCGCATTGAAGATTGCCGCACAACCACCAAATGCAGTGATTCAAACAAAGGCGCTAATAAAGAGCGAGCTCCATGACAAAGTGAGCGCAGTAATGCGCGCCGAGGGAGAGTTATTCCAGATGGCGCTCCAATCAGATGAAGCGCGCGAAGCATTTATGAACTTCTTATCCAAGAAGAACAAGTAAGAGGGAGAGATTGGAATGTCATTAAAGGGAAAACGAATCTTCGTAACTGGCGGCTCGCGCGGAATTGGACTAGCCATTGCACTTCGGGCCGCCCAAGACGGTGCCCAAATTGCTATCGCAGCAAAGACTGCTGATCCACATCCAAAACTTCCTGGCACAATCTTCACTGCGGCTGAGGAGATAAAGGCGGCTGGGGGAGAAGCCCTAGCGATCCAATGCGATATTAGAGATGAATCCCAAATTGAGAGCGCTATCGCAAAGACTGTGGAAACTCTCGGCGGGCTTGATATCTTGATCAATAATGCGAGCGCAATTAATTTGACTCCCACCCTTGCCACTCCAGCTAAACGTTTTGACCTTATGTTTGATGTCAATGTTAGAGGAACATTTCTTACCTCTCAAGCAGCAATCCCGCATTTAAAGGAGTCAGCAAAGCAGGGTCGAAATCCACACATCCTCACGCTCTCACCGCCGTTATCTATGAAAGCTAGGTGGTTCAAGAACCATGTTGCATACACAATGGCTAAGTACGGAATGAGTATGTGCGTGCTTGGTATGGCAGAAGAATTCAAGCGAGATGCAATCGCGGTAAATGCGCTCTGGCCGAGAACTGCAATCGACACAGCTGCGCTACAGATGATTCCTGGGGTTGAAACCAATGCCTGTAGAAAACCCGAAATCCTTGCTGATGCTGCTCATGTAATTCTCAACCGTCCGAGTGCTGATTGCACAGGTAATTTCTTTGTTGATGATGAAGTGCTGGCCTCGGTTGGAGTAACCGATCTAGATAAGTATGCGGTTGTCTCAGGAACTACAGATTTCTTACTTGATTTCTTCCTCGACTAGAAGAAATTAGGCTTTAAAGCCAAACGGCAGCTCAAGTCGATGGGTTGCTAGGAGTTCTGTCTTTCTAAAGAGCTCTGCGGTCGGCTGGTCCTCCGCAATTACTCCTCCCGAAAGAATTACAGAGCGCTCACAAAGCTCTAAGGCGTAGGGAAGATCATGTGTGACCATCAGAATCGTCACATCCAGCGAGCGCAGAATTTCAGCTAATTCTCGCCTTGAAGCGGGATCTAAGTTAGATGAGGGTTCATCGAGTACCAAGATCTCCGGATTCATGGCAAGAACAGTCGCTACGGCTACCCGGCGACGCTGTCCGAAAGACAAATGATGCGGTGGCCGATCACGAAACTCCAGCATTCCAACTTTAGAGAGCGCATCAGTAGTAACTCTCTCTAATTCAGCGCCACGTAAACCTGAGTTGTATGGGCCAAAAGAGACATCTTCGGCAACAGTCGGCATAAAGAGCTGATCATCGGGATCTTGAAAGACGATTCCTACACGCTCACGGATGTGGCGAAGACTCTCCTTATTTCTCGCATCCACAACAGTTCCGCCAACCGAGACACTTCCATGCTGCGTTGCAATGATCCCATTTAAATGAAGCACAAGTGTTGTCTTTCCTGCGCCGTTAGGGCCTAGAAGAGCAACTTTCTCGCCCTTCTTAACCTCAAGGTTCACGCCAAATAGAGCCTGGTGACCATCGGGATATGCGTAAGCAAGGTTGTTGATTCGCAGGCTAGGAATTGAATTCACGATAAGGCTCCAGTCACTAATGAAACAGTTGCCGCAATTCCAGGAAGGATTAGCGCAACGAGCCAATTCGTCGACTTATCTTCAGATAAGCGTGGCATCGCGCCAACAAAACCACGAGAGAGCATTGCTAAGTACACCCGCTCGCCTCTTTCATAAGATCTAATGAAGAGCGCTCCAACAGTCTGGGCAAGGATTGGCCAAGACTTCAACCCACGCTCCTCGAAACCTCTCGACTCACGAGCAATCTTCATCCGACCAAGTTCATCACTTATGACGTTTAAGTAGCGGAGCATAAATGTTGCGATACTTACCAAAGGAGCTGGAATCTTTAATTTTTCTAGTCC
>VGAF01000020.1 GCA_016870855.1 Actinomycetota bacterium | reverse complement strand
AAATGCAGAGATGAGAACGAAGAGCTCCCCAGCACCAATTGAGAGCCCGGTAATCGAGAGAACTCCAAGGCCCGCGGTTGCAAGCGCGATGTAAAACCAGGCTTGGATGGTTAATTTCTCCTTAAGCATCAAGGCTCCAATTAGCGGCGTTAAAACTACGTAGAGCCCAGTGATGAAACCAGTAATTGCCGGAGTGGTCCGCTCTAAACCTAGAGTCTGGAAAATGTAGCCAAGGCCAAGTGCAGTGCCGATTAAGGATCCTTTGATTAATAATTCACGATTAAGTCTTGTTATCACCTTTGGATTTGCAACCAACATCACTAGGGCCGCAACTACGAATCGAGAGACCAAGAAGCTAAAGACATCTTGCTGATCCAGGATGTCCTTCATCCAGACAAAGGAGATCCCCCACATTGCCGCAACGGCAAGAAGCGCCCAAGGCGCTAGGACAAGAGCCACCTATTTAGTTCTCAATTTCTTAAGCAGCGCGACTTCCCGACCATGTTCTGGTTCTTCGCCGGGGGTCTCGAGGATTAGGGGAGCGTTTACTGCAGCTGGATGGCTCAGCAGCTCTTCAAATGGCTTGGTTCCAATTTCACCTTCACCTAAGTTTGCATGTCTATCTTTTAGAGAGCCGAGAACATCCATCGAATCATTTGCATGAATCAATTGAATTCGCTCTTTGCCCGCAACTTCTACCAAGAGATCTAAAGTCTTGGTCATGCCACCTTTACTCTTTATGTCATGGCCAGCTGCAAATACATGACAAGTATCAAGGCAGACTCCAACTTTTGGATGCCACTCCAAAGCCTCAAAGTAGTTTTTTAGATCATCTAACTTCTTCACAAGCGATTGGCCTTGACCGGCGGTCGGCTCAAGTAGTAGCCATGGATCTGCATCCGTTAACTTCTCCAGAATTGGCATGACGCCACTTTTTATCTGTTTCCAAGCTTTGGGCAGATGAGTTTCTTCTACGGCAGAACCAGTATGAATTACGACTCCAAGCGCTCCAATCTCACGACCTCTGCGAAGCGAGTATGAAGTTGAGGCGACGGAGTTCTTATAGGTTCCTTCTGTAGGCGAGCCAAGGTTTATGAGAAATGGCGCGTGAACATAAGTTTCGATCCCCAGTTCACTAGCTCGCTGGCGGAATGCTGAATCTGCTTCTGGATTCGCATCGGGCATTGCCCAGCCACGCGGGTTCGAGGCGAAGACTTGAATTGCTTCAGCTTTAATAGTCGAGGCGTATTCGATGGAACGCTCTGCCATTCCACCTGAAGTAGGAACGTGAGCTCCGATTAAGGGGCGTTTTACTTCCTTGGTTGCCTTCTTATTCACCCCGTCACCCTACTGTGATTGTCACAGTAGAGCCACGTTTAACCTTGCTTCCAACCTTAGGGGCGATATTTGTAACAACCTTTGTCTTCTTATTGCCAACTTTCTTGACAACAACCTTTAGCTCAAGATCTTTAAGCGCTGCAACTGCTTTAGCTTCACTTAAAGCAAAGACATTTGGAATGAAGACATATTCAGTTCCCTTCGAGACAATCAAAGTAATTGTGCTGCCTTTATCAGCTTCGCCCTTGCCTGGAGACTGGGAGACGACTGCGCCAGCTGGAAGATCTTCGCTAAAGATGTATTGGGTCTTAACTTCAAATCCTGCTTCAACTAATTCATTAAGTGCTTGCTCGCCACTCTTTCCCTTGTAATCAGAGAACGAGACCTGCTCGACTCCCTTGGAGACAAAGAGCGTTAGAGAAGTGTCGCGCTTGACTCGCTCGCCACTTACAGGGGTGGTCCTAAGAATTAAGCCTTTTGGCAGATCGCTTGAGAACTCCTCAACAATCTCACCAACAACTAACTTGTTATCTTCGATTAATTCTTGCGCGACATCAGGTTTAAGCCCAACTAGATCTGGGATTATGAAACGCTCTTTACCCTTAGAGACAATTACCGTAACCAAGCCATCGGGATCAACGCGTCCACCGCCAGCTGGATCGGACTTAATAATCTTGCCCTCGCCTACATCTTCACTAAATTCTTCAACGCCAACTTCTAACCGCAACCCAAGGTCAGATAACTCAGAGCGAGCATCTTTCACGGTAAAACCAGCAACAGAGGGCACAACCACCTTCGAACCAGGTCCGGCCCAGATATACCAAGAGGTGAAGAGCAGAACGAGCGCGACGAGCGATGCAATCCGACGATTCCGCTTAACTCTAGGAGAAACGGCACGCTTTGATTCCTTCGACTTCTTTTTCGCCAACGAACTCTCCTTTTCGCTCTCTGAGTTAACCTCGGATTTATCTGAAACCTGGGTATTAGCCTTCTTTGCGCGTGGCTCTTTCTGGCGTTCCCGCACTGGTTGCTTGAGTGGCAATGGCGGCAAATCCAACTCCAAACTCAATTGTCTCTTTTTAGGATCCAATTTCTCAGAGAGCGCGCGGAGCTCCTCTAGAAATACAGCGCCATCGGCCGGGCGTTTATCTGGATTCACATCGGTAGCACGCAAAACTAGTGCGTCCAAGTCAGGTGTAATCGCGCTATTTAGCGTTGAGGGAGCGGGTACCCGATCATTTACATGTCTAATTGCAATTTGAACGGGATCCTCACCTTGATACGGCTTCTCTCCAGTCAGTAACTCAAAGAGAACTATTCCGAGTGAATACACATCGCTTCGCGCATCAGCTATCCCTCGCTGCACTTGCTCAGGAGAGAGGTAAGAAACACTTCCAAGAATCACACTTGACTCGGCTGTCATGGTGCTTCCGAGTAGAGCTCCACGCGCCAATCCAAAGTCGGCAATCTTTATTCGGCCTTCTTTAGATACCAGGATATTTTCTGGCTTTACATCTCTATGAATAATTCCGATTTTATGTGCAGCAGCTAAAGCGCTCG
This sequence comes from Actinomycetota bacterium, assembly GCA_016870855.1. Classification (GTDB taxonomy): domain Bacteria; phylum Actinomycetota; class Actinomycetes; order Nanopelagicales; family Nanopelagicaceae; genus MAG-120802. The sequence continues at coordinate 12,912 of VGAF01000020.1, read as the reverse complement.
CTACCGGAATAATCAAAGGAATCGCACGTTCTGCAGGAATTCGTCCCTGCTCATGCAGATAGTCTCGAAGCGTCGCTCCTTCAACCAATTCCATGACGATGAAGACACATGGTGTTCCACCTTGATTCCATCCCTGATCGAGTACTGCGACGATATTTGGATGCGAGAGTGAGGCGGCAGCCTTCGCCTCACGAATAAATCGCTCAACAAACTTCTCATCTTGAGCGAGATGGGGGTGCATTATCTTTACTGCTACTTGTCGATCAAACCGAAGATCCAAGGCGGCATAGATTGTCGCCATGCCTCCGGAGGCAACAACGCGATTTAACTTGTAACGACTATCTATAACTTCGCCAGTTAAATCAGACACAACCGAATTTTAGATGAAGAAGTTGCCATCCACTCGAATTGTGGCGCAATCCCGAGTGTTTTCGCTCTTGAAGTGCTCTCCCTCACGGATCTGCCAAATGCGCATGTCAGTTTCGAGGTAATCACCATCTCTTCGGAGGACTCGTTGAAGTCCGACTTCTGAATCGATATCTATCCAGATTAATTCATCAGTGAACGCCCTCGTTGCTTTCTGTCCTGATCCAACGCCCTCCAAGATAAGGAGATTTGGGGCAGGATGAGAAATGAAATCTCCAAATGACTTACTTAGCCAATCGTATTTTCGAAATCCAAGTGGTTTACCTTGGGTAGCAGGGGTAAGTATCTGATTTACAAGTGTGCGGGAGAGCTGTGAAGTAAGTGCATCTTCCCAATCGTTGTAGAGATCATCCATATGAATTGTTAGCACTTGACCGCCTTCATAGTGCTCCGAAATGCGACGTGCCAATGTTGTTTTTCCTGAACCTGCAGGCCCATCAATTGAGATCGCTCGAGTCAATGGATATTTTTGTGGTCCAGTGCTTAGTCGCTGCAAAATCTCCTCGAGGGAGGTACTTGCTATCTTCGTAGCTTCAGCCATTTGACCAATCCATAGATAGCTACAAGAGCGAAGACTGAATACAAGAGTGCGGTGAAGTAAAAATCTTGCCGTGCATAGTGCCAAGTTCCAAATAAGTTAATGGCAAACCAGAGCGACCAAGTCTCATGGAATTGGCGGACCATAATCAACTGGGTTATAGCGCTTGCTACTAGTAGGAGAGAGTCGGGCCAGGATGCAGCAGCGCCAATATTTGCGAGAACTGGAGCGGCGATTAGCCATAGCGCTAACGCAGCTAAGAACCAGAGCGCTCGTTCCTTTGTGGTCATAAAGCGAGGTTCAACTCCAGTTGGTTTCCAACCGAACCATCCCCAGATTGCAGCGGCTATAAAGATAAGTTGCAGTATCGCGCTGGCAAGTAAGTCAACGTTGAAGAAGAAAACACCGTAAAGCGAGCTACTTAAAATCCACCAAGGCCAGGCCCAGCGAGTACCGCGAGCTCCTAAAGTCACCGCTGTTAATGAGGTTATGACTGAAGCGAACTCGAGGTATGAGACTTGATAATTCCAGGCTGTAAAAAATGTATTCATACCTAACTCCTTTCCAATTCGCATTACCGAACTGGTGCGACGGTCAACCCGAAGGTCCTCTCAGCCAACTTTTGGCTCCCGATTGAAAAGAAGATTAGCATAAGCCGTGCTCAAGTTCGCTTATTTTGCGATGTTGATCTTTACCTTGGTCGGCTCTATCTGGCTTGAGATTTTCTTAAAGGTTGGAGTCCTTAGGAGAATCAAACGCGCGCTGCTGAGTATTTTGCCGGTCTCCGTTATTTTTCTTATTTGGGACTACTACGCAGTCACTCAAGGGCATTGGTGGTTTGATGAAAAACAAGTTGTTGGAATTTTCGGGCCAAGGGGCGTACCCCTTGAAGAGTTCCTATTCTTTCTCGTAGTCCCGCTTGCGTCATTACTAACTATTGAAGCCGTCAGATCTCGGAGACCACATTGGAAATTTGGTGATGAGAAGTGACCTATACGCAACTTGCAATTCTCAGCGTTCTGTTGGTGATTATCACTGATCGATACCTTCTTAAAGTTCGATTACTTGAGAAAAAGTCATATTGGACAGCCTACGCAATAATCATCTTCTTCCAGCTACTCACTAATTGGTGGCTAACCTCGCGAAATATCCTGAGTTATAGCGAAGAGGTAATTATTGGATGGCGAATCGCATCGGCGCCAGTAGAAGATTTGTTATTTGGTTTTTCAATGGTAACTCTGACGATGTCACTCTGGATTTTCTGGGGGCGTAAAGGGATACAGCGCGATTAGCGGGCTCTTATAGCTTTAACCCAGGCGGGTAGAGCAACACTTAATCTTCTTAGTGTGGAAGTCTTTGCTCGATACTTGAAGATTTCATATTTGATCTTCTCCACCTCATCAACAATTCCACAGTAAAGCTCACTCGCTGCTTGGATACACGGACGTGATTCAGGAGAAAGCAGCGCAATACCTTGATCAGACTCGCGCTTAAGCTTTCGGACTCGATCAATCTGAAACCTCAATGCAGCGACAATCTCCGGGGTAAGTATCCGTCGCTCCAACATGGCGCGATCAACGCCATATTCAGCTAACTCGCGTCCGGGCAGATAGACACGGCCTCGGTCGAGATCCTCATTAACATCCCTTATGAAGTTTGCTAACTGGAAGGCAATACCTAACTTTTCTGCAGCTTCTTTTGCCGCTTCCATTTGACCTGGGATTGTGCCAAGGATGGGGACCATCTGAAGTCCGATTACCGCAGCTGATCCATATACATATTCCATCAGATCATCAAAAGTTTCATAGTCAGTCTTATCAAGATCCATGGCCATAGAGTGCAAGAAAGCTTCAAAGTAGGAAATTGGAAGATCAAATCTATTTACGGTATCTACTAAGGCCCTTCCGATGTGATCATCACTTCTTCCAGCCTTGATATCTTGGAGTAATTGAAAGCTCCAACGTTCTAATTCTTTACGCTTCTCCTGAGGGGAGAGTTTTGAATCTAAATCATCGACAATTTCGTCAGCGTATCTCGCAAAGCCATAGAGAGCGTGAACAAAGGGACGTTTACTCTTAGGGAGTAATTGGGTTGCTAAAAAGTAAGTCTTTCCATGTTGCGAATTAAGTCGCTTACACTCCAAGTAAGACTTACGCAGGTTTTCATCTTTTATACCTGCTGCTTCTAACTCATCCATTTCCAGTTATTCGCTCTGCAGCTAACTTTCCAGAGATTAATACCATCGGAACGCCAACACCAGGCTGAGTTCCACTTCCAGCGAAGACTACGTTCTCAAATCCTTTAGCCATATTTCCCGGCCTAAATGGACCGGTTTGGAAGAAGGTGTGTGCGCTTGCAAAAGGCGCACCCATTTCATGACCCATTGCCTGCCACTCAAGCGGTGTGGTCAGATGTTCAACTTCAATGGAGTCGCCAAAACCGGTATATCCGCGTGACTCCATCACTCGAACCATCTCATCTCGATAACGAGGCGCTTCACGCTTCCAATCAATATCAGCACTTAAATTTGGAGTAGGGAAGAGGACGTAATAGCTCTCCTTTCCCTTTGGTGCGAGCTCTGGATCATCGCGAGATGGAACCGTCACTAACAAGCTTGGATCAGTCATTAGCCGCTTTTCATCAATTAGCTCTTCAAATACGCCATCCCAGGAGTCACCGAAGTGAATGTTGTGATGTGCGATGTGGTCATATCGCTTGCTTGAGCCAGCAAGTAGAACTGCGCAAGAAGGGGAGTAATTCAATCGTTTAACGCGTCGCGGAGTCCCATTGAGGAGCTCTCGATATGCAACAGGAAGATCTGGGCTCAAAATGATGGCATCACACATATAGCGGGAGCCATCCTCGGTAATTGCAGCAGTGACGCGTCCACCACTCTTTTCGAGTTCTGTCACCTTCGAGTTGTATTGGATCTTAACTCCATGTTTGGTAGCAGCCCCGGCAAGGGCTCGAGGAAGCGCATGCATTCCGCCCTTGGGAAAGAAGACGCCATTTACTGAATCCATGTATGCAATCACGGCATAGATTGCAAGCGCTTGCTGTGGGGATACCCCGGCATACATCGCTTGAAATGAGTAGACCCGTTGAGTTCTCGGGTCCTTTAGAAATTGTGAAACTTTAGGTGCGAGTTTGCGGAAGCCACCAATTGCTATCAATCGAGCGAGATTTGGAGTCAGGAGATTAAATGGAGTGTCAATGTTCTTATCAATAAAATCATTCATCTCATACTTATAAAGCTTTGTAACAAAGTCCACATATCTTCGATAGCCAGCAGCTTCATCGCCACCGATGACTTGGGCAATCTCATCTTCCATTTTGGATGTGTCAGCGTGAACATTGAGGATACTGCCATCTGAATAGAAAGCCCGATACAACGGTGAGAGCGGCATTAATTCAAGCCAATCTTCCAATCTTTCTCCCACGCAATTAAGCGCATCTTCGATGAGTGAGGGCATAGTTAAAACAGTTGGACCAGTATCGAATGAATATCCCTCTTTCTTCAATAATCCATTGCGTCCACCGGGAACCGACTCACGTTCAAGAATTGTTACTTCATGTCCAGCGCCGGCCAATCGCAGCGCAGCGCTCAGCCCAGAGAGTCCTGCGCCGACAATTAAAACGCGATCGCGCTTGCCTTTGACTCTTCGCATTTAAATTTCAACTCTTTCGTTTAGTAGCAGCAAGGGCCATCTCCTTGAGGCTCTTTGCTGCGTTGCTTTCCAACTCTGGATGCTCGAGGGCGGAGAGAGCTTGATTTAACAACCGTTCAATCAATTCTTCACACTCAACGAGCGCACCCGAATCATCTATCAATCGTTGGATTTCTGCGACTTGAGTTGAGTTGAGAGTTGAATCACCAAGAGCGCGTTCTATTTTCGCCCGAACGCTCGCATCCGAACGCTCGGCGGTCATGGCTATCAAGACCGTGCGTTTACCCTCACGAATGTCATCGCCAGAAGGCTTTCCAGTCACTTTGGAATCACCAAAGACTCCAAGGATGTCATCGCGAAGTTGGAAGGCTTCTCCCAAGGGAAGGCCAAAGTCGGAGAGAGATTGTTGTAGCGATTCACTTGCTCCGGCGAGAGCTGCTCCGAAACGAAGCGGGCGTTCAATTGAATATCTTCCAGATTTGTAGCGAGCAATCTTCCTGGAGCGATCCAAATCTGATTTCCCTAACGCTCCCTCTAAGACATCTAAGTATTGGCCAGCCATCAACTCGGCTCGCATCTCATGAAAAATCGGAATAGCTCGCTTTACTTGAGCTTCTGTGATTTCAGATTCACTAATCATCTGACCACTCCATGCCAGGGCCAAATCGCCAAAGAGTATGGCGGAAGCAAGGCCGAATTTTTCGGAACTTCCAGAGTAGGCGCTCTGGCGATGGAGCGCTTCAAATCTTTTATGTAGTGCGGGTTTATTCCGGCGCGAGTCAGAGCCATCCATGACATCATCGTGAATCAACGCGCAGACATGCACTAGCTCTAAAGCCGAACAGGCTTTGAGGACTTGTTGCGAAGGTTTCCCGCCAGCTGCAAGATATCCAAGATAGGCAAAGATGGGTCGGAATCTCTTTCCGCCATCTAAGACATACTCGGATAGCGCATCGGCTACTGGATTTAGGTGAGTATCAATGGCCTTTAGTTCGGATGCTCGACTACGGGTAAATGAATCTAATTCGCCATCAACAGCGCTACGAATCTCTGAGATTCCCGGCAAAACCACAGCGCAACGGTACCCTCAACCCGTATGCCGAGCACTCCAACTTTCTCAGTCGAATTCTTTCCGCCAAAAGATACGGCAGGAGAAGCGCGCCTGTGGGCATCATTAGATGCGCTCGCTCCATATAAACCTGACTTTGTATCGGTTACTTATGGAGCTGGCGGAAGTACTAGGGATCGCACGATAAGAATCACTAGCGAGATAACAAAGCGAACTGGGCTTCCAACAGTCGCACATCTAACTTGCGTTGGTTCCACTGAGGAGGAATTAAGGGAGACTCTGAAAAGTTATCGGAGCGCTGGAATAACTTCAGTACTTGCGCTGCGAGGAGATCCCGAAGGTGGACCGGCCGCTAAATGGCAGAGCACAGCCGGGGGATTTGATCATGCTGATCAACTTGTATCACTTGCTCGCGAGTTAGGTTTCGAAGTCGGCGTTGCTGCATTCCCAGATAAGCATCCAGCATCAAGTGACCTTAATCAAGATGTCAAAGTGCTACTTGAGAAAGAGCGACGAGGAGCAACCTTTGCCACTACACAATTCTTCTTTGGCGTAGAAAAGTATCTAGAGCTTAAAGAGCGACTTATAGCTGGTAACTCGAAACTTTCATTTATTGCTGGAATTCTTCCAATAACAAATGTAAAACAATTAGAGCGGATGACGCTATTGAACGGTACTCCCATCCCACAAGCAATCAGAGCTCGAATAAGTTCATTGGAATCAACTCCTGAATTAGTTAGAGCTGAAGGCGTGGCAATTGCCGCCGAGCTAGCCCAAGATCTAATTGCCACAGGCGCTCCTGGGATTCACTTCTACACAATGAATTCCGCTACTTCGACAATCGAAATTGTAAAACGCATAGGACTTCGATAATTAAGAAAATGAGAATAAGAATGAGCAAAGAAGAGTTATTTTCGAATTGGAGCGAGCTTCATGGCGGCGCTGAAGTTAAGGGCATTGTGCGGGCTTGGCTAAATATTAGTTTTTATATCATTCGGCCACTAATTGTCTTGAAGCTTTCACCAAATTCATTGTCGCTGCTCTCTATTTTCGCTGCAGCTGGATTTCTACTTGCGCTGGAGAGCCATTGGGCAATTGCGCTATTGGTGCTCTCACTTTTATTGGATGGAATAGATGGAACCGTTGCTATTGCTACTGGAAAGATCTCAAAATTTGGAGCCTTGGTGGATAGCGTTGCGGATCGTTTAGTTGAAGGGCTATGGGCTATAGCGCTCTATCTCTTGGGCGCTCCTTGGCAGATAGTCATAACAGCATGGTTAGCAGCTTTCGTTCAAGAGTACTTACGAGCGCGCGTTGGTGGACTTGGAGTTAATCAAGTTCTCTTCGTAACCTGGTGTGAACGGCCAGTTAGAGCCACTCTGATCTTTATTCCGCTGATTGGAAGGCTATTTGGTCTTGATTTATTCGATTTGGCTGCTTGGCTCTGGGCAATGATGCAGTTAACGAGCGCGCTAACGCTATTTAACTTGCTTCGATTGCAGCTGCAACAATCTCAGCGCTAAGAGCGACCAACGGCAAACCCCCACCGGGATGAGCGGATCCGCCAACGCAATAGAGATTTTCAATCGGGGAGCGATTACGTGCTCTGAAGAATGCCGAGCGCACTCCATTACTTGAAGTTCCATAGATGGAACCACCGGGTGCCCGATAATCACGTTCTAAATCTGCTGGAGTTCTAATCTCCATCTTCAATATTCGATCTCTTACATGTGTTCCCTTGCGCTCCATTTGGGAGATGATGTGATTGGCATATTCCGCTTTGAAACCCGCGCGATCCCAATCTGTACCTATTCCTGGTTCATGGCGCGGGGCATTTATAAGGACAAACCACGCTTCGTGATCGGGCGAGGGCAGCATGTTTTCATCTTGCGGATTGCAGATATAAATTGCTGGGTCTTTCGGTGGCTCCTTGCGCTTAAATATTGCATCAAACTCATCATCGTAGTTTTCTGGAAAGATCACTGTGTGATGCTTTAAATCACTCTTGCCTCTTAATGAGAGCAGAAGTGAGAAGCCAGAAAGTGAGGGAGTAGCTCGCTTCAAGTTATTAAGCGCTTTCTTTGCCTTTGACTCTCCTCTCACAAGCTGCCCATAGAGTTCTGAGGCATCAGAATTTGAAATTACGAGATCACAATCAAAGCTTCTGCCATCGGCCAAGGTAACTCCAGTAGCTCGGCCCGCATCTGTCCTGATAGCGCTAACGCGGGAATTCAAGTGAATCTCAACCCCGAGCTCCCTAACGCGTTCGGCTAGTTTTGTTCCTAGCGTTCCGATACCACCACTCACATGCCAAGCTCCAAAAGCTTCTTCAACAAAAGCTATAGTTAAAAGAACTGCAGGCGCTTTACGTGGATCAGACCCGGTATAGGTTGCATATCTATCAATTATCTTCCGTAAGTAATCATTATCTGTGTAGTTATCTGTTAGAGAGCGCAAAGAGCGCCATGGCGCAATTGTGAATAGATCACGGAAGAAACTCTTGCGTTTAAGAAATGGCAATAAGCTCTTGAGCTCACCTTCAATGAAGCTCTCTCGAGAAGATTCCCACATCGCCTCAGCTCTAGTTAGGAGCCGGTGCCAATCATTACCCGCTGACTCACCAAATGACTCCGAGATTGCTTTGACGGTTCCATTATGCGAGAGGTTAGGAAACACAACTCTTTTGCCATCATGGAATATGTACTCAAAGGAAGGGTCAACTGGTTGCAACTCAACGAGATGCTCAAGGCGTTTACCCGTTTTTATAAATAGATCTCGATAGACTGCTGGAAGCGTAAGCAGCGAAGGTCCAGTATCAAATACGAAACCATCCCTATTCTCAGATTGGCACTTACCTCCCAACTTATTTCCAGCTTCAAAGAGCCTTACTTTGTGACCTTTTTTCGCTAAACGTGCGGCGCTGGCAAGACCTGCCATTCCACCGCCAATTACGAGAATCTCTTTCGGAGCTTTTGTGGGAAAGTGATGGCTCATATTTTTCTACCGCCCCATTGAAGCTGACCGCTTCGCTTGAAAACCAAAGATCTAATTATCAGCCCAATCCAGACGGCTATTGCTATGGGATGAAGTGGCGCAGAAACTATCGTTGATCTCGTCCGAGCCGCTACGAGAAGTCTTGATAGAAAGAGGGCAAAGTAGCCATAAATTCCCCAAGTTTCACCCCGCAGCGCACTTAGGGCTGGATAGATAGACGAGAAGAAGAGTATGCAGATTGCCACTAAAGCTCCGAAAGTTCCGCCAAAGGCGCGCCACTGGGATTTTGAGTAACCGGCAATTAACGAGTCTGAATTCTGGTACATCTCGCAGCGCGCGATCTTTGATCCATCCACAACTGAACCAATACCACCTGTTCGCCGAAGCGAACGCGCCAATTCCATATCATCTAGAACTTCACCCTTGATAGCGTTGTGACCGCCAGCTCTTTGGTAACTCTCATTACGAACGATGAAGAACTGCCCATTAGCTACAACGGTTGACTTGCTCTTACTTCGCTCGATCAATCGAAGTGGTAAGGATGCAAACCAAGACCACTGAAGTAATGGTTGAACGAGTTTGGCAAGCGGAGCTCTCGCTATTTGGCGTGGGTAAGGAGAGATGTAATCCCAACCCTGTTTCTTTAGTAACGCGATCGAGTCTGCGATGGCGCTCTTCTCTAGCCGTACATCCGCATCGATAAACACAAGGAATTCCTCGCTACTTTTAGATGCAATTTGATGCAGCGCATAATTCTTACCCAACCACCCTTCTGGTAAAGACTCATCAGGTAAAGAATTTGAGTGGATGAACTCAAAGCGCCTATCCGCTACTTTCCTCAATACTTCATGGGTTCCATCAGTTGACCCATCATCGATTACCCGCACTTTAAAATTGTCGAGCTGAACTTGAGCAAAGGCGGTGGCGAGCACACTTTCTGCGTTAGCAATTTCATTTCGCATTGGAATCAGGAGCGCGACGGACTCAGGTATAGGCACTCCCGTTGATTTAATGGAACGAGCGGTAAAGAAATTAAATATAGAGAAAAGGAGTACGAGGGTAATGAGCGTCTGGGAGAGTTGATCCATCAGTCATTACGCCCAAGTTTCACTGATAAGAAATACCAGATAACAACTAAGCCAAGGGCGCTACCGCCTACAAGGGCCACACCGGGTCTGTCGAAGAAGAAGAGATTGGCAACAATCCCACTCAACCAGCTCCACATTAGGAAGAACTCTGGGACTGCGCGACTAGCTCCAAATGAGCGTCGCTCTTTTGGAAGGGCGAAGTTAAGCAGGGCCATCAAACCCATTCCCGTCAGGAGCCAGCCAAAAGTATTTGATATTGGAATTTCAGGTTGGAAAGGAACCGTTGAACCCGAAATCTCCCAAGTCCATCGCCCTGCAGAAACCATCTGGGGATCTAAAAAGAGATCCCATGCCATTAATCCGTAACCACCAACTAGGAATACCCATCTCGGTGCGATTCTCCTTGCTCCGAGAAAAATTGGATGCGCCATCATAAGCCAGGCAAATGGCACTACGAGCGGTACTCCATAAATTTGATAACCCAATGATCCCGAATACTCATAAGTTCCAAATGGCCAACCAGTTCGCATCCCTACTTGTTCAACCAAGAGCGCGTAAAAGAAAGTAATCGCTAAGAAACGTAGGGCGTAAGTGAGGCGATAAGCAAAGAGCGCGTGTAACAACATCGCACCAGCGCCCGAATACACGGTCGAGATGGTCACAAGGCGAAGTGGTTCGCCTTCTAGGAGCGGATAAGAAATTTGAAGACCAATTGCAACGGTCAAAACTGCAATTAGCAGGAAATTCTGAAATGGGGTTATACGGCGACGCGAATCCCGTCTAGGTCGGAAGTTGCGAATCGACACAGGCCAAGTCTGCCTTAATCTCCGGCTAAAGCACTCCGGATGAATTTATTAGCGCAAATCGGCCAAAGAGCTCCTCCGCATACCACTTCTCACGCGCGGTAGCAGCAATTACTTCTTTATGAGCCTCACCCCGGTAGGCAAAGTAACTAATTGTCTTTGGATCTTCCCAGATAGAGAAAGTTCCTTGTAACCCCAGTGGCGCTTCACCGATTCCAATCGCACTTATTAAACCGGGCGCGCTCTTCAAGCTCTTCGTAACGGAAGGAACCGATTTCCAAAAGAGAAAGTTTTTTCGCCACTTAATCCGCGCTCTTGTTATCGCTACGACTTTACCGCTCCAATCTATCGGAGCTATTTCTGATTTAAAGGGGTTCTTCTTTGACCATTTACCGTGGACTGCGATTGGCTTGAGAGTCGCTTCGAACCTATCGATTGATCTCTTATTCCAGCGCTTGATCAAGCGAGAATTTTCAAACTCCGCTAGAGCATCTTCTTCGATGTTTATCAGAAGTCCCCAACGTCTTGGGTCTGCATCTCGGGGAGTAAACGTTTCACCCTTTCCAGTCCCTAATAGTTTCCAAAATGCGATGCTGGAATTCCGCTTTAAAGTTCTTCTATCAAGAGCCATCCGCAGTATTGCCCAAAGTATCTGCTTACTAGGGATTTTCCAGAAATAAACTTTGGTCGTCATCGCGACTGTGCGGTTTCTCTAATTGCTGCAATTACATCCTGCGGGCTATCCCACATTGGCGCATGTCCGGTGTTAGGAAAGATAATCCATTTTGCATGCGCTGGTGCGATGAAGCGTTCCTGGCATGTAGTTTCGGGGAGCGTCCGGTCAGTGTCACCGAAAATTATCGTCACCGGAATCTCTTCTGAAATCTTTCCATCGAAACGTTTCATCAACATCCCATCCCAAGCTGGGTAGTAACCATCTGCCTTTGCCATCGCTGATACTGCGTCTAAGCAGAGCTCATATGAGAATTCATTCCATCTAGGGCTGACATCGGCGAAACCCAACTTGCGCGCCGCTTCAAAGTGCATAGCTGTTGGCGCCAATTTGCTTGTGGAACGGGCTAGAAATCTTGCTAACGCTGTTGCGGGATATCGCACGTTATAAGGGTTAAGCCATAGCCCCGCCGGCGCAAGTCCAGTAACGCTCTTAACTCGCCCAGGAGCAGAACTAGCAATTTCTAGAGCAACCCAGCCACCTAATGAGTTCCCAACAACATGGAATTCTTCAAATCTCAATTCACTCATTTCATGTAGCACAGCAAGGGCCAAGCTATGTGGATCCATAGGCGCCCCCTTTATCAACGGTGTGTCGCCATGCCCGGGTAGATCTACGGTGATTACTGTGAAACTTAGCGCTAGCTCATCTTGAATTAGTTTCCAGGCGGTGCTTGCCGATCCCATTCCATGAATAAGTAGTAACGGTTCACCATTACCGAAGACCTTATGACTTAGGCGTTGCATCAATCACCAACTATCGCTGCAGTTCCGCCAGTAACCTTAACTAGTTCATCAAAACTAGTTGGGAAGACTGTGTGTGGATGGCCAGCAGCGGCCCAAACTTCCATGTACTCGCCCAACGCTTTATCAATCAAGATTATTTCTGGTGCATTTAGCCAGCCAATTGGCGCTACTCCGCCAACGGAATATCCCGAAAGACTTTTAACATAATCTGCATCGGCTCTTCCAAGTTGAGCGACTCCTAGATTATTTGCTACTAATTCTGTGTTTACGCGATGCCTGCCTGAGGTAACTATCAATAGGGGATTACCGCTAGGAAGCTTGAAAACGATTGAGGATGCGATCTGTCCTACTTGTATGCCAAGTGCCGTCGCTGCATCTTGCGCAGTACGTGCGCTATCAGAGAGGACTTTTATCTCTCCTGACATCGCATTATCTTTGATGGCTTCAGCGGCACGCCTTACTGCAGCCTTCTCTAATATGCCGTCCACTTCTAGATTCTATTCAGAAGAGCCAAGTCTCGATAAACGTAAAGGCAGCTATTGCAAATACAGTGTATGCAAATGCTCGTTTTAGTGATTGCGGGCTCATCGAAGTGCTCCGCTTGGCGGATAACCTTGAGATTAAGACCGCAACTAGGGCGATAAGTATTGGAATCTCCCAGGAGACTTCGTCCCAGTGTCGATAGTGAGCAAAAAATCCAGTCAACGTATTTATTGTGATTATGAAGAGCGAGGTTCCAGCAGCTTTGCTGGGGGAGACGTTGTAAAAGAGAACCAAAATAGGGATTGCAATAAAGCCACCGCCGATACCAAATAGGCCAGTAAGCGCTCCCACCAATAGCGATAAG
>VGAF01000019.1 GCA_016870855.1 Actinomycetota bacterium | reverse complement strand
GAGATCAAATCGCTCCCAGGATTAGATTTGCGAGCGAGCATTAAGTCATGAACATATTGAGAGAATTCAGCGGCTGCTTTTCGAGCCTCTTGTTGTACGGCTTCGGAGGGAGAGATTTCATACATCTTTACGATTGCTTGAGACCAAGGACGTAATAAGTGCTCCTCAGATCTTGGAAAGCCTAGGAGTTCGGCGATGATTCTTACCGGGAGTGGCTCTGCGTAGTTAGAAATCAGATCAAAAGTAGGACCCGCGGTTGTTAACTCAGTTAACAACTCATCAACAATCTCTTCAATCTTTGGACGGAGGGATTCAATTCGATTCCTATTGAAAGCCTTAGAGATTAGGCCGCGTAAGCGAGTGTGTTTAGGTGGTTCGCTCTCCAAGATAGATTCGGAATGCAGCCAATTAAAGGTCTTCCAGTCAGAATCTGGTTCTCGATCAACATAGATTCGACCAAGAGATTTATTTCGTAGTACTTCGCTTGCATCTCTATGGGTAGCAGCAAGGTATATACCGAGATCCTCATGCCAGATTGGCTTTTCTTCAGCTCTTAGCTGTGCAAGAAATGGATAAGGATCCGCGATGAATTCTGGGTCCTTTAGGTCAATCATCATTTAAGTATAAGAGTAATCTTGTGGCCTATGGCAGTTGATAGGTCGAAGCGCGAATCACACTTTCTGGCAATCGAGAAGAAGTATGGCGAGCCAATGAGTTATTGGTTTGCCCAAATGAAGAAGGTCTCCGGGAGGAAGTACCCGGAACAGATGGCTTTTCTTCAAGAGAACTACGGCTTTACTCGTGCTCATGCAAATGCGCTAGTGATGTTTTCAAGGGGATCTACTTCATCTCGTAGGCATGAATCACCCAAGGATTACTTCTTAACGTTGGATAAAGAAAAAGCAAAGACAATGAAGAAGATCTTTAAGGTAATCAAGGCTAAGTACCCGAGACTAGAGTTAGTTATCGCTTGGAATCAGCCGATGTTGAAAGATAAAGAGAGATATGTCTTTGGTTGCTCCGCCTCCAAAAACCATATAACCATCGCCCCTTGGGATCCTAAGGTTCTAAAGAAGGTCGCTCCAATGTTGGAGGGCTATGTAGTGAATAAGAAGACAATTCGCGTGCCCTCAGATTGGAAGGTTGATGAAAAGCTTTTGATAGAAATGGTTAAGACTTCAATCTGACTATTAATCGCCTCTTCGCTTCTTTGCTAGACGCCAGTGATAGAGATACAGCGGCCCGGCAACCAATAATGTAGAGAATGAAGTAACTATAGATTTAACCGCGGCTCTTCGATTTTGATCAATAAAATTCTGACGAACTTCTTCAGCACTCAAAGCGCTCTCTTTGGGAACGTTATATGGATCGAAGTAACCTGGGTCAGGCCAAAGCGCATCAACGACGCCCCGCACGATGGCAACCAATGAGAACAGGCAGATAAGAATTGTTATTAGTGAGACCGCGTAGATGTATAACGAATACCAATCAATTCCCTCAGAGCCTTGACGCTCTCTCTCGGGCTCAATTGGTTCTTTGCTCTTTCGCTTAGCAGCCATCCGCCCATCATCTCACGCAAGGACTACCATTCCTATGGCTGTTCTATCATTTCCCTATGAAGTTACAGAAAATCATCTTGTACTACGGCTTTGCGCCGGTGGCTGATCCAGAAGCGCTTCGCTTATGGCAGACAACTCTCTGTGATTCGCTCGGTTTAAAGGGCCGCATCCTAATTTCGCGCCATGGAATTAATGGAACGCTCGGTGGAGATATGAGTTCGCTTAAGAAATATGTAAAAGAGACTAAGCAATACCCAGGATTTAAGAAGATTGATTTCAAGTGGTCGGATGGGAATGGGAACGACTTTCCAAGATTGAGCGTAAAGGTCCGCGATGAGCTCGTCTCCTTTGGGGTCGCGGATGAGATTAAGGTTGATAATGATGGCGTTGTTGATGGTGGCAAACATCTAACCCCTGAACAAGTACATGAATTGATAGATACCCGGGGTGAAGAGGTTGTCTTCTTTGATGGCCGAAACTCTTATGAGGCGAAGGTTGGAAAGTTCAAAAATGCTGTGGTCCCAGATGTGAAGACAACTAAGGGCTTTTTGAGCGAACTTGATAGCGGAAAGTTCGATTACCTCAAGAAGAAGCCGATAGTCACATATTGCACCGGTGGAATCCGCTGCGAGATTCTCTCTAGCGTTATGAAGAAACGCGGCTTTGAAGAGGTCTACCAAATTGCCGGAGGAATCGTTAGGTATGGCGAGAGGTTCGCCGATAAGGGTTATTGGGAAGGCTCTCTCTATACCTTTGATGGTCGAATGACCGTTGACTTCTCGGATGAAACTAAGGTGATTGGCGAATGTGATTTATGTGGTTCACCGACAAAATCATTTACGAATTGCGCAAATCAGTCTTGCCACCAACTCTATTTACTTTGCGGCAAGTGCCTATCCGAACCCCAGAATCTTGAGTGCACTCATGTCGCGTCGGAAACTCTCTCCAGTTGATAATAAGTACACCCGCGGTGTTGTAGCGGTATGTGCTGGTTCTAAGAAATATCCGGGAGCAGCAATTCTCGCCGTAGGTGGAGCGCGTCGCGGTAACGCAGGTTATGTTAAATTCTTAAGCAGCAACTCTGCTTTGATTTCACTGGTAATCTCAGAATTTCCCGATGTTGTCCCAATTTCAAGCCTTACAAAGGAGCGCGTTGATTCGCTAGTTGTGGGACCGGGAGCAAGCACTCTTGCCTCTATCCCCGATCTACCGTTAGTTCTTGATGGAGCCGCCATCGCTAAAGTCAAAACGCTAACGAAACGTAAATCAGTTACGGTGATCACGCCACATGAGGGCGAGTTAAAGTATCTCGGAGTTAAATTCGATGGCTCCCGTGAAGAAATTGCCAGAGCTATCGCTACAAAGTTTGGCGTGATTGTTGTGTTGAAAGGCAATGAAACCATCGTCGCTGATTCAAATCGCAGTTTTACAGATCGAATTGGCGGCCCAGAGCTAGCGAGCGCTGGAACTGGGGATGTTCTTGCTGGGCTTATTGCTTCTTTTTTAACCGCCGTTAAAGATGGGGGCAATGCATTTGACCTCGTCTGTGGCGCAATTTCTTTACATTCAAAAGCCGGGCGCCAGGCTGCGAAGAAGTTCACATCAGTCACAGCGCTAGAACTCCTCGAAGAACTCCGTAACGTTTGAGTGACCCCGGGGGCAAGTGATTAGATTGCGATATGTCTGAGATTCTCCCCAACCCAGAGCGCGGTAAAGAGGTATTTGAATTAGATAGAAAGTACGTCTTTCACTCCTGGTCCGCACAGGGACAAATTTCACCTCTCCCGGTAGCCGGGGGCAAGGGTTCATATTTCTGGGATTTTGAAGGTAAGAAGTATTTAGATTTCTCATGCCAACTTGTATTCACAAATATCGGATTTCAGCACCCTAAAGTTATTGATGCAATCAAGGCCCAAGCCGATGTACTAGCAACAGTTGCGCCCCAGGTTGCAAATGATGTGCGAAGCGAGGCGGCAAAGAGAATCGTTGAACTCGCCGGTTCGAAATTTGCAAAGGTCTTCTTTACCAATGGTGGCGCAGATGGAGTCGAGAATGCCATTCGAATGGCGCGCTTCTTTACTGGTCGCCATAAGGTTCTCTCTTTCTATCGTTCCTATCACGGCAATACCTCTGCAGCTATCTCGGCAACCGGAGATCCACGTCGTTGGCCAAATGAGTTTGCCTATGGCCATGTCCATTTCTTCGGCCCATATCTCTATCGGAGCGCGTTCTGGGCAAAGAGCGAAGAAGAAGAGTGCGCCCGTGCGCTGGAGCATCTTGAGAACACGATTATTTTTGAAGGCGCAAAGACAATCGGAGCGATACTAATTGAATCTGTAGTCGGTACCGCTGGAGTCTTGGTACCGCCAAAGGGTTACTTGGAAGGCGTACGAGCGCTCTGCGATAAGTACGGAATTCTCTGGATTGCCGATGAAGTAATGGCTGGATTTGGAAGAACTGGAAAGTGGTTTGCCTATCAACATTCATCGGTGGAACCAGATCTGATTGTCTTTGCCAAAGGCGTGAACTCAGGTTACGTCCCTCTTGGTGGCGTAGTTATCTCTACCCCAATATCTGAGTCATTTAACGATCGGGTATTTCCAGGCGGACTTACTTACTCCGGCCATCCACTCGCCTGCGCTGCTGCTGTTGCGACAATCGATGTAATGAAGGAAGAGAAGATTGTGGAGCAGGCCGCACAAATTGGTGAGAAAGTCATCGGTCCAGGGCTACGGGAGTTACAGAAGAAACATAAGTTGATTGGTGAAGTGCGTGGCCAAGGCGTTTTCTGGGCGATGGATCTCGTAACTGATCGCCTCTCGCGAGCACCGCTTGCTCCATATGGTGGATCTAGCCCGGCGATGACTGAGTTAGTTGCCGAATGTAAGAAGCGCGGTCTTATGCCATTTACAAACTTCAACCGTATGCATGTAGTTCCGCCCTGCAATATCACCGAAGCTGAGGCCAAAGAAGGAATTGCGATCATTGATCAAGCGCTAACTAGTATCGCCAAGTACTACGAGGGTAAGGATTAATCTTGAGCTCAAAGCGAATAACCCATTACATCGATGGTTCATCATGGAGTGGAAGCGCCCAACGAAGTGGTGATGTATTTAATCCGGCAACAGGTGAGATAAGCGCAAAGGTTGATTTCGCAACGGTGGAAGTTGTCGATGAAGCGGTGGCTGCAGCTAAGAAGGCTTCAGTTGAATGGCGCAACACCTCTCTTGCAAAGCGCACCCAAGTTCTATTTGCTTTCCGAGAGATTGTTAACGCCAAAAAGGAAGAGTTAGCTAAAGCAATCACTCTCGAGCATGGCAAAGTCTTATCCGATGCGCTAGGTGAAGTTACCCGTGGCCTTGAAGTTGTTGAGTTTGCTTGCGGAATCCCCCATTTGCTAAAGGGTGGATATAGCGAGGGCGTATCCACCGGAATTGATGTCTACTCAATCCGCCAACCACTTGGAGTTTCCGCGATCATTTCGCCATTTAATTTCCCAGCGATGGTTCCGATGTGGTTCTTCCCAATAGCTATCGCAACCGGCAATGCGGTAATTCTCAAGCCGAGTGAGAAGGATCCAACTCCATCGCTATTAATGGCGGCGCATTGGAAGGAAGCAGGACTTCCAGATGGCGTATTTAATGTGGTTCATGGCGATAAAGTCTCTGTAGATCGCATCTTGGAGCACCCTGATGTCGCATCCGTTTCTTTCGTCGGCTCTACCCCGATTGCCCAGTACATATATGAGAATGGCACGAAGGCTGGAAAGAGAGTCCAAGCACTTGGCGGAGCAAAGAACCATATGTTGGTTCTTCCTGATGCCGACCTTGATCTTGCTGCTGATGCTGCTGTCAATGCTGGATTTGGTTCTGCCGGTGAACGTTGCATGGCGATTTCTGCGCTAGTTGCAGTCGAGCCAATTGCTGATGAATTAGTAAAGAAGATCGCAGAGCGAATGACCAAATTGCGAACTGGCGATGGAAGCGCTGGCGCAGATATGGGTCCTCTTGTTACCTCAGTACATCGCGACAAAGTTTCATCTTATGTGGATGCGGGTGAGCGTGAGGGCGCAAAACTTGTAGTCGATGGCCGCAATCCGAAGGTTGATGGAGCTGCAAATGGATTCTGGTTAGGTCCAACGCTCTTTGATCACGTCACTAACGAGATGTCCATCTACACCGATGAAATCTTTGGCCCAGTTCTCTCAGTTGTGCGAGTGAAGAGTTATGACGAAGGGCTAGCGCTTATTAATTCTCACCGCTACGGAAACGGGACTGCGATATTCACCAACGATGGTGGCGCAGCGCGTCGATTCCAAAATGAAGTGCCTGTGGGAATGATTGGAATCAATGTCCCGATCCCAGTCCCAACCGCGTACTACTCATTTGGCGGTTGGAAGAGTTCCCTCTTTGGTGACACTCACGCCCATGGAACTGAAGGAGTCCACTTCTTCACTCGAGGAAAAGTCGTCACAAGCAGATGGCTTGATCCAAGCCATGGTGGAATCAACCTAGGTTTCCCCCAGAACCGTTAACTCTTCTTTACGAAGTACTCCATAAGTTCATTTACCGGGGTATTAGCTAACTTCTCATAATCAAGGGTCAATCCAGCAATCTTCTCTTGTTGAACTTTATCGAAGATTCGAGCGAGATTGGTTCGATATTTCTCGATTAGAAGTGGAATGCCCTCTTCCCTACGGCGCTTATGGCCGACCGGATACTCAATTGCGATCTCATCGACCTTACTTCCATCTTTGAAGTAGACGGTGACCGCATTTGCAATCGAGCGCTTTTCTGGGTCGTGGTAATCCTTAGTGAATTGGGGATCTTCAACACAGAAGATCCGCTCCCGAAGCGCATCGATTCTTGGATCAGCAGCGATGTCATCCTCATAATCGCGCGCCGTAAGACGACCAAAAATGAGCGGGATAGCAACCATGTATTGGATGGTGTGATCACGATCTGCGGGATTTCTTAGCGGGCCTTTCTTTTCGATGATTCGGATGCATGCTTCGTGCGTTCTAATCTCAATCCGTTCAATATCAGCCTCGCTCTTACCGCGGGCAACCATCTCTTGGTAGATCTTCAAAGCTGCTTCAACAGCTGTCTGGGCGTGGAACTCGGCCGGGAATGAGATCTTAAAGAGCACGTTCTCCATCACATAGGAGCCATACGGGCGTTGGAACTTGAACTTATTTCCTTTAAAGGAAACATCGTAAAAGCCCCAAGTCTTTGCAGAGAGCACTGATGGATATCCCATCTCGCCGGTCTTAGCAATTAGCGCAAGCCGGACTGCACGTGAAGTTGCATCTCCAGCGGCCCAAGATTTTCTCGAGCCAGCATTTGGAAAGTGGCGATAAGTGCGAAGTGATTGGCCATCTACCCAGGCAAGTGAGACTGCATTCAAAATTTGTTCGCGAGTAAGTCCAAGCAACTTTCCAACTACTGCAGTTGATGCGACTTTGACCAAGATTACGTGATCTAAGCCGACTCTATTGAAGGAGTTCTCAAGAGCGATACATCCTTGGATCTCATGAGCCATAATCATCGCGTTAAAGACATCGCTCATCATGAGCGGCTTTCCACCGCTTGCCACAGCGTTTCGGGATAGCCAATCCGCTACCGCAAGAATTCCACCTAAATTATCGGAAGGGTGGCCCCATTCAGCAGCCAACCAGGTGTCATTAAAATCCAGCCATCTAATGGCAGCCCCGATACTAAAAGCACCAGCAACCGGATCTAATTCATAATCTGTTCCAGGAACTCGAACTCCATTTTCAATTCTTACTCCCGGAACAACGGGCCCTAGTAGCTTTCGGCAAGCATCATATTCGAGTGACTCTAATCCGCACCCAATAGTGTCAAGGAAGCAATACCAAGCTGTCTTCTTCGCTAAGTCGGAATCAATCTTGTAGCTAAGAACATAGTCGACGATATCAACCATTTCTTGATCAAAAGGTAGATCCGACTTGGTGAAATTCGATGACATCTAGCGATCCTCCAGCTTCACAAATGCTCTATTTTCTGGGCCGACATAGTTTGCACGAGGGCGGATGATTCTGTTGTCATGACGCTGCTCAATTATGTGACCTGCCCAACCGGTAAGGCGAGCAAAGATAAAGATCGGAGTGAAGAAGGAGGTGGGAATTCTCATCTCTTTATAAGCAACTGCTGAGAACCAATCGAGGTTTGGGAACATTTTCTTTCTATCCCACATCACACTCTCAATACGTTCTGCAATATCATAAATACCGCGGCCACCGGAAAGTTCCTTAGCTACGCCCTTGATTATGGGGTTACGCGGATCACCCACCGTATAGACCGGATGGCCAAAACCGATGATTACTTCTCTCTTTTCGAGCCGCGTAAGAATGTCCGCTTCGGCTTGATCAGGTGTGGCATATCGCTCCTGAATCTCAAGGGCAACCTCATTTGCACCACCATGTTTTGGGCCACGCAATGCGCCTATCGCTCCAGTAATACTTGAATACATATCCGATCCCGTTCCAGCAATTACCCGAGCTGTAAATGTGGAGGCATTAAATTCATGCTCGGCATAGAGAATCAACGAAGTGTGCATCGCTTTTATCCACGAAGAATCTGGTTTCGTCTCATGAAGCAGCGTTAAAAAGTGCTCTCCGACGCTATCGGTGTTGGTCTCTAACGATATTCGCTTACCGCTTTGGGAGAAGTGGTACCAATAGAGAAGCATTGATGGCGTCGATGCGATTAGGCGATTAGCTGCATCAAGAGCGGCCTCATCGCTATGCGAATCAGCTTCTGGAATCTCGCAACCAAGCGCAGAGACTCCGGTACGAATCACATCCATCGGATGGGCGCTCTTTGGGATGTTCTCTAAAATCGTAAGAATTGAGGCTGGAAGATTACGAAGGGCCTTCAACTTATTCTTATAGGAATCTAACTCAAGCTTATTGGGTAACTTTCCATAGAGAATAAGAAACGCAACCTCTTCAAATTCGCAATTCTCAGCAAGATCCTTGATGTCATACCCAAGGTAGTGAAGTTCGTTTCCATTTTGACCAACCGTAGATAGAGCGGTATTTCCAGCGGGAACGCCGGAGAGCGCTACTGACTTCTTAGCTTTGAACTCGCTCATTCCCCGCGCTTCTCAGCTTGGAATTTATCTAACGACTTCTCATACTCGTAATAGTTAATCCGGTCATAGAGCTCTTCACGAGTCTGCATCTCGCCCAATACCGACTTTTGGGTGCCCTCTTTGCGAATCACTTCATAAACGCGCTCGGCCGCCTTATTCATGGCGCGGAAAGCAGACAACGGATAGAGCGCCATAGAGATTCCAGCGCCTTTCAATTCATCTAAAGTGAAAAGTGGCGTCAGTCCAAACTCAGTTATGTTTGCAAGTACCGGAACTTTTATCTCAGCGGTGAAGCGCTTGTAATCCTCAAGGGTTCTAATGGCTTCGGCAAAAATCGCATCGGCGCCAGCATCGATATATGCCTTGGCGCGGGTAATAGCACCTTCCAATCCTTCAACGGCTACCGCATCAGTTCTTGCGATTAAGTAGAAGGGGTCGTTTCCTCTTGCAATAACCGCAGCTCTAATCCGATCGACCATTTCTGTAGTTGAAACAACCTCTTTATTGGGGCGATGACCACATCGCTTCGCACCGATCTGGTCTTCCATATGAGCAGCCGCAGCTCCCGCATCAATTAGCGATCGAATAGTTCTCTGGATGTTGAAAGCTGATGGACCGAAACCAGTATCAATATCTACTAGGAGCGGTAGGTCACAAACCGCAGTAATTCTTCGAACATCGACAAGTACATCTTCTAAAGTCGAAATTCCTAAATCAGGTACGCCTAAAGATCCCGCAGCGACTCCACCACCAGAGAGATAGATGGCGCGATACCCAGCTCGCTCAGCAAGAAGGGCATGGTTTGCATTTATTGTTCCAATGATTTGTAGCGGAGATTCACTCTTAAGTGCGGTGTGGAACTTTTCACCAGCGGTGGTCACTTTCTCAACCTATCACTCAGTTCGCGCTTTACGCGAAGAAGATCCAAGGCAGCTAGCGCGCTGTCATATCCCTTATCTTCCTTACTTCCCACAACCCCACTTCTTGCTATCGCTTGTTCCACGGTATCGACAGTGAGAACTCCAAATCCGATTGGTTTATCTAACTTAAGCGAGACTTGCATCACGCCATCGGTTACACCTTGGCAGACATAATCAAAATGTGGCGTCTCGCCTCTGAGTACAACGCCAACCACCACAGCGGCATCAGCGCCAGCATTTAGAGCAAATTGGGCAGCGAGCGGAAGCTCAAAGGAGCCAGGGACATAAATAGTTTCGGAGTCTGCAATTCCAGCTTCGTTCAAGGCGCGCTTTGCGCCCACAACTAGCGCATCACAAATCTCTTGATGCCAGCGCGCCGAGATAATCGCAACTTTAGATCCAGCTAGCGAAGGAACTTCTACTTTCGGAGCGTTTCCTGACATTTAGGCATCCTTCCGTTTATCAGCTAAAACATGACCTAATCGTTCACTCTTTGCTTTCAAATAAGCGAGGTTATGCGGATTTGGCGAAACTACTAGAGCTTGGGTTTTAACGCTCACTTTGGCATCTTCTAGGGTTTTGACCTTGGCTGGATTATTCGTCAACAGAACTACATCCTTAACTCCGAGATCATTCAAAATCTCAACAGCATCCTGAAAGTCCCGCTCATCAATTCCGTGGCCAAGAGCTAAGTTTGCATCCACGGTATCTAGCCCCTCATCTTGGAGTCGATACGCACGAATTTTTTCGCCTAAGCCAATTCCTCTTCCTTCATGTTCGCGCAGGTAAATGATTAACCCAGAACCTTTTTGTTCAATCGCTTCCATCGCTCCAGTTAATTGATCACCACAATCGCAGCGTATTGAACCTAAGACATCACCGGTTAAGCATTCAGAGTGAATTCGGAGCAACACTTCTCTCGAACTTAAACCACCAAGAGCTAGCACCGCATGGGTAACGCCACCTTGGCCGGAGTGAGTAGCGATTCGCCACTCACCATTTGCTCTCGGTAACTTCGCCCATTCAAATTTCTCACTTGCCCTCTTGTTTGATGGCGCCAATGATTTAGAAAGTTCCTCGATAGTTACCATCGGGATCGAGTGCTCACGAGCGAAGTCGTAAAGCGCTTGGCCACGCATCATCGAGCCATCTTCATTTACAAGTTCACTTATTACTCCAACCGGAGCTGCCCCGGCTCGATAACACATCTCAACAACGGCTTCGGTGTGACCGCGTCTTGACGCGAGCCCACCTTCATGAGCAATCAGCGGGAATATGTGTCCAGGGCGGATGAAATCCTCAGCGCTAGAGGCTGAATCGGCTAGTGCGCGAATTGTGTTGGCTCGTTCTTGTGCGCTAATGCCAGTAGTGATTCCATGCTTAACATCTACGGTGACTGTAAATGCAGTCCGCTTTGTATCTTGATTCTGCTTGACCATCAAAGGAAGGTGAAGCTGGCGCGAGCGCTCCTCGGTCATCGCTACACAGATCACGCCGGAGGTGTAGCGGATCATGAAGCCGATTTTCTCCGTGGTAGCAGCGCTGGCGAGCAAGAAGAGGTCGCCTTCATTCTCACGATCTGCATCATCGGTAACAATCACAAAGCCACCATTGCCGAAAGCTGCTATTGCCTTATCTAATTCACTTGCCACTCTCTTCACCTCGCTTCATGAGGCGCTCTACATACTTAGCGATTACATCAACTTCGATGTTTACTAAGTCACCGCTCTTCTTCTCTGACAAATTAGTCTTTATCAAAGTTTCTGGGATCAACCAAAGGGTGACTTGCTCGCCAACGATTTCTCCAACCGTTAGAGAGACTCCATCGACAGCGATTGAACCTTGGTTGACAATGTACTTAGTTAGATCTTGAGGAATCGAGAGCACAAACTTGTGCCACTTCTCTCCATATGAATTCTCTTTCACAACCCCAACGCCATCCACATGGCCTTGGACGATATGCCCACCGAGTCTTGAGTCCGCTCGAGCTGCAAGCTCAAGATTGACGGGACTTCCAACTTTAAGGCTCTTAAGACTCGTGATTCGAAGCGTTTGAACCATTACATCTGCTTTAAATGAGCTTTCGTCTAGCGAGATAGCTGTTAGACAAACCCCATTAACGCTAATTGAGTCACCAACTTTTATCTCTCCTACGAGCGTACTTTTAATCTCAACAACAGCTGAATCAGCGCCACTTTCAATGGCGAGGATTCGCCCTTTATCCGCTACTAGACCGGTAAACATTATTTACTCACCGCCAATAAGTGGAGCAAGAGATTCTTCTCGTAATCTCCGATGATCTTGGTTGAATGGAGGTTCAGATCAACCCGTTCACTCAAGTTTCTAACCTCAAAATCACCGACAAAATCAAATCTGCCGCCAAGTAACGTTGGGGCTTGATAAAGAAATAGCTCATCAAAGAGCTCAGCCTTGAGAAACGCACTAGTGAGTTTTGGCCCCGCTTCAACCAGGATCCGGTTCCACCCCTTCTCCTCGGCTAACTCAAGTAGCTGGGAAAGGCTATGACTCTCAAGATGAATCGTGGTTGCGCTCTCATCGAGAATCTTTGACCCGGCTGGGATGGCGCGTTTGCCCATAACAACACGCGCTGGTCTAAATTCGAAGTTACGGCGCTCCACTCCCCTCACCGTCATCGCTGGATCGTCTGCGATAACAGTTCCCGTTCCAGTGACGATGGCATCACATTCACTTCTTAACTCATGAACACTTTTGCGTGCACCCTCATTTGTGATCCACTTAGAAGTTCCATCTGATGCTGCAACTTTTCCGTCTAGGGTCGTCGCTACCTTCAAAGTTGTATAAGGACGATCGCTCTTAATCTTCGTTAACCAAGCGCGGTTAGTGAAACTAACTTCCTCTTCAAGTAACCCTGATTCCACTTCGATACCCGCTTCGCGCAATCGATTCGCACCGCCAGCTGCTTTTGGATTTAGGTCAGAGACTGAGTAAACAACTTTCTTTATTCCAGCCTTGATGATCGCTTCGGTACAAGGTGGCGTCTTGCCATGATGGTTACATGGCTCAAGAGTGAGAACTAGGGTGGCGCCATTTGCTTTAGCTCCTGCGGCTTGTAGCGCCACGACCTCAGCATGCTTTCCGCCATCTTCACGATGATGAAAACCTTCACCGATTAATTCACCTGAGTCACTCAATATGACTGCGCCAACGATGGGATTTGGGGCGGTCACGCCTAAACCTAATTTTGAGATTTCATCGGCACGGCGCATCGCGGTTTGGATATCTACCAAGATCGCCACCTCCGAAAGATTTCCGGGGTGCGCAAAAGAGCACGCGCAAGGATGCGCGTATTTGTTTCCTCTCATCCGGACTTTAACCGTCGGTCTTGGAATCTCACCAAGTCCACCGATAGCTGGCTGCTAGCGGGTCGCAGACTTTGACTGCCGGTTCGGAATTACACCGACCCCGGAAACAACAGCGAGAGTCTAGCGGAGGGTTATTGGCCGTTCCAAGCGGCCATCTCCGCCTTAAATGGATCAAGTCCCATTGGTCCGAGATTCAATACATATGAATGGAACTTCTTGAGATTGAAGTTGGCCCCAAGTCGCTTCTTGGCATCTTCTCTTGCTTCCATCATGAAGCGCTCGCCAACTTTGTAAGAGATGGCTTGGCCGGGCCAACCTAGATAGCGATCAACTTCGCTACGCGCTGAGATGTCATCAAGGAGAGCTCGTTCATGAAGAATCTTGAAAGCAGATTCGGCGTTCCAAACCTCGCCATTGAAATCCTTATAGCCACAGTGCATACCGATATCAACGACGATGCGCGCAGCTCTTAGGCCTTGCGCAGATAGATATCCCATTTCATAACCAGGATCTTCAAATGCACCAAGTTCATCCATTAGACGTTCGGCGTAGAGCGCCCAACCTTCACCATATCCAGATACCCAGACACGATTTCGTTGAAATCTATTTAGGCGAACAGTATTAACTTTTGTTGTTGCAACTTGAAGGTGATGTCCTGGGACAGCTTCGTGATACCAAGTTGAGACGATGTTCCACCAACTAAAAGTCTTTCGACCCATAGTTGGAAACCAAGTAGTACCTGGACGAGATAGATCTTCACTTGGCCCCATGTAATAGGCAGCTGAGGCGCTTCCTTCTGGGGCAAGCCGTGCTTCGCAATTTTTAATCCGTGGATCGATATCGAATTCTCTTCCATCTAGGCGTTCGACAGCCTTCTCGATGAACTCTTTTAACTTACGGAGAAGTTCGGCTTCACCTTCGACGGTGTAGCGAGGATCCTTATCGAGTTGATCTGCGACTTCTCGTAATGATGTTGCATCTGGATAGAGACGATCGGCAGCGCGCTTCATGCGGGCGTTGATCTCATCGAGTTGGGCAATTCCCCACTCGTATGTATCGCGGAGATTTAAATCAGCTCCGGTGAAATGGCGAGCCCACATCTTGTAACGCTCTTCCCCAACTCCATCTTTGGGATCAGACTTGGGAGCGTAAGTGCCTTTAAGCCAGTTAGCGGTTTCTAAGCAGGCGGATTCAGCGTTCTTCGCGGCTTGAAGCAATTCGCTATTTGTGCCAGCTTGGTCGAACTTCTTAGCAACTGTTTGGAATGCGCCTTTTGAGAATGTTTCGAGTTGTCCTGCGGTCGATAATACTTGGCGAGTTGAATTAACTCTTCCTTCGCCAGCGACAGTTTCTAGCGTTGAGCACCATCCCTTTAGCGCTTCGCTAATGGCGTTTAGACGTTTTGTTGCATTAGCGGCTGAATCCGACCTCTCCTTCGGCATCATTTCGAAGACCTGGCGGATTGAGGTGACCGGTGATGAGATTAAATTAAAGAGGGCCCTTGATTCATGGCTCTCGCTCAGTCTTAACTCAGAAGAAAGACGCTCTGTGGCTACTGCTTGGGCGATTCGGTCGTATTCATTCTCAGGAGTTTCGGCTCTTACTTCATTTAAAGTCTTTCGAGTTAGCTCTTCACGCGCTTTCTGGCCGACCATTGAGAAGTCATCAAGTTTGTCATCAAAGCCCGGGACGCCAAGGAGGGTGGCTCCGATTGGAGTCATTTTTATTCCCTCTTCAATAAAGCCATCGAGGATCTTTGAGATTTTTGTTTGTGACACATCTACCCCTCTGTTGGATCGGCTAGTTCAAACTTTCCTTTTCCAATCTGGCCACGCTCGCGATACATCTCAAGTTTTGCTCTCGTATCTTGGATATCTAGGTTGCGCATCGTGAGTTGTCCGATGCGATCCTCCGGGCCAAAGGCTGCGGATTCAGTACGTTCCATCGATAACTTCTCTGGGTGATATGAGAATCCCTCACCTTGCGTATTGATGATTGAGTAATCATCACCGCGGCGAAGTCTTAGAGTCACAGTTCCAGAAATCGTTGAGGCAACCCATCTAGTTAGTGACTCACGGAGCATCAAGGATTGTGGATCGAACCATCTTCCTTCATAAAGCAGCCTTCCGAGTCTTCGACCTTCTTGAGCATAATTTGCAATCGTATCCTCGTTATGGATTGCGGTCAGTAATCGCTCATAGGCGATAAACAGCAAGGCCATTCCTGGCGCTTCGTAGATACCGCGACTCTTCGCTTCGATAATCCGATTTTCGATCTGGTCAGACATTCCAAGTCCATGGCGCCCCGCGATTGCATTTGCTTCGCGCATCAAGGCAACAACATCGGTGAAATCTTTACCGTTAATGGCAACTGGGCGACCAGATGCGAATTGGATCTTCACATCTTCACTTGCAATCGCAACCCTTGAATCCCAGAACCGAACTCCCATGATCGGCTCTACTAACTCAATAGAGCTCTCTAGCTTCTCTAGCTCTTTTGCCTCGTGAGTTGCACCGAGAATATTTGCATCTGTTGAGTAAGCCTTCTCTTTGCTATCACGGTAAGGAAGATTGTTATTTGTGAGCCATTCTGACATTTCCTTACGGCCACCAAGCTCAGTTACAAATTGCTTATCAAGCCAAGGCTTATAGATTTTTAGAGTTGGGTTTGCAAGGAGTCCATAACGATAGAAACGCTCGATGTCATTACCTTTGTAAGTAGAGCCATCGCCCCAAATAGATACCTTGTCAGAGAGCATCGCGCGCACTAAGAGAGTTCCGGTAACTGCGCGGCCTAGCGGAGTTGTATTGAAGTAAACCCGGCCGCCAGTTCTAATGTGGAAAGCGCCGCAAGCAAGGGCGGCTATACCTTCTTCTATTAAGGTCTCTTTGCAATCAACTAAGCGTGCGATCTCAGCGCCATATTGTTTAGCGCGATCTGGGACGGAGGCAATGTCGCTCTCGTCATATTGACCGAGATCTGCGGTGTAAGCACAAGGAATTGCACCTTTAGAACGCATCCAAGCAACTGCGACAGAGGTATCAAGGCCGCCAGAAAATGCGATTCCAACTCGTTCTCCAATTGGAAGGGAAGCAAGGACGGTGTTCGACATAGAGGGCAAGCCTAACTTAGGAAAGAAGCGTGGCGAGATAAGGATTTATAGACCACTGCTCACAGAGGCTCTCATAATTTCGCCGATCGGCGGCGATTCCAGTAAAAGTCGCCCTAATCATGAGATTCCGCGGCGTGTGATCTATCGAGACGAACTCGACAATATCTGCCTTGTAGCCATTTATTCTTAAGAGCTCAGCGCGGAGTGAATCAGTCAATAGATCTGCAAAGCGCTCTTTTACTATTCCACTTCTAAAAATGGGTTCCCATTCTTGGCCAGCTGGTTTTATCAGTTTATTTAAATCGTGATGGCAACAAGGCGATACCAAGATTACCTTCGCCTCACTCTTGATTGCCCAGGCAAGTGCATCATCAG
>VGAF01000018.1 GCA_016870855.1 Actinomycetota bacterium | reverse complement strand
GACTTTCTAGAACTGAGCAACGTAAGTGGGCGCCCTGCGAGCACCATGTTCTATTTGAGGGATCATCCATAGACCTCCTGCTCCAGGGAACCGGCGGAGCTCCTCTTCGGTGAGCGTGGCCGTACCTGTGGTGATTAACAGATTATCTTCACGATCAAAGGCGCAGGAAGTTACATTTGGTGCTTCAAAGCGAATGACTTCGACTAATTCACCATCACCATCAAAATGTGCAACTCCAGATCCGGCCCAGAGCGCAGCCCAGACCCCACCATTTGCATCGGCGCAAATTCCGTCAATCAGTCCCATGTTCTCCGGTAACTTTGCAAATGTCCGTCGGCCGCCTACAGCTCCGGTGATTGGATCAAAATCAAATACCTCTAGTTCTTTCCTTGGACTATCGGTCCAAACTACGCGCTTTCCATCCACGAGTAGAACAATTCCATTTGAGATGCTAGCCAAGGAGACTATTTCTACAATGCTTCGATCCAGCTTAACTTGTATCAGCTTGCTCTTGTTAGGTGTCAGATCACGGTCAAGAATTCCAACTAGCATTTCACCATTTGGCAATACCATGCTGTCAGAACATCTTAAATTACTCGCTTCATCATGAAGGTTGATGCGCTCTACTTCATTATTCTCTTGGTTGAGAAAAATTATTGCAGTCTGACTTAGCAGGATAGTTCCGTTACACCAAGGAAGGACCTTTGAGAGTTCCTCCTTTTGGGAGTGCCAAAGTTGATTAGTATTCCCATCCCATCGATAAGCCAATCCATTAGGTAGATCTACCCATCGCATGTTGCCATCTGGGAAGAGATGCATTCCTTCACCTAACTCGGCTCTTGTTTCATAGAGCAATCTAGGTTTCATCGGACAGCTTCTAGATACTCATTCATAATCTTGTCTAGTGATGCATGTCGACTATCT
Source organism: Actinomycetota bacterium (assembly GCA_016870855.1). Classification (GTDB taxonomy): domain Bacteria; phylum Actinomycetota; class Actinomycetes; order Nanopelagicales; family Nanopelagicaceae; genus MAG-120802. Next base: position 15,509 of record VGAF01000018.1, on the reverse strand, counting down.
CGTCCTTCGCTATCGGCTGCCATTTTCTTAGAAACTCGAGTTCGCGCGTCAATAAGCTCTTCATTTCGCAGATGAGCACCGTCTTTAAAAATCACCTCTCCCGCGATTGACACTTCTTGAGCAACACTTGATTCCCAGTCACTCCACTTCACAGTGTCTGGTGAAGTGTCTAAACCTGCGGCCTCAGCGCCCCCAATTGTTAGAGCATGAACTGCATCTCTTTCGGTGAAGGCTAACTTTGCAGTTCTAAGCGGCTCTTCTATCCCAGAGATGCTGTCGAGCCCTATGCCGAAGTTGATCTCATGCCCTCTCCAGGCGGCGCAATCTGCTTTTCCAGATTTCAAAACGACATTGGACTTTGGACAAGTTACGAGATGGGTACCAGTTTCATGAACTTTTTTGAATTCATCACCTGTTAGCCAAACTGCGTGCGCGAGGCTCGTTTGCGGACCTAGGAGATCAAAGGCGTCCAAGCGCTCAATAGGTGATTGAGTAATCCAATGTCGCTGCGATTCGCTCTCTAGACAATGGGTATGGATCCGTATGCCCCGTTGAGCAATCTCGCTTATGGCCCTCAACATCTCATCGCTACACCATTGCGGTGCGACTGGCCCGATGCCAAAAACAAAATCAGGGTCTCGAACTTGTGCGTATTCGAAGACCTCTCGGAATTCAACCGGACTCATTTTTCGGCCAGTAGCGACAAATGGGGGGAGATCCAAAGATTCTTTTACTCGTTGCGGGATGAATTCAAACTGATCAGTGATTGCGAGAATTACTTGTGCCCGGATGCCGGAACGACGTATTCCAGATAGGGATTTTTCCAAGGCATTTAAGTAGTCAATTGGAGCTCCAAATGTATGAAAGATAAATTGAACACCAGTGACTCCGGAGGCGACTAAGTTGCAACAGGCAACAAAGACATCATCTTCCACGTCAATCGATGTCATAGCATTCATTCGCAGAATTGCTTCTTCTAAGCAACTTCCTCCAACGCGATGTTCTGCTAATGAAGTTGAACGCAGGTGAGAGTGAGCATCCACGAAACCTGCGCTCTCTTTCATCTACTAAACCTTATGGATTGAGTTTAAGCAGGCGGGCCAGATTTCCACCCTCTACCAACTCCCGATCTTTAGCGGAAGGTATGGCGCGAGCGATCTTCGCCCGCTCTAAGTCGAAATCGCTACCTGGCCAATCAGTGCCCATAACAATCTGATCCGAGCCAATTGAGCGATAGGCAAGTTTCACATCAAGTAGTTGTGAGCCGGAAGTCTCTAGGTAGATATTGGGATTTCGCTTTGCCACAAGAATCGCCTCATTAAGGTTCCAAACCGTACCCATGTGGGCAATCAAGACTGGCGTATTGGGAAAACCGCGCGCAATCTCCTCGATAGAAAGAGGAGCACAGAATGGATCATCTAGCGCGTTTACCAGCACTACAAGTTTGTTTCGATCTGCTGCTTCAAAAATAGGATCTAGCAAACCATGATCGGCGAAATGATAACCATGCATAGTCGGATGAAGTTTTAGACCTTTAAGATTTAAAGATTTGGAGAGATGATCAATAGTGGCAACGGCATCTGGGAATCGTGGGTTTACCTGTCCGAAGCCAATAATGCGCGTTGGATGGCGCCTCATAGTTTCTGCGATGAAGTTGTTATCCATCATCTGTCCAAGAGAGCATCCCACTGCCATATCAACTCCAGCGATATCCATCGCGCGAATCATGTCTTCTGGGGTATATGACTCCGCGGTGAGATAGTCAGATGTTCCACCTGCCTGCCAGACGTTGTTGTATGCATCTATAATCATTTTTACCAGCTCCTTATCTTGGATTTCCCCAGCTTGTTGCCATATCCCAAATTACTTTTGAGACGAGTTCTAACTCTTGGATGCTCACAAACTCATCTGCTGTATGCGCTTGATCCGTAGATCCTGGACCAAAGACAGTGCATGAGTTACTTCCCGTCAGAGCAGCAACCATTGATGCATCTGTATAGGCCTCATGACCATCATTGCCACCAACTGGAACTTCGACTCCAGTTACTTTCTTGTAAGACGCTCGAAGAGATTTGATGATATGGGAATCTTCACTCGCTCGAACAGGAGGTCGCGGGGCGCCGAGGCCTTTGATTGAGAAATCTGCGCCGGGAAAATCTCGAATCACCTCTTTGGCAATCTTCTCAACTAATGGAATAACATCTTCAATTTTCATTGGTGGAACGATTCGAACATCAAACTTTGCATCAGCAAATGGTGGAACGACATTGGTTGCTACACCAGCGTTAAAAACTCCACAAGTAAATCTAGCCCGCCCCAGAATGGGATCTTCATGCTTTAATGATTCGATATGTCGTTTTAAGCGATCGACGATGCGCGACATTATGTGGGCCGAATCAATTCCGAGGTGAGCGCGACCGGCATGCGCCATCCGACCTGTGACACGAAGATCAATCCATCGAAGACCCATTTGGGCAATGCGAAGCCGTGCACCAGTTGGTTCGAGCGCAACGACCTGATCATCGGCGCGCAAATCCCCGCTCTGAACGAGCGAATGAGCGCCCGCCATATTAGGCGCCTCCTCATCAACGGTCGCAACAAAAAGTATGTCGCCAGCAGGTTTAATACCTAATTTCTTGATTGACTCGAGTAATCCAAGAGCAACCGCTACTCCACCTTTCATGTCACAAGCACCGCGACCATAAATCTTTCCATCTCGAATTGCGCCCTCATGTGGAGGAAGGGACCACCCTGCGCCAATCGGAACGGTATCTAGATGCCCGAGTAAGACCAGACGTGGAGCCGTTCCTTGGCCTGGAATTGAGACGCTTAAATTTTCTCGTCCCGGTTGAACGATGGTGCGCTTAGGCTCGAATCCGAGACCTTCTAGCCTTCTTGCTACCCATTCCACACATTCTTTCTCTTGTATTCCGGGGTTCTGGCTATCAATGCGGATTAGTGATTGTGTATCTGTAATTACTTTGTCTAAATCAATCATCTTAAATCCTATTCTGCTAATCCGTAAGCGCTACGTCGGGGATCTGCAGCAGCAAAGAGAGTTCGCTCGCCATCTGAATTTCGAGAAGATTTAATGGTTTGAACTGAACCAGCATCGAATTCATATTCTGGCCAAACTTGAACTGTGTGTCCGTGTCTTCTCAGCTTATCTATTGCATCTTCGCCAATTCTCTTTTCTGCATAAACCAGTCGATCGGCAGATGGATGAGGGTGAAAAGCACTTGGAGCATTAAATGCAGCTATCCGAGGTGATTCGACCGACTCTTGTAACTCCATGCTTTCACTAACAACTTTCCAGATAACTTGTGCCATCGCTTGAACAATTACATCCCCTCCCGGACATGCCAGCGCCCATGACTCGCCATCACACAGACCAATCATCGCCGCGGGCGTAACAACAGGTCGACCCCCCGGTGTTAATCGATTCGGATGATTTAAGTCCAATCGGCTCTGAACGCCCCGCGGGGAGCAGAGAATTCCCAATTCCGGGATTATGGGCCCACCGTCAATGGTGTCTGAGGGTGAAGTTGCAAAGGTGTTTCCTTCGCTATCCATTGTGACGACCGCAGTCGTACTTGAAAGTGGTTTTGTAGCTAAATCTTCACCTGGTCTACCTGCTAGAGAACTCTCACCTATTAGCGCTGCTGATTCTTCTAGATGCTGATCGCTAATCAAATCAAGCAGATCTTTCTTCATCTGTCCAGGTGCGGCAAGGAAGTCTTCCCGATCATTAAATGCAAGGGTTATCGACTCGACAAGTTCATGCCAACTTCCACTAGTTCTAGCAAGAATCCCAAGAATTTGTAGCGCAGTGGGACCTTGGCTCCAAGATGGTGTCGCAAAGAATCGCCATCCTTTAATTTCAACAGAAGGCGCAGGTTCTATCTCCGCCTCAAATTCAGCAAGATCACTAAGTGTCATATATCCGCCGCGTGATGTGACTGAGTCCGCCAGTATTTGAGCAACCGCTCCCTCATAAAATGCTTTATGGGCTGCGCTTAACTTTTCGGCACGATTGCCGTTGTGAGCTGTCTCGGCATCAACGAGGCGTTGTAAGAGTTCGGCCAACTTCTCTTGTTTCAACCTTTGGCCTGGCGCAATTGACTTTCCATCTGGCCTGTAAATTGCAGCGCTTGTTGGCCATTTTTGGAAATTTCTTCCGGTTATCTCAAGGCTTGTCGCAAGTGATTGATCTACAAGGAAACCTTCGCGAGCAAGTTTGATAGCAGGGGTTGCTACTTGTGAAAATGACATGGTTCCAAAGCGTTTTAGCGCAGCGATCCATCCAGCTGGAGCGCCTGGAACTATTGCCGGAGCACCATCAAGAGGTAGCGATCCGCCGTAACGCTTTAACATTTCTTCTAGGGATGCGCTCTTGCTCCATCTTCCAATACCAGCGACTGACCAAGCGCTTTGAGCGGCAGCCTCTCTAATCAAAATCGGAGCAATTCCGCCAAAATTTGCCATATCGACTTGAACCACATTGCTAGCGATTCCTGCTGCTACTCCCGCATCAATTGCATTCCCACCCGCTCTAAATATTTCGGCCGCCACGAGAGAAGTTCGTGGATGTCCAGCGACGACTGACCAGCTTTCTCCAACTAGCGTTGGTCTAAGTGCTTTTGGTGCTGGGTAAGTACCTGGAACTAAGCCACCACCCATTCCACCTTTTTCACTTTTGCCGTTCGCTTTGTTACTGCTGGACACCGTTGATTTATCTCCTGATTATCTGGGAACGTCGATAAGGCTACTCTTCAAAACTTTTCTATGCGACTACGATGTAGTCATGAGCCCTAAGAATTCAGGTCGATTGAATAGTTGGGCATGGCACCACACCGGAGTTGCGGTAAGAGAAATTGACCGAGTAATCGATTATTACGCAACAAATTTAGGATTTGAAGTTGTTTTCGAAGCTAGGAATATGACCGACTTGATCAGTGGCATAACTGGGGTTAAGGGACTGGGCGCCCACCTTGTGCAGACGAAGTCACCTATAAGCGATCAGGTACTTGAATTCATTGAGTTTATAAATATCCCAAGTGATGCCAATCAACTATTGCCTATTTATCCTGGAAGGTCTCATACTGCATTTCTCGTTCCAGATATCGAGAAGGCTCTGGCGGAGCTGGTATCGAGCGGCGGAATCATGTTAGGAAAGGTCACGGAATTTTCAGAAGGTAAAGCGGCTTATTGTGCTGATCGCTTTGGAACGGTCATTGAATTAGAGGAGCAATTTGGTGGCGCAGGAAATAACTCTTAAGGATCGATATGGCTACATGCTCTGGATGCGCCATTTCGAGTTAGCATGCCTTGAAGGAGTTCCAACCCGCGAGATACATGGCGAGTTACATACTGGCGTAGGACAAGAAGCAATAAGCGCCGGAATGGTTGGTTTTCTAAGTAAAGAAGATGCAATGTGTAGTACTCATCGCAATCATATGCATGCGATTGCGAAAGGAGTCGATCTGCGAGCCATGCTTGCAGAAATCTTTGAGAAGTCGACTGGAATCTGTGGTGGATTCGGTGGGCACATGCATATATTCGATCCATCATTGAAATTCTCTGCTACCGGAATAGTTGGCGCCGGAGTACCAGTAGCGCTTGGCCATGCTTATGCCGCGCGCTTGAAAGGTAACCAGGCAGTCGCCGTTGCAGTTGTGGGCGATGGAGCTGTGAATACGGGTGCGTTTCATGAGGCCATGAATATGGCTGGTGCGCTCTCGTTACCCCTTGTTGTTGTAGTAGAAAATAATGAGTGGGCTATCTCTGTTCCCTTCTCCGCTTCAAGCGCTACTGAAACTATCGCCGAGCGAGCTCCTTCTTGGAGAGCTCATGGAATCCGTGTGAATGGTTTAGATGTTGAGGAGGTCGCTAACGCCTTTGAAGCAGCCCTTGCTCGAGCACGATCTGGAAAAGGCCCGAGCATTATCGAAGCGATGTGTTATCGCTTTCGCGGACACTTCGAAGGCGATGCTGATATGTATCGTTCGAAAGAAGAGAAGGAGCGGCGCCGATCCGAAGATCCTCTGGAGCGGACCAAAGAGACTCTAGTTGCAAGAGGCTTAGCGACACTTGAAGAATTGAATGAGATTGAAAAGTCGGTCGTCGCCTCAATCTCAGAAATGCTTGCATCAGTTAGAAAAGATCCATCGCCTTCTGGCGCGGATGCGACTAGATATGTCTTTGCGGAGTGATGACAGTGGCTAGAAATTTAAATCTCTCCCAATGCATATCTGAAGCGCTGCATTTGGAAATGGAGCGCGATCCACAAGTTCTTGTTATTGGCGAGGACGTTGGTGGCCAAGGCGGAGTATTCGGCGCCACAAGGGGACTACAGAAGAAGTATGGAAGCGGAAGAGTTTTAGATACTCCAATTTCTGAGAGTGCAATAACAGGTATGGGCGTGGGATTGGCGCTAGAGGGTTATCGCCCAGTTCTAGAGATTATGTTTGTCGACTTCATAGGAGTCTGCTTAGACCAGGTTTACAACGCGATTGCAAAGAATCATTACATGTCTGGCGGAAAAGTTCGAATGCCGATTGTGATTAAAACTGCGGGGGGTTGCATCGGTTCTGGAGCGCAGCACTCTCAATGCTTATGGGGATTATTTGCTCACTTACCCGGACTTAAAGTTGTAGCTCCTTCAAATCCATACGACGCGAAAGGCTTGATGGCCAGCGCTGTTGAATCAGATGATCCAGTTGTGTTTATAGAGCATAAAGGGCTATTACTTAAACGGGCCGAGGACTTCACTTTCGGATCCGATGTTCCAGCTGAGAGATATACCGTTCCGATAGGAAAGGCGAATGTGGTTCGGGAAGGAAGTGACTTAACTCTCGTGACTCTAAGCGGAACTGTTGCACCATCTGTTACTGCTGCTGAAGAAGCTCTGAAAAAAGGTATAAGCGTCGAAGTAATTGATCTACGTAGCGTTGTACCTCTTGATATGGATACTGTCGCTGCATCTGTTAAGAAGACTGGCAAGATCCTCGTTGTCGATGAGGATTACTTAAGTTTTGGCCTTTCAGCAGAAGTTGTAACTCGTTTACTTGAGCGAAAAATCTCAATCACATCTGTAAAGAGACTCGCTGTTCCAGATGTGCCAATTCCCGGGGCGCTTTCTTTAGAGCAAGAAGTTGTCCCAAATGAGAGATCCATCAGCGCTGCCATAGCGGAAACGGTAGGAAAAGCATGAGAACGCTAGTAATTGGTGCAAATGGCGCGATTGGAAGAGCGTGCGTAATTGAACTTCAAAAATCAGTAAAGGTGATTGCTGCGGATGTCACCCTTCCAAAATTTGATGAAGCGAGTAATCGCACGCTCGACGTTAGGGATGCGAAGGCCGTAACTGGCCTTATACAGAGCCTTGATGAGGATGATCCAATTACAGGAATGATTTATGCCGCTGGTCTCAACACGACTGGACCGTTGGATGCCGTTGACTGGGAGGATTACGAGAAGGTCATGGCGGTTAACTTGCGAGGCGCATTTCATGTGGGGGCGGCTTTACTAGCGGTACTTCGGCGTAAGCCAAGGGAATTTAGTTCCGTCTATATCGCGTCAACTGCAGGTCTAGTGGGTGAATCAGGCGGAAGCGTTTATTGCGCATCAAAGTTCGGACTCATTGGTTTCACTCAATCATTTGCTGGTGAGATTGCAGAGTTTGGCGGTCGCGCAAATGCGGTCTGTCCAGGAAATGTAGATAGTCCGATGCTTAAGGTGCTCGCAACTTCGATTGGAGCGCGTTCTGGAAAAAGTGGGGATGCCACTTTGGAAGAGTGGAAGAGCGCCTCAGGATTTAAGCGATTGATTAAACCTGAAGAAGTTGCCCAAACTTGCTCCTGGCTAATATCTCGTAGCTCTAGTGGGATAAGTGGTCAAACGATTGTTGTTGATGGACCTAAGGCATGAATTTCTCCGGACCAGGCGATAACTTCCAACTCCTTTTCGAAGAACCAATCCAAAGCAGTGATTCTGTAATCAGCCTTCCTGATTCGATTCGAAATATTTATGGCGGAGATTGGTTAATTCCCTCTAATCGACAATACCGATATTCAAATTTTGTGATTTCACACGATGGCAAAACGTCATTCTCAGTTCTACATCATGAGGGTGGTGGAGATATCTCAGGTTTCAATAGACATGATCAATGGGTTATGGCATTAACGAGAGCTCGTGCCGATGCGGTAACAGTAGGAGCGAACACTTTGCGGAGCGAGCCAAACCACATTTGGAGCTCTGCATTCATCTTCCCTCAAGAGTCAGAAGCTTTCAACCAACTTCGTTTAAGTGAGGGACGCAAACCGTTTCCTTATCAGGTTCTAGTCACTCGCAGCGGAGAGTTAAATGCCGATGCTGCCGTATTTGCCGATCCGCTCCTTGAAGTAATTGTCGCGACTACAACAAGTGGAGCAAAGAAGTTAAAGGCGTTGGGTCTACCGAAAGTTACTATTCTGGAACTTGGTGAATCTGATGTGGATTTGAATCTTCTTCACGAGCGATTACAGAAAGACTTTGGAGTGATGAGTGTGCTCTGCGAGGGAGGGCCAAAATTTTATGCGGCACTTGTTCATGCTAGACAAATCGAAGAAGAGTTCCTGACGATTAGCCCAGTCGTAGTTGGCGCATCGAGTACTGAGTATCGTCCAGGATTAATTGATGGATTGGCCTTTGAGCCTGGGAACAAATTCGGAGTTAATCTGCAGAGCCTGAGAAGGGCTGGCAATATGCTCTTTCTTCGTTCGCGTTACTAAATTTGAATTCCAAAGTTCTTAATTTTTGCACCAAAGGTACGATTCGCATATGAGTCGTACCTATGTAATTCAAACTCTGGGTTGCCAGATGAATGTCCACGACTCCGAACGTATCGCCGGCTCGCTCGATGCAGCAGGTTACATCCCGGCAATTGAAGGTCAAGATCCAGATCTAATCGTCTTTAACACCTGTGCGGTTCGCGAGAATGCTGATAACAAGCTCTATGGCCACTTAAGTTTTCTAGCCCCAACAAAGCGCGCTAATCCAAACTTACAAATTGCAATCGGAGGTTGCCTCGCCCAGAAAGATAAAGGGAGCATCATTAAGAAGGCTCCTTATGTAGACGTAGTTTTTGGAACTCATAACGTTGGCTCACTTCCGGCGCTCTTAGAACGGGCGCGCATCGAAGCAAAGTCCCAAGTCGAGATAAAGGAATCTCTCGAACACTTTCCATCCACTCTTCCGGCGCGACGCCACTCGGCATTCTCGGCCTGGGTTTCTATCTCGGTTGGATGCAATAACACCTGTACTTTCTGCATAGTTCCGCAGCTACGCGGGCGCGAAAAAGATCGCCCAGGTAATGAAATCTTGAGTGAGATTCGAGCCCTTGTTAGCGAGGGCGTTACCGAGGTGACGCTCCTCGGTCAGAATGTAAATGCCTACGGAGTGGATTTCGGAGATCGTGAGGCCTTTGCCAAGTTACTTCGTTCATGCGGAGAGATTGATGGACTCGAGCGGGTCCGCTTCATGTCGCCACACCCAAGAGATTTCACCGATGATGTTATTGCGGCGATGGCTGAAACAGAGAATGTGATGCCACACCTTCACATGCCGCTCCAATCCGGCTCCGACAAGATCCTGCAGGCGATGCGTCGCTCTTATCGAGTCGAGCGTTATCGCGGCATCATCGAAAAGGTTCGAAGCACCATGCCACACTCGACGATCACTACCGATGTCATTGTTGGCTTTCCGGGCGAGAGCGAATCCGATTTCCAACAAACCATGGATCTATGTGGTGAATTGCGTTTTCTAGCCGCTTATTCATTTAAGTATTCAAAGCGCCCAGGCACCCCGGCCGCTGATATGCCCGATCAAGTATCGGAGGAGGTTGTTGCGGAGCGCTACGACCGCCTACATAAGAAGTTAAATGAAGTCTCGCTCTCGGTAAATGAAGATGTGATCGGCCAAGAATCCGAAGTTCTAATCACCGATGTAGATGGAGCGAGGGCACAAGGAAAGAGCAGAGATTTTAGATTGGTCCATCTAGATCTAAGCGAGGGCGAAGCAAGACCTGGCGATCTCGCGAGGGTAAGAATTTCAAGCGCCAAGCCGCACTTCATCTTTGGTGAAAAGTTAGAGGTTAAGCGGACTCGGGGCGGAGATGCCTTTGAAGTTCGAAAACTCGAGGCGGAGAACAACGGGGTCTTTCTAGGCGTGCCCCAGCTCAAGAGTTCACTTGTTAAGTGATGCAAGTTAAATGACTTTAGTCTTTATCGTAGGAGCGACTGCGACCGGTAAGAGTGAACTCTCACTTCAGTTAGCAGAGCAACTTAAAGGCGAGATAGTCAATGCCGATTCCATGCAGCTGTACCGAGGTATGGATATTGGAACTGCAAAACTCTCTCCGCAAGAGCGGCGCGGAATTCCCCATCATCTAATTGATGTACTCGATGTGAATCAAGATGCATCGGTAGCCGAGTACCAAGGTTGGGCGCGCTCCAAGGTCGATGAACTGCTCGGATCTGGCAAATCCGTCATCGTGGTCGGAGGTACCGGCTTATATGTAAAAGCGATCTTGGATGAGCTGAACTTTCCCGACACAGAGCCGGAGGTTAGAGCACGGCTTAGCGAAGAGGCCGATCGAATTGGCGGTGATGCGTTGCATGAACGCCTTGGCAAATTAGATCCAGCTGCAGCAGCTGCGATTCCCAAAGAGAATCTTCGTAGAGTTGTTCGCGCTCTTGAGGTGATTGAGATAACCGGAAAGCCATTTACTGCAAACCTTCCTAGGGCTGGAGCCTCTTATTACCCAGATGCCAAGCAATATGGGCTTGTTATGGATCGGGATGACTTGAAGGAGCGGATTGATAGAAGAGTCGATTTGATGTGGAGCGAAGGTTTCGTTGGGGAAGTGCGGGCGCTAATCGAAAAGGGGATCACTACCGGTAAGACCGCAAAGGCTGCCCTCGGGTACAACCAGATCATCAGTTTCTTGGAGGGAAGAATTAGCGAATCAGAGTCGAAGCAAGAGACCAAGCGAGCAACGCGCGCCTACGCGCGACGTCAAGAAACTTGGTTTTCGCGCGATGCTCGAATCAAGTGGCTTAAGGGCGGAACAAAAGAGCGGCTAGATTCAATCCTCTCATCTACGATTAGCAGATAACGATGAACTCCCTAATCGGCACATACGGCCACGGCACTGAAAACGACTTTGTGCTCGTCTTTGATCCTGATGACTCTAACAATCTCTCGAGCCGAGTCTGCGCTGCGATCTGTAATCGTGAAACTGGAATTGGGGCAGATGGCCTAATTCGAATTGTGAAGCGAGATGGCAAGTGGTTTATGGATTATCGAAATGCCGATGGATCCTTAGCGGAGATGTGTGGCAATGGCATCCGCGTGATGGCTAGATACTTGGTCGATCGAGGCCACCAACCAGCTGGAATTTTTCCAATATTGACTAGAGATGGAACAAAGTTTGTGAGCGCCCCAGAAACCGGCGACATCACAGTAAATATGGGAGCGGTTGCCCAGCAAGAGGGATCAGTTACTGCGTATTCAAACGGTAAGACTTGGAACGGCTACAACATCAGCGTCGGAAACCCTCATGCCGTTGTCTTTGTTGAGGATTTGAGCGAGGTCGGTGATCTCAAAAATGAGCCAGTCGTAAGGCCAAAAGAACTCTATCCAGAGGGTGTGAATGTTGAATTTGTGAAAGTGCTAGAAAATGGCGAGTTAGCGATGCGGGTTCATGAACGCGGGGTGGGCGAGACGCGCTCTTGCGGTACCGGAACCTGTGCGGTGGCACTTGCTGCCACGATTTTGAAAGGAAAATCGCTACCAATCAAGTGGGTAATTCATCCTCCTGGCGGACGCCTTGAAGTTGAGATTGATCCCCATTCAAATGCGATTCTCACCGGCCCGGCGCTCCTAATCAAAGATGTGGAATTGAGTAGTTACCTTGGCTAAGCGGGATAGCGAAGAAGAGTTAGATCAACTGCTTCAAGAGAGCGCGGATTTAGCCGCGGAATTTGATACAGAAATTTTCATCCCAGATTCTTTCGATTCCACCCAGCGCGATTTAAGTGATCGCCAAGCGCTTCGCCGAGTAGCAGGACTTTCCACCGAACTAACTGATATCTCCGAGGCTGAGTATCGAAAGCTTCGGCTGGAGCGGGTTGTTCTAGTGGGAGTTTGGACCGAGGGAACAATTAAGGATGCCGAAAATTCAATGACTGAATTGGCAGCCCTTGCGGAAACGGCTGGCTCTGAAGTGCTTGATGCCTTAATCCAAAGAAGAGATAAGCCCGATCCCGCCACATTTATTGGTTCTGGAAAAGTAAGTGAATTGAAGGGCGTTGTTAAATCTACCGGTGCAGATACCGTTATCTGTGATGGTGAGTTAAGCCCCGGACAATTAAGAAACTTAGAAGATAAAGTAAAAGTAAAAGTTGTCGATCGCACCGCATTGATTCTCGATATCTTCGCGCAACACGCAAAGAGCAAAGAGGGTAAAGCCCAAGTCGAACTTGCCCAGATGAGTTATATGTTGCCCCGCCTGCGTGGTTGGGGTGAATCTCTCTCGAGACAGGCAGCTCGAGCCGGCGGTATCGGTGGCCGTGGACCTGGTGAGACCAAGATCGAGATTGATCGCCGTCGCATCCGCGACAAGATGGCGAAGTTGCGCCGTGAGATCGGCGAGATGAAGGTTGCTCGCGATACTAAGCGTCAAGAACGGAAGCGAAATTCAATTCCCTCAGTTGCAATCGCTGGTTACACAAATGCCGGAAAGTCCTCGCTCTTGAATCGCCTCACCAATGCGGGAGTTTTGGTTCAAAACGCGCTCTTTGCGACCCTTGATCCAACGGTTCGAAAAGCTGAAACTAGAGATGGTCGGGTCTATACCTTGAGCGACACCGTCGGCTTTGTGAAGCACCTACCCCACGAATTGATTGATGCCTTTAGATCGACTCTCGAAGAAGTCTCCGGCTCTGACTTAATCGTCCACGTTGTAGATGGCTCCCATGAGGATCCCCTTGGACAAATAAAGGCGGTACGAGAAGTTATTCGCGATATCGGGGGAGAGAAGATCCCTGAAATTATCGCGTTGAATAAGGCCGATATCGCCGATCCCGAAATGATGCGATTAGTGATGCGGGAAGAGCCCGATGCATATCCGATATCCGTTCACACCGGAGCAGGAATTGATGCGCTAATCAATGCGATTGAGGCTTCACTTCCAAGGCCGAAGGTTGAAGTGAGAACTTTGATTCCATACAACCGCGGAGATCTAGTTAGTCGGATTCATGAAGAGGGCGAGATATTGCGCGAAGAGCATTTAGCCGATGGGACTTCAATACATGCCAGAGTAGATGGAGCGCTCGCCCATTTACTTGAGAAGTATGTTCGGGTTTAGCGAACCGAACGAAGAACCGCAGTCACCTTTCCAAGAATCTCGCAATTATCGCCATTTATAGGGGCGTAATTATCGTTTGCAGGAAGAAGCCAGATATGGCCATCCTTCTTTGAGAAAGTCTTAACAGTGGCTTCACCATCGATCATCGCAGCAACAATCTCGCCTTTATTGCAATCCTTCTGGGAACGAATCACAACATAATCGCCATCGCAGATCGCAGCATCAACCATTGAATCGCCAACGACTTTGAGCATAAACAACTCACCCTCACCAACGAGTGTGGAGGGGAGTGGAAAGAGCTCTTCAACATTTTGTTCCGCAAGGATTGGACCACCGGCAGCAATCCGTCCGACCAGTGGGACGATATGAGTCTTCTCGGGTTTGATGTCTTCGAATCTCTCATCGCCGGGCGTTAGAACTTCCAGGGCTCTACCTCTTGAGGGATCGCGGCGGATCCAGCCCTTTGATTCGAGGGCCTCGAGTTGGTACTTAACGCTAGAGGGAGAGGCCAATCCAGCTGCCTCGCCAATCTCACGCATTGATGGCGGATAGCCCTTCTCTTCCATCGCGCTCTTGATCGCCTGAAGGATCTTGAGTTGGCGGGAGGTCAGGCCGTTCTCATCGACAGGGCCATCGGGGAGCTCAGAGATTTTTGGGGTCATAGCGGAGAGTTTAGAACAAATTTACGAGGATTTCAAACAAATGTTCTAAAAAAACTTGCCGATGTCAGTGGCGGGGTGTACCTTTTGCTTTAGAACAGACGTTCGAAGAGTATCCCCACTCTCAACGGTCGTTCTAGAGATAAGGCTAGAAATAGCTGGAGAGAATGATGACGATCGCTATCAATCCGTCCCCCATAAATAGCCAATCGCAACTCCGCCTCACCCCCCGAGGTCGAGCAGTTGCTCGGCTTGCGGTTGTCTCATCTCTCTCCATCCTTCTCCTCGCTGGTTTTTCGCTATTTTCTGGCGCCACTGCTGGTTCGACCGACTCCATCTCCACCACCCCTTATATGAAGATCACGGTCAAGCCCGGTGAGACCCTCTGGTCTATCGCCGCAAATCTGAGCCGCTCTGGGGATCGACGCGACTTGGTAGATGAGCTGATCGAGGTAAATCGATTGAAGAGCCCTGAAGTTGTGGCGGGCCAGAAGATTTATATCCCGACACGCGGCTAGTAACTTAGAGATGTATTGCGAACTCTAAACCCGTGCTTTACTCTTACCCCTAGATATTGGGGTCAAATTGCGGTAGGCTTCCATAAGTAGTGGTTAGGAGCCGAATCTTTAATACACCCAAAATGTGGAAATTCCCAGCATTGAAAGGAAAGACACGCCGTGAACTGTCCCTTCTGTCGGAACGAGGAGTCTCGAGTCGTTGACTCGCGCCCTGCAGATGAGGGAACGGCTATCCGCCGTCGCCGTGAGTGCACCACTTGCGGATCCCGCTTCTCCACCCAGGAAACGGCTGTTCTCTCCATCATCAAGCGAAGTGGCGCGACTGAACCCTTTCGCCGCGAGAAGGTCATCAATGGCGTCCGTAAGGCATGCCAGAACCGGCCCGTATCTGATGATGATTTAGCTCTGCTCGCACAGCGAGTTGAGGAGTCCCTCCGCTCAACCGGCCAGGCCGAGATCGAGGCCCAGGAAGTTGGTATGGCGATTCTCTCACCGCTACGCGAATTAGATGAAGTGGCTTACCTGCGATATGCCTCGGTATACCGTAACTTTTCCTCCCTTGAAGATTTCGAAGGCGAGATCGCACTTCTCCGCGCTATACCTTCCGAAAAGATTTCAGAGTCGAAAAACCAAGTTTCTTCCCCGCAACTTAAATGACGCGTCCGATAAGTAGTTAGAAGAGAACTGAATAAAGCAGTAAAAACTAAAAGTTATAAAAACAAAACTAAAGATTTCTAGAGATGGAGAAAAAGAGAATGTCGGACACGGTTATCAATCGCGCTGGTGGGAAGAGCAAGCTTGGAAAAGGGCTCCAAATGGAGCGAGTTTTCAGCTCTCCCGGAGTACATCCTTACGACCAGGTTAATTGGGAGCGTCGTGATGTAGTCCAATCAAATTGGAAAACCGGCGAGACTGTCTTCGAAC
>VGAF01000017.1 GCA_016870855.1 Actinomycetota bacterium | reverse complement strand
TAATCAGCTGGCGGGAATTGGCATAACAAACCAGCGCGAAACCACGGTTATCTGGGACAGAGAGAGTGGAAGACCGCTATCAAATGCAATCGTCTGGCAGGACACTAGAACTCAAGAATTTCTCTCATCGCTAACCGATGAGGTTAAATCAAAAATAACCTATAAGACCGGTTTGGCTATCGCTCCCTACTTCTCAGGTAGCAAGATGAATTGGCTCTTGAAGAACGTTCCCGCTGTCGCGAAAGCGATTTCTAGCAATCGCGCTTTAGTAGGCACTATTGATTCGTGGTTAGTTTGGAATCTAACTGGTGGAGTTCACGTAACGGATGTAACAAATGCAAGCCGTACCTTGCTTATGGATCTTGAAGCCTTGGATTGGGATGACGAGCTATTGAAGATTTTCGAAGTTCCACGCTCAATTTTGCCGAAAATTGCATCCTCCTCTGAAGTTTATGGAAAGACGCTCGCAAGTGGACCGCTAGGAGCGGAAGTTCCAATCGCCGGAATTTTGGGTGATCAACAAGCCGCGATGGTTGGTCAAGCTTGCTTTGAACGTGGCGAATCCAAGACGACTTACGGAACTGGAAACTTTGCGCTACTAAACACTGGTGAGGAGATCGTGAGATCCAAAAATGGTCTGCTTACTACGGTCTGTTTCAAATTTGGCCCTGAGAAAGCTAGATATGCGCTCGAAGGATCCGTTGCGGTTACTGGCTCAGCGATTCAATGGTTACGCGACCAATTAGGAATCATAAAGAGCGCACCTGAAGTAGAAGAGTTAGCAAATAGCGTCCCAGATAACGGTGGCGTTTACTTTGTACCGGCCTTCTCAGGTCTCTTTGCGCCGTATTGGAGAAATGATGCTCGTGGCGTTGTAGTTGGACTCACCCGTGCCGCTACTAAGGCTCATTTATCTCGAGCTGCGCTAGAGGCGATTTGTTATCAAACTCGCGATGTCCTTGATGCGATGTCAGCCGATAGCGGTGTGAAACTTCCCGAGATGCGAGTGGATGGTGGAATTACTGCTAACGAACTATGTATGCAGATGCAATCTGACATCATGCAGATCGATGTAGTTAGACCAAAGGTCATTGAAACTACTGCCCTTGGAGCGGCTTACGCAGCGGGTCTAGCAACTGGTTTCTTTAAAGATGAATCACAGCTGCGAGCAAATTGGCAAGAAGGAAGGCGATGGAAAGCAAACCCTGGATCTGCGCTTGCAACGAGTGGGCTTGAAAATTGGAAGCGAGCTATCGAACGAACGCTAGATTGGGTCAAATAGCCTTTATCTCAATAAGGAGTGCTTGTGCCGGTTGCAAAATGGGCGCGGGCAAACCAATCTCAATCAGAGCCGCTCCGGTGGTTTCAACTCCATCTTTAAGCCACTTTGGTGGCGCAATCAGCATCATTCCAACTCGTCCAGCAGGTTCAACGACGGTCGCGCGATATCTCTTATCCCGATCCAAACCAGTAAATCGTAGATTCGGAGCGTGCGAGGTCTTTATTGGTTGAAGCTGTACGTACGCAAATAGCGACTCGTCCTCACCAATGATTCCATGTAGGTAATGGCTTTCATCGGGATAATCAACGCGAGTGACTTTACCTGTGTGTATAAGGGAGCGTTTTGCTTTGTAATAATCGATCCAACTCTTTAGGAGTTTCAATTCCTCACCAGCTAACTTGGTGATATCCCTCTCGATACCAGCGTGACCAAATAACGCAGTCACGGCTCGGAATGAAAGGGCAAGCTCTCTTCCGGTCTGATGTCCCGGGGTTGGCCCAATATGTGTACCAAGAAGTTCGGGCGGCATAAATTGCATAGTCCAACGCTGGATTTGTTGGCGCGCCAGCGCATCATTGTTATCGCTTACCCAGAATCGATCTACGTACTCCACAACTCCGAAGTCGACTCGCCCGCCTCCTGATGAGCAAGATTCGATTTCAAGTCCAGGGTGGCGCTGCTTCAACTCCTTAAACAACTTGTAAATAGCAAGAGTTTGTTTATGTATTGCGGCTCTGCCGAGATATCCCGCATCCACTAAGACTCGATTGTGATCCCATTTGATGTATCTGACATTGGAATCTGAAATAACTTTGCTGGTTGCTTGAAGCACGTAATCAAATGCATCTGGATTGGCTAGATTAAGTACGAGTTGGTGGCGCCAAGTAGCAGGAGTGCGTCCTGCTTCACTCAAAACCCAATCTGGATGGCTGCGATAAAGATCCGAATCTGGATTTACCATCTCCCCTTCAAACCAGAGTCCAAATTCCATTCCCTTACTAGCTACATAATCTGCGATTGGGCGAAGCCCATTTGGCCATACCGCCTTACTAACTTGCCAATCTCCCAAACCAAGGCGATCGCTTCGCCTGGAGCCAAACCAACCATCATCTAATACAACCCGTTCCACTCCGATACTTGCGGCAACATCGACAAGTTTGCGAACTCGCTCTTCGCTATGGTCAAAGTAAATCGCTTCCCACATATTTAGCGTTACCGGGCGAGTCTTTGCTGGGTGATTAGCGCGGGCGCGAAGATGTTGGTGATAACGCTCCGCCAATCCATCTAAACCTGTGTCCGAGTAGACCGCAATCAAATCTGGGGATTGGTAACGCTCTCCTTTCCCAAGAATCACTTCACCTGGGGCCAAGATCTCGCTTGCGCCAATTGATTGAACTCCTTCGTAGTTCTTTTCAATGCAGTAGCGAACATCGCCGCTCCACGCCAGAGCGATAGACCAAGCCTCTCCAGTTGCAAAATTGGTCTCTTTAGTTAGCGCAATCTCACCGATGGTGAAGTTGTGCCCACTTCGACCTTCATTAGATTCACGGACCCAACGGCCAACATCGATTCCCCGACGTTGCGGATTCCGCTCATTTGACCAGCGCCCTGCAAAGTCAAGGCTCTCGCGCGCCTTATCAGATAGCGGTAACCAATAAATCAATTCATTTAAGGTGTAATCATCGCCTTGATTCAACAGCGTGTAGTTCATTCGGATTACGCCATAAGAATCCAATTTCAAATTAAGTTCTAGCTCAAGTGCAATTGCAGAATCTGCAAATTTTGCCACAAGAGAATTTTTACTTGAATTAAACTCTTTAATCTCAAAGTGCGATGACCAGACCTTACCGGAGCGATGCCCAGAGAGAGTTGGATATCCAATCCAGCCACGCGAGTGTTCCCGCAATATTCCAGGGTTTTGGATTGAGTCAAAGTCGCTATTTGGTATCGAGCGCTCAAAGGAAAACTTAGATAACTCGCTTCCAATTTTCTTGCCCCAATAGCGGACTACTAGCGCGCCATCTACAACTTCAGCGAGTAAATCAACCCCGCCGTTAGATAAGTGCGCCTGCGAAGACATGCCGGTAGAGTAATGCTCATCATGTCGAGCAAGAAACTAGGCGCTGGGGTCGTAAGAACTGACCGCTTGCTCATGGATGGTCGAACAATCCGGTACTACGACACTCAAGGACAATCACGCGATGCCGTAGACCAACGAGAGGCTGAGACCCAACCACAAATCGGAGAGATGCGCCTTGATGCTTTAAATAACGAGTGGGTGGTGATGGCTGCGCACCGCGAAGGTCGAGTGTTTCTGCCTCCTAAAGAGTTAAATCCACTTGCCCCAAGTCGCCCCGGCTTCTTAACTGAAATCCCTGAGAGTGACTATGAAGTTGTCGTTTTCGATAATCGCTCGCCATCACTTCGTTCGCCAGAAAAAGATGTGAAGATTCCAAATGAGATTGGCTTTGCCACTCCTCCCATTCCTGCTGCAGGAAAGTGCGAAGTAGTCTGTTTCACCTCTAACTACGAGGCCTCCTTTAAAGATTTATCTCATCACCAAATCCGTACTGTTTTAGAGGCGTGGCGAGATCGCACCGCTGAACTTTCTACGCTCTCATACATCGAACATATTGCGCCCTTTGAAAACCGTGGCGAAGAAGTTGGCGTGACTCTCTCTCATCCTCATGGACAGATCTACGCTTATCCTTATCTTCCACCACGAACTGAGAAGATGTTAAGGGTTGCTGAAAACCATAAAGCTAAGACCGGACGAGTACTACCAGATGACCTTGTGGCGCGAGAGATTAAGGATGAGGTCCGAGTCATCGCAAGAAACGCTGATTGGGTTGCATTCGTTCCTTATGCCGCGCGCTATCCCTTTGAGATTCATGTTGCACCTATCCGCCCGGTTCCAGATTTGGCGGCCTTAGATGAAGCTGCCTGCGAAAACTTTCCGGCGATAGCTAAAGAAGTTCTACAAAGACTAGATGGTGTCTTTGATACCAAGATGGCCTACATAGCGGCTTGGCATCAAGCACCGGTTCGAATTGGTAGAGATGTACTCCGATTGCATTGGCAGATCACCAGCGTTCGACGCGCTCCTGGAAAACTTAAGTATTTGGCTGGTTCTGAATCTGCATTTGGCGCTTTCATGATGGATTTGTGGCCCGAACAGTCTGCTCAACAACTTCGGGATGTTCGAATCTAAGATGAAAATCCGCGAGGATTTCACAACTCTATTTGGTGTAAATCCTGATTTGGTGGCCTCGGCACCAGGTCGAGTCAATCTAATTGGTGAACATATTGATTACAGCGATGGCTTTGTGCTCCCTTTCGCGATTCAAGCTAGGACGTACTGCGCGTTGAGGATTCGAAGTGATGAGCGGGTAAGAGTCGCAACAAATCAGAATAAGAGAGATGTTTTTGAAAGCTCAATCGCTGAATTAAAGCCACAAACTGGGCCGGTCTGGACTCGCTACATATTAGGTGTGCTCTGGGCTCTTGATATAAAAGTTGGAGTGGAAATCTTGGTTGATAGCGAAGTTCCATCCGGAGCGGGGCTATCTTCATCTGCGGCGCTGGAATGTAGCGTTGCTACCGCGCTAAATGCGCACTTTGAGTTAGGCAAATCCTTAACCGAACTTGCACGAATTACCCAGCGAGCCGAAAATGAATATGTTGGAGTTCCGTGCGGCATCATGGATCAATCAATCTCTTTGATGGGTAAAGCTGGCCATGCTCTCCTATTGGACTGTCGCGACCTTTCTACTCGCCAAATCAAAGTCGACTTTGAATCAAATGACTTAAAACTCTTGATAGTTGATACAAGGGCGCATCATGCCCTTGTTGATGGTGGATATGCCGAGCGTCGCACGCAATGCGAGGCGGTCGCGAAGGAACTTGGCGTTAAAGCGATGCGAGATCTCTCTATTGGAGAGTTAGAAACCGCACGAACAAGATTACCGGAATTGAATTACCTGCGGGCGCGTCATGCAGTAACTGAGATAGGAAGAGTCCTTGAGGCTGTAAAGGTTCTAGAAGCCGATGACTTCGATACCTTTGGAAACCTATTAACAAAATCGCATAAATCACTTCGAGATGACTACAACGTTTCTTGCCCTGAATTAGATCTCGCCGTTGATACCGCTCTCAACCTTGGAGCGCTCGGCGCTCGCATGGTAGGAGGCGGATTTGGCGGAAGTACAATCTCCCTCATTAAGAGCGATGAAGCTGCGAAAGTTGCTGTAGAAATTGAGCGAGCATTTAGCAAGAGTGGATTTGGTTCGCCGAGATTCTTTGATTCGCTCCCTGGAGATGGAGCCCGGGTAGAAAGTTATTAACTAACTGGCGTTACAGATAGAACTTCAACGCCACCGATGGCATTTAATACATTGATTAGGTCGGCTGGATCGGTTCCGGGAAATGCAACTGTGATGTCATCGATTCCGCGTCCACCCTCAGATGAAAGGACCACTAAGCCTCTAATGTCGCCGCCGGCAAAACCAATTGCTGATGCGACTGCGCCAAGGGAGCCAGGGCGATCGGGAAGTGCTACTCGGATTCGGACCATTGCCATAGAGATGAGTCTAAATGAAAAGCTCCCCGACTTGGACTCGAACCAAGAACCTGCCGGTTAACAGCCGGCTGCTCTGCCGATTGAGCTATCGGGGATCGGCTAAAACTCCGGCAGACTCTACGACAAGCCTTCTCCGAACGCCAATTCCCGGAGTGCGCGACGTTTCGTCTCCATTTCGACCAATTTAGCGAAAGTCTCCCCATACTCCTTCTCGTTCTCAACTGGATTGAGTCGTTGAAGCGAGGACTTGATTTCTGCGATTGATCTAGAGAGCGCCACTTCATTTAATCTCGCCATAATGCTTGAGACATAGCGATCAGAAATCTCACCTTGTGTGCGGACCGGTTCAACTAGCAACTCGGTAACAAATGAACGCAATTCTTCTCCATCAATCTTTGATACATCAATGGACTCCAAGTTCTTCTGGGTATCGATGTAATTACGCAATCTCTCATAAGCAGGATGTGAAAATGCATTTGGTTCTACTTCACTCCATTGTCTGGCGAGCGCTGGCATCTGTAGCCTTACTTTCAGTACTTCACGTTCTAGGGCGAGCCTTGGTTCATTCGGATCTGGTCGCCAATTTGAGGTCGCGCTCTCTTCGCTCTTTACCGAGCCACCTTTAGATGCGTTCTTTTTAACGGCAGCAGTAACAACTTCAATATCCATGCCTAGCCAACCTGCGAGAGTTCTCACATATTCGGGGCGAAGCGATGCATCTCTAATCTTGCCAATTAGAGGGGCCGTTGAATTTAACGCGCTAACTCTTCCTTCCGGAGTAGTTAGATCAAACTTCTTTATCTCAGTTCTTATCGCAAACTCAAATAGTGGAACTCTCCTTGCAATCAAGTCGCGCACCGCACCATCGCCACTTTTCTGGCGGAGTTCACAAGGATCAAGGCCATTAGGTTCAACAGCGACAAAGGTTTGGGTGACAAATTTCTGGTCATCATCAAATGCTCGAAGTGCCGCTTTCTGTCCGGCAGCATCGCCATCAAAAGTAAATATGACTTCTCCGCGGAAAGAATCATCATCCATTAGCAATCGCCTAAGAATTCGGATGTGATCATCGCCAAAGGCGGTTCCGCAAGTAGCGACCGCTGTAGTTATTCCAGATAGATGAGCCGCCATCACATCGGTATATCCCTCAACAACTACGACTTGGCGGGACTTGGCGATCTCTTTCTTCGCTCGATCAAGACCGTAGAGCAGTTGGCTCTTCTTATATATGAGAGTTTCTGGGGTATTTAGATATTTAGGTCCATTATCTTCTTCATCACTCGCTAATTTTCTAGCCCCGAACCCGACCACATCGCCGGTAATGTCATGAATTGGCCAGACCAATCGATATCTAAAACGATCAATCGGTCCTCGCTGTCCCTCTTTTATCAAACCTGCAAGCGTTAGCTCTTCAATTGTGAAACCTTCTGCGCGCAGCGCTTTAGTAAGCACATCCCATTCCTTAGGCGCAAAGCCAACTCCAAAACTTCGAACTGATTCACCATCAAAGCCACGCTTCTCAAGAAAGTCTCTTCCCATCGCAGCATCCGGAGATTTCAATTGTTCTTGATAGAAGCGAGCGGCAGCGGCATTTGCAGCAACTAATCGAGAGCGCTTTCCAGTCGGGGCAGATCCTGCGCTTCCAGCCTCATAAGTGAGTTGGTATCCGATCCGCTCGGCTAATTTCTCAACTACTTCTGTAAAGGTGAGATGGTCAATCTTCATCACAAAGGCAAATACATCTCCACCGGTTTGGCAACCAAAACAATGGAAGAAACCCTTACTTGGGGTTACGTGAAAGGATGGCGTCTTCTCATCATGAAATGGACATAGCCCTTTTTTCTGGCCACCGCCGGCGTTCTTAAGTTGGACGTACTCACCTACGACTTCATCGATTGGTGAACGATCGCGAACATAAGCAAGATCGCTATCTTTTATCCGCCCTGACATGGCCGAATCCTATGCCTCTCGCTTTTTGCCAGTTAGCTCCTGATGCAGCGCATACGCTCCGGGATCGGTCAAGGAAGCAACTTGATCAATTACCACTCTTAACCGCTCGGAATCTGTGGTTGATCGATACCACTCTTGTAAGAAGAAAGATTCCAGCGAACCGGGAGCGCGCTCTAAGACTGCGTCAACAAGTTCGGCAAGTAACTCACGCTGACTTTGGTAAAGATCTTGGGATTTTTCAGCTCGAATGATGTAGTAGCCCGGCATCGCTTTCAGAAGCGCAACTTCGACTCTTTGAGCGCGCGGAACGAGCAGGTTTGCCGAATATCGAGTCAATTCGCCATCACCATAATGCGCGCGAGTCTCACGTTCAGCCGCTAGCGCAAACCTTCCAATCAATTGACTTGTTAAATCTTTCAAGAGAGCTAGTTGGCGATGGCTCCGATCAAATTCCTTTGGCCAACAGGAAAGTGCTTGTAGTGAGTCAAGCGCCCCGCTCGCTTCAGCTTCAGTCAAGTCACTTAAATATTCGGATTTCGCTACTTGGAACAGATTCGGTAGATCGCTTCGAAGTCCCTCAAGTTTTATGTGGCCAGTTACGAGAGCATCTTCAAGATCATGTACGGAGTAGGCAACATCATCAGACCAATCCATGATCTGGGCCTCCATCGCTGATCGTTGCTCGGGGGCACCTTCACGCATCCAATTGAAAATCTCCTGATGATCGCCATAAACACCAAACTTCTTTGAGTTTTCTAACGAGCTCCACGGATACTTTGTTGCTGCATCCAAACTTGCCCGAGTTAAATTCAAACCAACTGAGAGGCCACTCTCATCAACAGTTTTAGCTTCAATGCGTGTCAATAACCGGAAACTCTGGGCATTCCCTTCAAAGCCGCCACAAGGCTCAGCTAACTTTGCCAGCGCAATTTCACCATTATGTCCAAATGGAGGATGTCCCAAGTCGTGAGCTAAACAAGCGCCTTCCATTAAATCTGGATCGGCTCCAAGGGCGGCACCTAACTCGCGCCCAACTTGGGCGCACTCCAGTGAATGAGAGAGGCGAGTTCGCGGAAAGTCACTTGCCCATGGAACCGCGACTTGTGTCTTTGCGGCTAATCTTCGGAGCGCAAATGAATGAATGATTCTTGCTCTATCACGCGCAAATTCAGTCCGACCTTTTCGTTTCGCCGGTTCATCGAGAAATCGCCCGCGATCAGAAGCGGAATATCCCGCATGCTCCTTTGCTTCACGAAGCGCCATAGTTCGTAAGGCTACAGTTTCCACGCTACATGGTCGCTAATGTGAATTCCCCGCCGACCTAAGGTGATGTAAGCGAGATATGCCCCAGTTTCCCTTAATAAATAGCGAAAACTGACCTTATCTAGACTCGCAATCCCAGTTCTGACCGGGGAACAGCTCGCATCAAATCCAAAATCCTTTGCCATCGTTATCGATCTAAAGCAGTGATACGGATCTGTGACGATAATGATTGAGTTGAAACGCTTCTTATCGACATTCGAGGCGAGCGCTTCGATACTTGTGTAAGTGTCTCTTCCAATCTTTATCGCGGTCATAGAGCGCCACGGAATTCCATTCTGTGCCAACCAAGCACGAGACGTTCCGGCCTCGGTAAATCTATCGCCGGGGGCTCCTGCGCCAAGAGTGAATACTTGAGCTGCGAAATCTTTTTCGTAGATGCGCACAACTTCTTTCAACCTCGCCTCTAAAACTCTTCCCGGCCGTCCATCAAGTTGGGCCGCACCCATCACAACGATTGCATCGGCTTTTCGAATCGTCTCATTATTTGCGGTGTACCAAGTTCTAGCAAGCGCAAAAGTTGGTATTGCAAGTAGGAGCACTATCAAGAAAGTTAAGAATTTAAAGAACCATTTAAAGAGAAACATTAACCACCAGAACCAGAATCTCTTCCATCAACGCTTACTAACTCTTCGGGATCATCTAGCCAACCTTGGGGAAGCGAGACTGCTCTTCCATGAGATCTGCGGCCACGTGGTGAGTCGCCAACTTCTTCTGGATATGGTTGATCGGCAAGCTGATCGAGAAGTGATCTAAGTTCAGTTAAGGATGCAACCATCCCAAGCCTCGGCCTAATCTCTCCTTCAACACGGAATCCCTTTAGATACCAGGCCATATGTTTGCGAAGATCTCGACAGGCCCGCTCTTCGCTTTCAAAGTACTGAACCAAAAGTTGGGCGTGACGCCACATAAC
The DNA here is from genome assembly GCA_016870855.1 of Actinomycetota bacterium. Taxonomy (GTDB): domain Bacteria; phylum Actinomycetota; class Actinomycetes; order Nanopelagicales; family Nanopelagicaceae; genus MAG-120802. The sequence continues at coordinate 6,448 of VGAF01000017.1, read as the reverse complement.
TTCACGAACCTCGTAGAGCGATGGGAGCGGTCGCTCACCTTCACCATTAAAAGCGCGCACTAGATCCGCAAATAACCACGGGCGCCCCAAACATCCGCGTCCGACTACGACCCCCGCACAACCAGTCTCAACCATCATCCGCACACCATCGCCACCAGACCAGATATCGCCATTTCCAAGGACTGGAACCCCGGTCGGCTTTAAGTGTTCAACTAAATTTGAGATCTTGCTCCAATCAGATTTTCCTTCATAGAACTGTTCGGCAGTCCTTGCATGTAACGCCACCCAAGCAACTCCAAGGTTTGCTGCGATCATTCCAGCATCAAGATAAGTTTCATGAGCGCTATCTATTCCCACTCGCATCTTTACCGTGACGGGAATCTTGTACTTTGATGCGTTATCAACAGCTGCCTTTACTAGCTCAGCAAATAATCTTCGCTTGTAGGGAAGAGCTGCGCCGCCTCCCTTTCTAGTCACCTTCGGTACCGGACAGCCAAAGTTGAGATCAATATGATCTGCTAAATCCTCTCGCCCTATCATCTCTACTGCTCTTGCAAGATCGTGAGGTTCCGTTGCGTAGAGTTGAACTGAACGTGGCGTCTCGCCTTCGCCCGGAACAATCATCCGCAGCGTCTCTTCATTTCGTTCAACTAGCGCGCGAGCGGTAACCATCTCAGATACAAATAATCCAGCGCCTTGTTCGCGACATAAGAGCCGGAAAGCGGCATTGGTAATGCCAGCCATCGGCGCAAGTACAACTGGGGTGGTTAGGTTGAGGCCGCCATCCTTAATTGGTAGATGTAACGGCGCTGCCTTTAGCAACCCAAAAGACGTGGCGCTAACCATGTCTCCACCTGATCGATTCCGATTCGCTCTTGCTTCATCGAATCACGTTCCCGAATTGTGACTGCTTGATCATTTAGAGAATCAAAATCCACAGTGATGCAATATGGCGTTCCAATTTCATCTTGGCGCCGATAGCGACGACCAATCGCTCCGGCATCATCAAAGTCAACGCTCCAATTCTTACGGAGCTTTGTGGCTAGATCGCGCGCCTTTGGAGAGAGATCTGCATTTCGCGAGAGCGGCAAGACCGCCACTTTTATTGGAGCAAGGCGATGATCTAGCTTCAATACGGTGCGCTTCTCCATCTCCCCCTTTGAATTTGGCGCCTCATCCTCGGTGTAGGCATCCATCATGAAGGTCAAAGTGCAGCGATCTACGCCTGCTGCAGGCTCAATTACATAGGGATACCAGCGCTCATTCGCCTCCTGATCAAACCAGGTTAAATCCTTTCCGGACTTCTCCGAATGCGCCTTCAAATCGAAATCAGTTCTATTTGCTATTCCCTCTAACTCGCCCCATTCGGTTCCCGTGAACTCGAATTTGTACTCGATATCAACAGTGCGCTTTGAGTAATGGGAGAGTTTCTCTTTCGGGTGTTCGAAGAGGCGTAACCGATCTGGGTTGATTCCTAAGTTCTTGTACCAAGCAAGTCTCGTATCAATCCAATTTTGATGCCACTCTTCATCAGTTCCTGGAACAACAAAGAACTCCATCTCCATCTGTTCAAACTCACGAGTTCTAAAGATGAAGTTTCCAGGAGTGATTTCATTTCTAAACGACTTTCCAATCTGGCCAATTCCAAAAGGAGGCTTCTTGCGCGCCGTGGTCGCTACATTTTGAAAATTAATGAAGATGCCCTGTGCCGTTTCTGGTCTCATATAAGCAAGACCTGATTCATCTTCAACTGGTCCGAGATAGGTCTTTAATAGACCTGAGAATTGGCGCGGCGCTGTGAACTTTCCTTTGTTGCCACAGTTCGGACAGTTAACTTCCTCAAGCGAAGCGGGCTTGCGATTATGTTTTGATTCAAAGGCATCCTCTAGATGATCTGCGCGGAATCTCTTATGACAATAGGTGCACTCAGTTAGCGGATCTGTGAATGTCTCAACATGGCCGGATGCTTCCCAAACTTCTCGCGCCAAAATCACACAGGAATCAAGACCAACAACATCCGCGCGCTCCATAACCATGGACTTCCACCATTGCCGCTTTACATTGTTCTTTAGCTCCACTCCAAGTGGGCCGTAATCCCAAGAGGCGCGAAGTCCGCCGTAAATTTCTGATGAGGGATAAACAAATCCGCGCCGCTTGGCGAGGCTAACAATTGTTTCTAGTCGATCTTGGGCCATTTACTTTTCCACCTGGCGTTCTCCATCCGGCTGGCTGTCGGCGGTGCGCACCGGTCGCAGCTATAGGGCTGGGCGCAGGGAAGAAATGTTAGTTTGAGACACGCTCAAAACCACCCTCCCCACAGAAATGAAAATCATTTTCATTTCTGCTAGATTCCCTCTAATGAATACACCCATCGTCCTCGCCGCCATTACCGCCTTAGCTACCGCCCTTGGTGGGCTCCTTGCCCTTAGGGCGAAAGATCGCCTTCATCTCGTCCTTGGACTCTCTGCGGGTCTTCTGCTCGGACTTGTTGCCTTTGAATTGATCCCCGAAGTCTTCAAACTTAGTTCAGATGAATTTCTAGGTGCGCCGACCGTCTCAATTGCTCTGATCGCAGGTTTCTTACTGCTTCACTTGTATGAGCGCTTTTTCGGCTCTCACGAACCTGCTGAGTCGGATTACGGGCATGAACATTCGCATAAGGCCAACGTTGCCGGCGGTATTGGCGCGGTGGCAATGGGTATCCATATTTTCATCGATGGCCTTGCCCTTGCAATCGCATTTACTATCAATGATGCCCTGGGTTTTGCGGTCTTTGCCGCTCTCTTAGTTCACGCATTTAGTGATGGATTAAACCTCGTTGCCTTTTTAATCAAGAATGGAAAGTGGAGCAAAAAAGCGATCTGGTTACTCGGAGTTGATTCCCTAGCACGCGTCGGCGGCGCCGCGATAGGAACTTCTCTCACTCTTAGTGAGAATTTCACCGCACTCTATCTTGCGGTCTTTGCCGGAATCATCATCTATTTAGCAACAAGTCATATTCTTCCTGAGGCGCATGCTCGCCATTCTTCGCGCTGGACGCTCGTTGCCACGATTGCCGGCGTGCTTGTCATGTGGGGCTTAGTAAGCCAACTTCATGCAGTACACCTACACTCTCATGACGGACATTCCGTTGAATCTGAGCACGAGGATCACGACCACGAAGATGGAACAAAAGAAGAAGATGACCATGATCATGAAGATGGCAAAGAAGAAGATGACCACGATCATGATCACAACGAGTAACGATTAGGTTGAAAAGTGAATAAGTCTGAACTAAAGGTAATAAGCGTTCTAGAGCGGGTTGGTGGCTTTGCTAGCGCACAGCAACTCCACCAACTACTTCTTAGAAGTGGTGAATCCATTGGACTTACCTCGGTCTATCGGGCTCTTCAATCTTTAGTGGATGACAAGATCGTCGACCAGTTACGAAAGGATGATGGCGAAGCAATTTATAGACTCTGCGGCGAAGCCCACCATCACCACCTTGTCTGCAAATCATGTGGTTCGACTGTAGAGATTGAAGGATCAGCGCTTGAAAAGTGGGCGAAAGCTATGGCTGAAGAGCATGAATATCGCGAGGTTGGCCATCTCGCCGAAGTATTTGGAATCTGTCCTAGCTGCTAGCCATGGGTGATATTCGAGGACTTCCTACGCCACTCTGTCCGTATTGTGGTTCTGACTTGATCACTATCACTGCAAAATTTGATCCCGACACCTATGAAATTTCTATGTACCTTTTGGATAACGCGAGTTGCGCTGAATGCGGCGCACTACTTACTGCACCTACTCCGGAAGATCTACCCGCGGCTTAGCGCTCTTCAACACCTCTAAATTTTCTCTTGTATCTGGGATAACCCAGCGCTTAAACCCAGCTCCGTTGAACTCAAGAATCAAAACTGGATTTCTCTTGTATACAACACAGAAATCTCTACCTCTGCGATGCCACATAGTCCCAAGCATTATCAAGAAGGGAAATCCCGTACCGGGGGCGCGAATCCCACGGAGGACTTCAGTGGTCCAAGGATTTTTGTGTCTAGTAACGGAGTTTAAATCGGAGATCTTCGCCTTGGGGTCTCGGCCAAATGCTCCAAGGTTCTCAAGCCAATTCATGTTATAGCGCAACAAGTCGCCTTCAACTTTCAACATATAGGAATGTTAGTCAAAAATTGGGCCGACGTTGCGAGAACGTTTGATCTCAAAGAATCCCGGATAGCTAGCAACTCCAACCACTCCATCCCAAAGTTTTCCAGCCTCTTCACCTTTTGGTGCCGGAGAAATTACCGGACCGAAGAAGGCAACATCGCCAATTGCAATGATCGGCGTTCCAACGTCATTACCAACCATCTTGATTCCCCGCTCATGGCTTTCGATAATTACAGCATCCAAAGTTTGATCGTGCATAGCGGAGGCCAAGTCGGGTGAGAGACCAACTTCAACTAGAGCCTCTTTAAAGAGCGCCTCACCAACCTCCATTTTTTGAAGGTGGATCCGAGAACTTATAGCGGTGTAGAGAGGGAGGGTGATAGAACTCCCCTTCTCCTTTATGGCGGCTGCAATAACGCGAGTGCAGTGCCAAGATCTAACTAACTTCTCCTTGTATTCAGCCGGGACATCTTTATCTCGATTTAAGTGGGCGAGGCTAAAGAGATTCCATTCGACTTCGATATCTCTAACTTTTTCGACTTCGAGGATCCATCTAGAGGTCATCCATGCCCATGGACATAGTGGGTCGAACCAGAATCCAGCCTTCTGTTTAGCCATTCTCAAGCCTTTCCAAATCTCCGGTCCCGCTCGGCGTAAATCTCAATCGCCCGCCAGAGCGTCTCTCTAGTTACGTCTGGCCACAATACATCTAGAAATACCATTTCTGCATATGCAGATTGCCAGATCAAGAAGTTAGAAGTCCGTTGCTCGCCTGAGCTTCGTAGGAATAGATCTACATCACTCATTTTCGGTTCATCTAAATATTTTGCAAAAACTTTCTCATTTATCTGATCGGGCTTTAATCTCTTACGCGCTACATCTCGCGCAAGTTCAGCTGCTGCATCAGCGATTTCGGCTCGGCCACCATAGTTGACGCATATATTTAATGTGAGGACCTTATTCTTCTTAGTTAGCTCTTGAGCAATCGCTAACTCCTCAATTACTGATTTCCATAGTCTTTGTGGCCGCCCCACCCATCTAACTCGAACGCCCATCGAATTCATCTCATCGCGCCGGCGTCTAATGACATCGCGATTAAAGCCCATCAAGAACTTCACCTCATCAGGTGAGCGACGCCAGTTCTCAGTTGAGAATGCATATGCAGAGAGCTCTTTAACTCCGATTTCGATAGCGCCTTGGACAACATCAAAGAGAGCCTTTTCGCCGGCTTCATGGCCTTTAGTTCTTGGAAGTCCGCGCGCTTTTGCCCAACGACCATTTCCATCCATCACGAGTGCAACGTGATTGGGAATCCGATCTTTAGGAAGTTTCGGGGGCTTCACTTCGCGGCGCGCTCCACCATCGGAAGACTTCTAAGTTCGCGCTCTAAATGCCATTGCAGATACGCAGCTACCAATCCTGATGCTTCGCGGCGATGTTTCGCATCACTTACATCCGCGCTCTCCCAATTTCCCGTTAAGAGATCGGACATTAATTCAAGAGTTTCTGGAGCCGGAGTTGCAGACGCAGATGGCTTGCAGTCAATACAAACTGAACCGCCACCAACTAGTGAGAAATATTTATGTGGCCCTGGGGCTTGGCAATTTGAGCAGATAGTCATCGAAGGCGCATAGCCGGCGATTGAAAGGGAACGTAGTAAATATGCATCTAGAACAAGTGATGGTTCATGAGATTCATAGGCGAGCGCCTTTAACGCACCGACCAGTAATAGGAATTGCTGTAATGCAGGCTCACCTTCATTCGAGGTGAATCTCTCCGCAGCTTCAAGAATTGTGGAAGCAATAGTCCACTTTCGATAATCAGCAGCAAGGGAGTCGCCGAAATTTTCTAAACTTTCGACTTGGGTGACTACATCAAAGGTCTTTCCAACATAGAGCTGGATATCAACCAGACTCCCAGGTTCAAGACGAGCGCCAAATTTAGATTTGGTTCGACGTACACCTTTGGCAACGGCGCGCACCCGACCATGTTCTCGAGTAAAGAGCGTGATGATGCGATCGGCCTCACCCAGTTTCCGGGTGCGGATTACTACCGCCTCATCCCGATATAGCGCCACGGGATAAAGGTAGTGATTGCTACTGTCGAAGCGCGCGATTGACCGCGGAAACCACCGCTTTTAGTGAGGCGGTCGTGGTTGAAGGGTCGATGCCGACTCCCCAATAAGTGCCGCCATTGACTGTGCACTCGAGATAAGCGGCTGCGCTCGCATCTCCGCCAGCGCTCATCGCATGTTCGTAGTAGTCAGCTACTTGAACATTGATTCCATGCGCTTGCATGATGTGAC
>VGAF01000016.1 GCA_016870855.1 Actinomycetota bacterium | reverse complement strand
GGACTTTTTGGATCACCAGTCTCACGAAGAGAAGAGAAGCGCGATAAGAAGCGCGCCCAAGAGTTATTGGACTTCATCGGAATCGGTGAGTACGCAGACCGTCTTGCGAGAAATCTTCCATACGGAGTTCAGCGTCGCCTTGAGATTGCGCGCGCATTAGGAACCGAGCCAAAGTTAATTCTTCTCGATGAACCCGCAGCCGGCTTCAATCCAGCCGAGAAAGTCGAGTTAGCCAAAGTGATTCGTAAGATTCGAGATGCTGGCTACACAGTTCTATTGATTGAACATGACATGTCACTCGTTATGAAGGTGTCGGATCGCGTAGTGGTCTTGGATTTTGGCCAGAAAATTGCTGACGATGTGCCTGTCAAAGTGCAAGATGATCCTCGAGTAATCGAGGCCTATCTAGGGGTTCCAGAAGATGCGTCTTGAGATTAAAGATTTAAGAGTCGCTTATGGAAAAATCGAAGCTCTCAAAGGTATCTCGCTCACCGTCAATCAAGGCGAGATCGTTTCACTGATTGGCGCAAATGGCGCCGGTAAAACAACTCTTCTAAAGACTATTTCTGGCCTGCTAAATCCAACTTCAGGATCAATCGATTATGACGGCAAGAGCATCTTGGGCGAGAAGGCCCATAGACGAGTACATCTTGGTATCTCGCAGGCGCCTGAAGGGCGAGGGATTTTTCCTGGCTTAACAGTTTTAGAGAATCTTGAACTAGGTACTTTTCATCTAAAATCAACTAAGAGTGATATGAAAGAAGACTTGGAGAGAGTTTACGAACTCTTCCCTAGGCTGAAAGAGCGCATGACCCAAGCCGGTGGAACTCTCTCAGGCGGAGAACAACAGATGCTCGCTATCGGCCGCGCCCTTATGGCAAAACCGAAGGTTTTGCTTCTAGATGAACCTTCAATGGGACTCGCTCCTCAAATGATCGCGAATATTTTTAGAATCATCACTCAGATTAACAAACTTGGCGTAACAATCTTGTTGGTAGAACAGAATGCCCAACAAGCGCTCTCTCGTTCTGATCGAGCATATGTTCTTGAGACTGGTTCAATCACTAAGGAAGCGCGTGGAAAGGATCTACTAAATGATCCACACGTTAAGTCGGCCTACCTTGGAACTGGCGCGCACGAACTCGATTAGTCTGTTATTTCCGTTCGGCAAGAATTAGACATGTAATTCGAGCGGTACAAGTTCGCTCGCCATTCTCATTAGTAATCTCCACGTTGTAAGAACAAAGCGTTTTACCAAGCGTGATCGCGGTAGCTACTGCGGTGACAACGCCAGAAGTAGCGGACTTGTGATGGGTAGCATTTATATCAACACCAACAATCCGGCGAGGGCCCAGCATGAAGTTGGGTTCCAACTGATCCAAGGCTTTCGGCAAGAACAACATTTGCTCCGCCATGAAGTAGGCCGAGTGGTTGGGTATTACCTTCAACTGGCATAGTGCCAACGAGACGATCCGGTGAGGCTTCGATAATCTCAATACCCATCTTCTTATCGAGCGCACCTCGCCCGCGCTCCCGAAGAACATCCATGAAATCAATCATGCGAGGATTCTAGGTGGCTGTGCCTAGGATTGTCTTTGATGAAGCGGCGGATCCTTCTAATCGATGGACACTCACTTGCCTATAGGGCTTTTTATGCCCTACCGCTAGAGAGTTTTTCGACTTCATCTGGCCAGCCCACTAATGCTATTTATGGCTTTGCATCGATGCTCCTAAATTTGATTCGCAATGAGAAGCCCACACATATTGCAGCTGCCTTTGATGTCTCGAGAAAGACCTTTAGAACTGAGGCTTTCCCTGAGTACAAGGCGAATCGCGCTAAGACGACCGATGAGTTTCGCTCTCAAATATCTTATATAAACGAATTACTCGAGGCCTTTCAGATAAAAAGTTTTGAATGCGAAGGATTCGAGGCAGATGACATTCTGGCAACCATAGTTTCAAAAGATGATGGAGCCAGCGATGTTTTGATCTGTACTGGCGATAGAGACACCCTTCAGCTGGTGACCGAAAGAGTTACGGTGCTTTATCCCAAGAAAGGCGTTACTGATTTAGCGCGCATGAACCCGGACGCGGTGATTGAAAAGTACGGCTTAACTCCAGAACAGTATCCAGATTTTGCTGCTCTACGAGGCGATCCAAGCGATAACTTGCCCTCCATCCCAGGAGTTGGCGAGAAGACAGCTGCAAAATGGGTAAAGGAATTCGGTTCACTCAAGGGGCTAATTGCTCACGTAGATGAAGTTCCCGGCAAGGCTGGCGATTCACTTCGAGGCGCACTAAATAGCGTTATAAGAAATAGGGAACTTACCCAATTGAGGAGTGATGTCCCGATCGACTTTTCTATCTCAGAACTCGAGTGGAGTGGGATTGATACCGATCGCGCGATTGCGCTCTTTGAAAAACTAGAGATTAAGGCTCTTCGCGATAGAGCGCGAGCGCTCCCTGGTTCATCTTCAGAGCCAATTGTCAGCGCTGCCCGACAGATAAAGGTTGAGCACTTGAATATCAATGAGCTGAGCAAGCGAGTCGCCCAAGCCAAAGAGAAGCTCGCCGTGGCGCTATCTGAAACCGAAATCATGATTGCACTCAATAAGGAGCACGTAATTAAGTGTGAGTTCTCTAGTATCGAACTGAAGTCTGAAGCTTTGGTCATAACTCATCGAGGCAAGCCATTAATTCGCAGCGGGTTTCTCGCCAAATCAGCTTTTGATATCGAATTGGCTGCCTATTTGGTAAATCCAGGCACTCGTGACCTTGAGATTGAGGAGCTAATCTCGCGCTATCTAGGAATTACCCTGAGCCCGGCAAGTAGCGACCTTTTCAGTAGCTCATTTAATCCAGAGTTGGTTGCATATCTATTTGACCTGGAGAGCGCCTTAAGGGATGAACTGGAGAAACGAGAGCTCTCAAAACTCTTTCTGGAGTTGGAGATGTCAACCCTTCATTTGCTCGCCGAGATGGAGAGAGTGGGGATAGGAGTCGATCGTCGCGAACTTGAAAAGCTCCGGGACTTCTTTGCTAATGAAGAATCCAGCGCATCAAAGGCAGCCTTTAGCGCTGCTGGTCAAGAATTTAATGTGGCATCACCCAAGCAACTTCAAGCAATTCTTTTTGAAGAGCTGAAACTTCCAAAGACTAAACGGATAAAGACTGGATTTAGTACCGATGCTGAGTCACTTGAATGGCTTTTTGCGAAGACTGGCCATCCAGTTCTACAGAACCTCCTTAGGATTCGAGAAGTCGGGAAGTTGAAGACAACCATTGAAGGACTATTAACCGCGACCGCAGTCGATGAGAGGATTCATACGACTTTTCAACAGACTGTGGCAGCAACCGGAAGGCTCTCATCTACCGAGCCAAATCTGCAGAACATTCCCATAAGAACTGATGAAGGTAGAAAGATTCGAAACGCATTTGTAGCTCAAGCGCCCTTTGTTGATCTAATGACAGCCGACTATAGCCAGATTGAAATGCGGATCATGGCACACCTATCTGAAGATGCGGGTTTGCTAAAGGCATTTCATGAAGGGGAGGACTTACATTCCACAGTCGCGGCACAAGTTTTCGATGTTCCACTAAAGAGCGTTGATCCGGAAATGCGGCGCCAAATAAAGGCGATGTCTTATGGATTGGCTTATGGACTCTCATCATTTGGGCTAGCGCAACAACTTGATATCGCTCCGGCTGAGGCGAGCGCGCTTATGGGTCGATATTTTGAGAGATTTGGCGGAATTCAGGATTATCTAAAGGAAGTAGTAAGAGTTGCCCGGGAACGTGGATATACCGAGACGATTCTTGGCCGACGTCGATATCTTCCAGATTTGAACCATGAAAATCGACAGAGAAGAGAAGTTGCCGAGCGCGCTGCGCTAAATGCTCCAATTCAAGGATCGGCCGCAGACATAATTAAAGTTGCGATGTTAAACGTCGCTCGCGCGCTAACCGATGAAGGTTTTAAGTCTCGGCTCCTGCTTCAAGTCCATGATGAATTGATATTTGAGGTCTCCAAAGGCGAACATGAGGGATTGGAAGAGCTGGTCCGTAGGGAAATGGGTAACGCCTATCCGCTAAAGGCCCCGCTGGATGTAAATGTCGGCTTTGGGAAGAGTTGGGATCTAGCCGCACATTAATCACCCAAATTGACCCAAAAGGTGAGTTGAAAGTAGCCTTCAGCTCCTCGCTTAGGGCTCTTGCATCGCCTCGGACCTAGTAGGAAATGCCCAATACCAATTGGAGTCAGACTTTAAGCGTGCCCTACTAGTTACCTTTCCCCACGGAGCAACTTGTCAACTCAAATATCAGTAAATGATGTCGGCTCAGCAGCCGAATTCCTTGCCGCAATCGAAGGCACAATCAAAAATTTCAACGATGGCGACCTAGTCTCAGGCATCGTCGTACAAGTAGATAGAGACGAAGTACTTCTAGATATCGGATACAAGACCGAAGGTGTAATTCCTTCACGAGAGCTCTCTATCCGTAATGATCTAGATCCAAGTGAATTAGTAAAAGTCGGAGAGCGAATTGAAGCGCTCGTCCTTCAAAAGGAAGATAAAGAAGGTCGCCTGATTCTCTCCAAGAAGCGCGCTCAATATGAGAAGGCGTGGGGTGAGATTGAAGGTAAGAAGGAGCGCGACGAGGTAGTAGTCGGAACGGTAATCGAGGTTGTAAAGGGCGGCTTGATTGTTGATATCGGTCTCCGCGGATTCCTCCCAGCATCACTCGTAGAAATGCGACGAGTTCGCGATCTCTCGCCCTATATTGGCAAGCAAGTTGAGGCGCGCATTATCGAACTTGATAAGAATAGAAATAACGTTGTGCTATCACGCCGCGCTTATCTAGAACAGACTCAATCCGAGTCACGCACGACTTTCCTCAATCAACTCCAAAAGGGACAGGTTCGCTCCGGCGTTGTCTCTTCCATAGTCAACTTTGGCGCATTCGTAGATCTTGGTGGCGTTGATGGGCTAGTTCACGTCTCGGAACTCTCTTGGAAGCATATTGATCACCCAGGTGAGGTAGTAGAAGTAGGCGATGAAGTTACTGTAGAAGTTCTTGAAGTTGATTTCGAGCGCGAGCGCGTTTCGCTATCACTCAAGGCAACACAAGAAGATCCATGGCAGGCATTTGCCCGTACTCACACTATTAATCAGGTTGTTCCGGGTGAGGTAACTAAGCTCGTTCCATTCGGAGCGTTTATCCGAGTATTTGATGGCATCGAAGGATTGGTGCATATCTCAGAGCTTGCAGAACGCCATGTGGAAATCCCAGAACAGGTCGTTCAAGTTGGCGATCAACTCTTTGTAAAGATTATCGACATCGACCTAGAGCGTCGTCGAATCTCGTTATCGCTAAAACAGGCTAACGAGGGCCATGACGTCCCAGTCGAAGCTTTCGATCCAACTCAATATGGAATGCCAGCTCGATATGACGAGAGCGGAAACTTTATCTATCCAGAAGGTTTCGATCCGCAAACTCAAGAGTGGAAGCCTGGCTATGAGACACAGCGCGAGGAGTGGGAGCGCCAATACACAGAAGCCCAAGCTCGCTTCCTTGCTCATAAGAAGCAGAAAGCAGAAGCACAGGCCGCTGATGCCGCTGCCGCCGCAGCAGAACCACAAGCTGAACAGACTGCGACAGCAGAGTAGTTATTGATGAGAACAGGGCCGGATTTATTCTGGTCCTGTTCTTTCTATTTGGAAGAGGCTCTTTACTAGCTTTGGAGAAAATCAGATGCTCTCGATTGCACTGACTGGAGGGATTGGCTCAGGTAAGTCACTGGCCGGCGAGTTCTTTCAGGAGCTTGGAGCAGTTGTTATCGACTCTGATCAACTAGCCCGAGATGTGATTGAACGTGGCACCGAAGGTTTTGATGAAGTTCTTTCCCGCTTTGGCGATGAAATCCTAGATGACGGAGAGATTAATCGCTCCAAGTTGGCGGAGATAGTATTTAAAGATGAGAATGCGCGCCGTGATTTAGAGGAAATCATTCATCCCAAAGTGCGAGAACTCGCCATAAAAATTGCCGCACGCGTTCCAAGCGATGGCGTAGTTATTAATCAAATTCCACTCTTGTTTGAGACTAAAGGCGCTAACCGCTTTGATTTTGTAATCACGATTTCGGCGAATCTTGAGGTGAGAAAAGCTCGCCTCGCGGAACGAGGCCTTAAGAGTTATGAGATTGAACGGAGAATTTCTGCCCAAGCGTCTGATGAAGAGCGTGAATCAATCGCCAATTGTGTAATTAAGAATGAAGGTTCAATTGATGATCTTGAGCGCGCCGTTCAAGGAGTTTGGGAGCGCGAGATTCTTCCGCGAACGAAAAAATGACGCGCGCAGTCACTAGTACTCCAAGGGCAGATCAACCTTTCGAGATAATAAGTGATTTCAAACCAGCGGGCGATCAACCAAGTGCCATTGCAAATTTAACTGAGAGAGTAAATCGAGGCGAGCCAGATGTAGTCTTACTTGGAGCGACTGGAACTGGAAAATCTGCGACCGTTGCTTGGTTGATAGAGCAAGTACAGCGACCAACGCTCGTCTTAGCGCCTAACAAGACTCTTGCAGCACAACTAGCTAATGAGTTTAAAGAACTTCTACCTAATAATGCGGTCGAATACTTTGTTTCATATTACGACTACTACCAGCCGGAAGCATATGTACCGCAAACAGATACCTTTATCGAGAAAGATGCTTCAATAAATTCGGAGGTAGAACGCCTTAGATACTCAGCTACTTATTCATTACTTACGCGCCGTGACGTAGTGGTAGTTGCAACTGTCTCCTGTATTTATGGTCTTGGAACGCCTCAGGAGTACATAGATCGAATGGTTCGAGTAAATGTGGGGGATAACCTCGATCGCAATGCGCTGCTTCGAAAGTTTGTTGATATTCAATATAAGCGCAATGACATCGCATTTGAACGCGGCACGTTTAGAGTTCGGGGCGACACAATTGAAATCATTCCTGTTTACGAAGAACTTGCTATTCGAATTGAGATGTTTGGTGATGAGATTGAGCGATTAACAACGCTAAATCCCCTGACCGGAGAGATAGTTAGTGATGTAAAAGAGGTATTCATTTTCCCCGCCACCCACTACTCAGCTAGTCCAGCAACGATGAAGCGAGCTATGGCAGATATTGAAGCAGAGCTCGCAATCCGTCTTAAAGAATTGGAGCGGGAGAACAAGCTGCTTGAAGCGCAGCGCCTACGAATGCGCACCCAGTTTGATTTAGAGATGATCCAACAGCTGGGCTTCTGTTCTGGGATTGAAAACTATTCTCGCCATATTGATGGCCGAACCGCGGGCTCAGCGCCGAACTGTCTCCTTGATTACTTCCCAGAAGACTTCTTATGCGTAATTGATGAATCACATATATCCGTGCCGCAGATTGGCGCAATGTTCGAAGGCGATGCCTCACGTAAAAGAACTCTGGTTGAGCACGGCTTTAGATTGCCCAGCGCCATGGATAATCGACCACTTACCTTTAATGAGTTTCTCGAACGAACTCCTCAGAAGGTCTACCTTTCGGCAACGCCTGGTCCTTACGAGATGGAGAAGGCAGGCGGGGTCTTTGTTGAACAGGTAATCCGCCCAACTGGACTTATAGATCCAAAGATAATAATTAAGCCAACCAAGAATCAGATTGATGATTTAAGAGTAGAGATTAACCTACGAGCTGAACGTAATGAGCGGGTATTGGTGACCACTCTGACAAAGAAGATGGCGGAAGATCTCACCGACTATTTTGCCAATGCCGGAATACGAGTTCGTTACCTCCACTCAGAAGTGGATACCTTGAGAAGAGTTGAGCTACTACGTGAGTTACGACTTGGTGAATATGACGTTCTAGTAGGAATCAACTTGTTACGTGAGGGACTTGATCTTCCCGAAGTCTCGCTAGTCTCCATCCTCGATGCCGATAAAGAAGGCTTCTTGCGCTCCACTCGATCGCTCATCCAGACCATCGGTAGAGCGGCGCGAAATGTATCGGGTGAGGTACATATGTATGCCGATAACCTAACTGATTCGATGCGAAACGCTATTGATGAGACCAATCGACGCCGGGCGAAACAGATCGCATATAACGAGGCGATGGGAATTGATCCACAACCACTTCGCAAGAAGATTGCAGATATAACAGATTTGATCGAACGCGAGAGCGAAGATACCGAAAACCTAATTGGTGGGGGTAAGCGTGGTGGCGTAAGCGAGACTCCGGTTGGCGTTCATGCCAAGTCACTCGTAGCCTTGCCCAGAGCTGAACTTCTTGGTCTGATCGAATCTTTAACCGAACAGATGCGAAGCGCTGCCGCAGAACTCCAATTTGAGTTAGCGGCTAGATTGCGTGATGAGATCAAGGAACTTAAGCGGGAACTTCGTAGTATGGATGAAGGTGGAATTAAATGAGCGCTGAACGATTAGTCGTTAGGGGTGCTCGCGAACATAACCTCAAGAATGTATCCCTAGATCTGCCTCGTAACTCTTTGATTGTCTTTACTGGGCTATCTGGATCAGGAAAATCATCACTTGCCTTCGACACGATATTCGCCGAGGGTCAGCGACGTTATGTCGAATCACTCTCAGCTTATGCCCGACAATTCTTGGGCCAGATGGATAAGCCTGATGTCGACTTTATCGAGGGTCTATCTCCTGCAGTCTCTATCGATCAGAAATCAACAAATCGAAACCCGCGTTCAACTGTAGGAACTATTACTGAGGTCTATGACTATCTCCGGTTACTTTTCTCACGAGCGGGAAAACCGCACTGTCCTAAATGCGGGAAACCAATCGCAAAGCAGACCCCCCAGAACATTGTCGATCAAATTCTTAGTCTTCCTGCTGAGACTAGATTCCAAGTACTTGCTCCCATGATTCGCTCCCGTAAGGGAGAGTTTGCCGATCTATTTAAGGATTTGTTAGCACAAGGATATTCAAGGGCGAGAGTCGATGGCGTCACTGTCCAACTAAGCGAACCGCCGAAATTAAAGAAGCAAGAGAAACACACAATCGAAGTTGTGATTGACCGATTGACTGCAAAACCAGATTCAAAGCAGCGATTGACGGATTCGATTGAAACAGCGCTTCGGCTAGCTAATGGTCTGGTAACGCTCGAATTTGTCGATGCAAAAGCTAAAGAAGAACGTGAGCGAACATATAGCGAATTGTTAGCTTGCCATGATTGCGGTCTCTCCTTCCAAGAGATGGAACCACGTTCATTCTCCTTTAATTCTCCCTTCGGGGCTTGCCCGGAGTGCACGGGAATCGGCTCTAAGTTAGAGGTAGATGAAGAGTTGGTAATTCCAGATGACTCTATTTCAATCAATGAGGGCGCAATCGCTCCGTGGGCGGGCGGTCAGACCTCTGAGTACTTCAATAATCTCTTGGAAGCACTTGCCAAAGATGTGAAGTTCTCGATGGATACTCCATGGCGCAAGCTCTCGGAGAAGGCTAGGGCTTCGATATTAAATGGCTACGAGTATGAAGTACACGTCAAATATAAGAATCGATATGGACGGGTTCGAAGTTACTCGACTGGATTTGAGGGCGTCATTCCATTTATTGAACGGAGACATGGCGAAACCGAGAGTGACTATAGCCGCGAGAAATACGAGGCATATATGCGTGAGACGCCTTGCGCAGTTTGTAATGGTTCGCGATTGAAACCAGAAGTCCTAGCTGTAACAGTCGGAGGGAAAAACATCGCTGAAATCTGCGAACTTTCAATCGATGAGTGCGCACGATTCTTAAAAGAGATAAAGCTGGGCGCGCGAGAGGCAAAGATCGCCGAACGCGTGATGAAAGAAGTTAACGCACGACTCGGCTTCTTACTTGATGTAGGTCTTGAGTACCTAACTTTGGCCCGCGCTGCTGCCTCTCTCTCCGGTGGCGAAGCGCAACGAATACGTCTTGCTACCCAGATTGGTTCAGGTCTAGTTGGAGTTCTCTATGTTCTAGATGAACCAAGTATTGGATTACATCAACGAGATAACCGTCGCCTAATCGATACTTTGACACATCTAAGAGATCTCGGAAATACCTTGATTGTGGTTGAGCATGATGAGGAGACAATACGAACTGCTGATTGGATCGTTGATATCGGTCCTGGCGCCGGCGAGCATGGGGGCGAGATTGTCGTATCCGGGGATTTAGCCAGCTTGGTCGAATCGAAGAAATCGATTACTGGCGCCTACATATCGGGAAGAAGTTCGATTGCGATTCCAAAATCACGTCGTAAAGTCGATTCAAAGCGTTCGCTGGTTGTAAAAGAGGCAAAAGAAAACAACTTAAAATCAATTGATGTAACTTTTCCACTCGGACTTTTTGTTGCAGTAACGGGTGTAAGTGGCTCTGGTAAGTCGACGCTAGTGAATGACATCCTGTATTCGGTCCTTGCAAACAAGCTAAACGGTGCGCGGGTTGTACCGGGGCGCCATCGAACCGTTACTGGAATCGATCATCTAGACAAAGTCGTTCATGTTGATCAATCTCCAATTGGCCGAACGCCACGATCTAATCCGGCTACATACACCGGAGTCTTCGACAAAATCCGTGCACTCTTTGCCGAGACCAGCGAGGCGAAGGTGCGTGGCTACCAACAGGGACGATTCTCGTTTAACGTAAAAGGTGGTCGATGCGAGAACTGCGCCGGCGATGGAACCATCACTATTGAGATGAACTTCTTACCTGATGTATATGTTCCTTGCGAGGTATGTCATGGCGCCCGGTATAACCGAGAAACCTTAGAGGTACATTACAAAGGCAAGACAATCGCTGAAGTCCTAGATATGCCAATTGAGAAAGCAAGTGAATTCTTCGAATCAATTCCTGCCATACACCGCTACCTCAAGACTTTGTGCGATGTTGGTTTGGGATATGTCAGATTAGGGCAATCAGCTCCAACTTTCTCTGGAGGAGAGGCGCAACGAGTCAAACTGGCCACTGAGTTGCAACGACGTTCTACTGGTCGCACCATTTATGTATTAGATGAACCAACTACCGGACTCCACTTTGAGGATGTTCGAAAGTTACTTGGAGTTCTTCGGCGCCTTGTTGAGACTGGAAATACTGTTGTGGTGATTGAACATAATCTTGATGTGATCAAATCCGCTGATTGGGTTATTGATCTTGGCCCAGAAGGAGGCTCTGGAGGCGGAACGGTTGTGGCTTCCGGCACCCCAGAAGAAGTTGCCAAGAACAAGGCAAGTTATACCGGACGCTTCTTGAGCGAAGCGCTCAAACTCAAAGCCAAATAACTAGCGGTTCGAGAGATGACAGATCCAGTTAGTTATAGACCAACCGGTGTTCCAGATGAACCCGGCGTTTATCGCTTCTTCGATGCGCAAGATCGCGTCATCTATGTTGGTAAAGCGCGGAACCTAAAGAATCGGCTTAACTCCTACTTCCAGAAAAACTTGCCGGAGAAGACAAATCGCATGGTGCACGCCGCTAGCCGGGTGGACTGGACCGTAGTCGATTCAGAAGTAGAAGCGCTGCAACTTGAGTTCACCTGGATAAAAGAGGAAAGCCCAGACTTCAACGTGCAATTTCGCGACGACAAGTCCTATCCATTTCTAGCCCTATCGGTGAGTGAAGAGTTTCCACGAATCTTTATAACTCGGCGAGCGAAACAGAAGGGTCTTAAGTATTTCGGTCCTTACGCGCATGCCTGGGCGCTGCGGACTACCTTTGATCTAATTCTCGAGCTGTTTCCTATCCGATCATGTTCGAAGAGCAATTTCGATCAGGCTGTAAGAAGTAAACGCCAGTGCTTACTTGGTGATATCGGTAAGTGTGCCGCGCCCTGTGTTGGGCGAGTAACTTCCGCAGAACATCGCGACCTGATTTCAAAGTTAAGTGACTTTATGGAGCATGGCGCAACTGATCTGGAGTCCCGGCTAAAGGAAGAAATGGAGCGAGCAGCTGAGGCGGAACAGTTCGAGCGAGCTGCAAAGATAAGGGATCGATTGAAAGCGCTCGAGTTGGCTAGTGAGTCAACGGATGCAGCTATCTCAGATTCAATATCTGCAGACTTTGTAGCGCTTCATGACGATATCACTCACTCGGCAGCCTCAATTTTCAGAGTGAGAAACGGAAGGATTGTCGGATCAAGATCTTGGATTATGGATAGGGCGAATCTGCCTGAAGAGGATGCGCTTATCGAAGCAACTCTAGAACTCATCTATAGAGAGTTTGAACTTCCACGAGAAATCTATGTAAATGTTGAAGTTGCAGATAGCGATTCATTGGCCGAACTTCTCTCACAGCGCGCTAAGAGCAAGACAAGCATTCACTTGCCACAGAGAGGCGAGAAACTAGAAATCCTTGAAACAGTGAAACGAAATGCGCACCACGCCTTAGTTCAATTCTTGAGTAAGCGCGCCAATGATGCGGGAGTTTCTGGGCGCACCCTTGAGGATTTGGCCTCGGCCTTAGAACTAGATGAACTTCCTCTTCGGATAGAGTGTTTTGACATCTCAAATATCCAAGGCACTTCAGTAGTTGCTTCCATGGTTGTCTTTGAAGATGGTCAACCCAAGAAGAGCGATTATCGTCGCTTTGGAATCGATGATCGAGAGAAATTTGATGATACGCGCGCCATGCATCATGTGATAACTAGACGCTTCAAGCGCTACTTGGAGGAGAAAGAACTTGATCTAGAGGAGTTAGATTCACTTGGTGCGAGAAAGCCTAGATTTGCTTACCCACCCCAGCTTGTCATTGTCGATGGTGGTCGTGGCCAGGTAAATGCCGCAGCGCGCGCTCTAGCTGAACTTGGGATAACCGATGTAGCACTCGTTGGGCTTGCGAAGAGATTAGAGGAAATTTGGTTTCCCGATCGCGCCTATCCGGTAATACTGCCAAGAAATAGCGAGGCGCTGTACTTGGTACAACGCATCCGTGATGAAGCGCATCGCTTTGCGATTACTTTCCACCGTTCAAAGCGCTCCCGTCTAATGCTCGAATCGCTGTTAGATGAAATTCCCGGGTTGGGTGAGAGTCGGCGAGGCGCTCTGATTGAAAGATTCGGATCCGTTGCAGCGCTGAGGAACGCCGATATCAACGAGATAGCGGCGGTTCCTGGAATTGGTGAGAAGACTGCGATGGTCATACATGAAAAGCTAAGCGCTATGGAGAGCGCTATCGAAGTAGATGCTAAAACGGGGGAGATCATCGAGCATCCTTGACATGGATAGCATGATGAAGCCATGGCACGCGAAGTAGTCGTCATCACTGGAATGAGTGGCGCTGGGCGCTCGACCGTCGCCCACTCAATGGAAGATTCCGGATGGTATGTAATAGATAACCTCCCTCCATCCCTACTTACCGCCGTGCTCGAGATGACCGAGCGGACCTCTGACTCAATTGGGGTTGTGATTGATGTCCGCGGTCGCCAGTTCTTT
The DNA here is from genome assembly GCA_016870855.1 of Actinomycetota bacterium. Classification (GTDB taxonomy): domain Bacteria; phylum Actinomycetota; class Actinomycetes; order Nanopelagicales; family Nanopelagicaceae; genus MAG-120802. The sequence goes on along the minus strand of VGAF01000016.1, from coordinate 4,130 downwards.
GATGATTTAAACCGAGCGCTTGCGGAACTCGTTGAAAAGGGCGTCTCGCGAAAAATAATTTTTGTGGATGCTTCGGATGAAGTTTTAATCACTCGCTTCGAATCTTCTAGAAGACCACATCCCCTACAAGGTAATGACCGGATTGTAGATGGTATCGAGCGTGAGCGTGAAAAGTTACGTGAGTTGCGAGCTGGCGCGGACCTAGTTGTAGATACATCCCAACTCAACATCCACCAGTTAGAACGGAAAATTAAAGAACTCTTTCAGAGCGGTTCACTCGCTGCCCTAAAGGTCAATGTTCTCTCATTTGGCTATAAGTTTGGAATTCCGGCGGATGCTGATCTAGTTATGGATTGCCGATTCATCCCAAATCCACATTGGCAACCAGAGTTAAGACCAAAGAGTGGGCTAGATAAAGAGGTAAGCGATGCAGTTCTTAATGCAAGTGCTGTACCGGAGTTTCTCGATCGTTATGTAGCGCTCTTTGACAGCATTGCCCGCGGTTATCTAAATGAGGGAAAGAAGTTTTTGACTTTAGCCATTGGCTGTACCGGTGGCAAGCACCGAAGCGTTGCGGTTGCTGAGGAGCTCGCCAAACGCTTAAATGGACTTGAGATCTCCAAAGATGCATCAGTTTCCGCTCACGCCATTCATCGTGATCTCGGGAGAGAGCGTTGAAGGTAGTTTCTTTTGGTGGCGGGCATGGTCTCGCCGCTATGTTGAAAGCGCTACGCCAGCTAACTCCGGAGATAACAGCAATCGTTACGGTTGCTGATAATGGTGGGTCAAGTGGCAGGCTACGAGATGAATTCAACTCGCTCCCACCAGGAGATTTGCGAATGGCGCTCGCTGCCTTATGCGCCGATGATGAATGGGGGCGTAATTGGGCTGACTTGATGCAATACCGCTTCACTTCAGAGGGCGAATTAAATGGCCATGCCATCGGAAACTTACTTCTAGCGGCGCTTTGGGATAGAGATGGTGATCCGATCCAAGGTCTAGATCGAGTTGGAGCGTTGTTAAAAGTATTGGGACGAGTTCTGCCTATGTCGTTAACGCCACTAGATATCGAAGGAACTTTCAAGAATTGGCAAGGAACACAAGTCATTCGGGGACAGAAAGAGGTAGCGCTTGGAAAAGGCACGCTAGAGAATCTCACGCTTATTCCACCTGATGCGCCTGCAACTACACAGGGTGCGGCTTCTATCGCGAGCGCAGATTGGCTCACTTTCGGGCCGGGATCATGGTTCTCAAGTGTTCTGCCTCATCTACTTCTGAAGGAACAACTCGCTGCAATTTCAAATTCGAAAGCAAAGAAAATTATCGTCTTAAATCTTGATGCAAACCCTAGCGCGGTTGGAGATGAATTTGCAGGGAGTTCAGCGGCCGAGCACCTTAGGTTGCTCAATAGGTTTGCTCCATCGCTCGGATGTGATTTTGCAATAGCAGATCAGTCGATAATGACCAACCAAGAATCGAGTAGCGCTTTGGGTGCAATTGTCAAAGATATGGGAGGCCAGTTGATTGTGGCCGATCTCGCGACCGCCCCAGGTAGTAATCATCACGATTCTGAAAAATTAGTTTCAGTATTCCGCAACATTTTTGCGGGGGAGATGCTTAGATAACGCTCATGGCAATGACCTCATCAGTCAAAGACGAGTTAAGTCGACTCTCAATTTCGAAGCCTTGTTGCCGAAAGGCCGAAGTCTCCTCAATCCTTCGATTTGCAGGCGGGCTACACATTACCTCTGGAAAAATTATGGTTGAGATTGAACTCGATACTGCCCAAGGAGCGCGAAGAGTCCGTAAAGATATTGCTGATATTTACGGGCATGAATCTGATCTTGCTGTAATAAGCGCCGGCGGTCTACGAAAAGGAAGTCGTTACCTAGTTCGAGTCTTGCGCGATGGCGATGCTCTGGCACGCCAAACTGGCCTTGTTGATTCAAATGGTCGTCCGGTTAGAGGACTTCCGCCACAAGTTGTCTCTGCTGGAGTCTGTGATGCTGAAGCTGCTTGGCGCGGAGCATTTCTCGCTCATGGCTCACTAACCGAACCTGGAAGATCCTCAGCGCTTGAGATCACTTGTCCTGGATCTGAGGCGGCTCTCGCACTCGTTGGCGCAGCGCGACGTCTCGGAATTACTGCGAAAGCGCGCGAAGTTCGTGGCGTTGATCGCGTTGTCATTCGTGATGGCGATGCCATCGGTGTTCTTTTAACGCGCCTTGGCGCCCATGAGAGCGTTCTTGCTTGGGAAGAACGTCGTATGAGAAGAGAAGTAAGGGCTACCGCCAATCGCCTAGCTAATTTTGACGATGCAAATCTGCGACGCTCTGCAAGAGCCGCCGTTGCTGCATCAGCGCGAGTACAGCGCGCTCTTGAGATTCTCGGCGAAGATATCCCGAAGCACTTGCGAGATGCCGGAGAGCTTCGTATCAATCATGGCCAAGCGAGTTTGGAAGAACTTGGTTCGCTCGCTTCACCACCGATGACTAAAGATGCAATCGCAGGTCGCATTAGGAGACTTTTGGCTATGGCGGATAAGCGGGCCTCCGAATTAGGTATACCTGATACCGAAGCCGGGCTCTCGCCTGATCTACTTAACTAATTTGGATTAATAACCTGCGCTGATAGACTTTGGCCAAGTCCACAAGGTCGTGGCGCATAATTTCTCAAAGTATTTATAAAGGGTGTAATCATGGTCAAGGTTGGTATCAATGGTTTTGGTCGAATCGGTCGAAATTTTCTCCGCGCCGCGCTCGCCTCTAACGCTCCAATAGAGATAGTTGCAGTTAACGATCTCACCAGTATCGACACCCTGGCTCACTTAATTAAGTACGATTCAATTCTCGGCAGAATAAACCAAGAAGTCACATTCGATGATAATTCCTTAACAATTGGCGGCAAAAAGATTCGAGTATTTGCCGAGAAAGACCCAGCAGCGCTCCCATGGGGATCAGTCGGCGCCGAAATCGTAATTGAATCAACAGGCCGCTTTACCAAGGCCTCAGATGCTGGCAAGCATCTTGTGGGTGGCGCTAAGAAAGTTGTTATTTCTGCTCCAGCTACTGATGAAGATGTAACTTTAGTTTTAGGCGTTAATGATTCAGCTTATGATCCAGCTAAGCACAACATCATTTCTAACGCTTCATGCACCACAAATTGTCTTGCTCCGATGGCCAAGGTTCTCCATGAGAACTTTGGAATTGTCCGCGGATTTATGACTACCGTTCACGCTTACACGAACGACCAGGTCATCTTGGACTTCCCGCATAAGGATCTCCGCAGAGCTCGCGCAGCAGCCACAAATATCATCCCAACCTCCACGGGCGCTGCTAAAGCTATTGGACTTGTCCTGCCAGAACTTAAGGGCAAACTCGATGGCTACGCGCTACGCGTTCCAGTCCCAACTGGATCAATCACAGATTTAACCGTTGAACTTGCCAAAGAGACCAGCGCTGCGGAAGTAAATGCCGCTATGAAGAAAGCAGCTGAGGGCCCACTTAAGGGAATCTTGCGCTACACCGAAGATCCAATCGTCTCTACCGATATCGTGACCGATCCTCATTCCAGCATTTTTGATGCTGGCATAACCAAGGTGATTGGTAATCAAGCCAAAGTCGCTTCTTGGTATGACAACGAGTGGGGTTACTCAAATCGCATAGTGGATTTGATGTCGTTTATCGGCAAGAGTCTCTAAACCTTTCAAGAGTACGGAATCCAAGTGGTTAAAACGCTCGATTCGCTTTCTTACACAGGAGAGCGGGTCTTTCTCCGATGCGATCTCAACGTGCCATTGCAAGATAATGGAACCGGAAAACGAATAATTAGCGATGATGGACGAATAAGAGCTTCGCTGCCAACAATAAACTTCCTATTAAATGCGGGCGCATCGCTCGTCATCTGCGCTCATTTAGGAAGACCGAAAGGTGAGCGGAAACCTGAGTTATCTCTTGCTCCAATTGCAGAACGCTTGAGAGAGCTCCTTGGGCGCGAAGTCGTGTTTGCATCTGATGTGATTGGCGATTCGGCCAAGACCGCGGTGGGATCTATAAAACCTGGGGGAGTAGTACTCCTAGAGAACATCCGGTATGAGAGCGCTGAGACATCTAAGTCTGAGGAAGAACGAT
>VGAF01000015.1 GCA_016870855.1 Actinomycetota bacterium | reverse complement strand
CGCTCATCCATGGCCTGGATTTGGCCACGACGGCTGTTGAGATCGCCGATGACGTCGCCCATGAAATCTTCAGGGGTAGTGACTTCAACGGACATCATTGGCTCGAGGAGAACAGGACCGGCAAGTCTTGCCGCTTCCTTGAACGCCGCGATTCCAGCAATCTTGAAGGCCAACTCCGATGAATCAACATCGTGGTATGCGCCATCAAGAAGACTTACTCGTACATCTGTGAGTGGATAACCAGCTAGCGGTCCACTTGCCATTGCTTCTTGGCAACCATCATCAACTGATGGGATGTACTCCCTCGGGATACGTCCACCCGTAATCTTGTTAACGAATTCGTATCCACCTTCGACTGCGCCAACAGGAAGTGGCTCGAGTGCGATTTGGACCTTTGCGAACTGTCCAGAACCACCGGTCTGCTTCTTGTGGGTGTAGTCATAACGATCGACTGGCTTGCGAAGAGTTTCGCGATAAGCAACTTGTGGCTTACCAACATTTGCTTCGACTTTGAATTCGCGCTTCATACGGTCAACGAGAATTTCAAGGTGAAGTTCGCCCATACCGCCGATGATTGTCTGACCAGTCTCTTCATCGGTGCGGACATGAAAGGTTGGATCTTCTTCAGCTAGACGCTGGATAGCAACGCCGAGCTTCTCTTGATCACCCTTGGTCTTTGGCTCAATCGCAACGTGGATAACTGGATCTGGGAAGTCCATCGACTCAAGGATGACCGGATTATCGGTATCGCAGAGGGTGTCACCAGTAGTGGTGTCCTTAAGGCCCATCACAGCGATGATGTCGCCGGCTGAGGCTTGTGGGATTTCCTCACGCTTATTTGCGTGCATGCGATAGATCTTTCCGATCCGCTCTTTACGATCCTTTGTGGAGTTAAGAACGGCGGTACCAGCCTCAAGAACGCCCGAATAAATGCGGACGAAGGTGAGCTTTCCAAGGTGTGGATCGCTCATGATCTTGAAAGCAAGTGATGAATAAGGCTCCGCGGCATCAGGCTTACGGGAAATCTCTACTTCTTTATTACCCATCTTTGAACCAATGATTGCATCGATATCAAGTGGGCTTGGAAGGTAACGAGTTACAGCATCGAGCATTGGCTGGACGCCCTTGTTCTTAAATGCAGAACCGGTTAGAACCGGAGTTAGTTTGTAAGCAAGAGTTGCACGACGGATACCAGCGATGATTTCTTCTTCACTAATATCTTCGCCACCAAGGTATTTCTCCATGATTGCGTCATCGCAATCAGCAAGAGTTTCGACCATGTCATGGCGAGCTTTGTCGCACTTCTCTTTGAGATCAGCTGGGATATCTTCGACAACATAATCTTCACCCTTTTGGGTCTCGCCTCTCCAGGTAAGCGCCTTCATTGCGATTAGATCAACGACTCCGATGAAATCAGCCTCAACGCCGATTGGGATTTGTAGAACTAACGCAGTCGCGCCAAGACGAGCACCGATCATCTCAACGCAACGATCGAAGCTTGCGCCGGTACGGTCTAACTTATTTACGAAACAAATTCTTGGGACCTTGTACTTATCGGCTTGGCGCCAGACTGTTTCGGATTGTGGCTCAACGCCAGCAACGCCATCGAAAACTGTTACAGCGCCATCGAGAACGCGGAGGGAACGCTCAACTTCAACAGTGAAGTCAACGTGGCCCGGGGTATCGATGATGTTGATGGTGTGGTCTTTCCACTGGCAAGTAGTTGCAGCAGAGGTAATGGTGATACCGCGCTCTTGTTCTTGCTCCATCCAGTCCATAGTTGCGGCGCCCTCATGGACTTCACCGATCTTGTAGTTAATACCGGTGTAGAAAAGGATGCGCTCGGTAGTAGTCGTCTTACCAGCATCAATGTGAGCCATGATGCCGATGTTGCGGACTTTTGCTAGATCAAGTGCGGTTGCGGTCGCCATCATTACCACCTGTAGTGAGCAAACGCCTTGTTTGCTTCAGCCATCTTGTGAGTGTCTTCGCGCTTCTTAACGGCGGCGCCCAAACCATTTGATGCATCAATCATTTCGTTAGCAAGACGTTCTGCCATTGACTTCTCGCGACGGAGGCGAGCGTTATCAACTAACCAGCGGAGACCGAGAGTCATAGAGCGTGCAGCCTTAACTTCGACAGGTACTTGATAAGTAGCTCCACCAACGCGACGTGAACGAACTTCAACGGCTGGCTTTACATTGTCGAGTGCGCGCTTCAAAGTGATGACTGGATCAACTTCAGTCTTAGCGCGGCAATTCTCTAGCGCGTCATAAACGATGCGCTCTGCAGTTGAACGCTTTCCATGAGAAAGAACTTTGTTGATTAACGCAGTTACAACCGGTGAGTTATAGACCGGATCTGCGACGACTGGAGATTTCGGAGCGGGACCTTTACGTGGCATTACTTCTTCTCCTTCTTTGCTCCGTAGCGTGAACGAGCTTGCTTACGATCTTTCACACCTTGAGTGTCGAGGGAGCCACGAACGATTTTGTAACGAACGCCAGGTAGATCCTTAACGCGGCCGCCACGAACAAGAACGATGGAGTGCTCTTGAAGATTGTGGCCTTCACCTGGGATGTAAGCAGTTACTTCCATTCCAGAAGTGAGACGAACACGTGCAACTTTACGAAGCGCTGAGTTCGGTTTCTTTGGCGTGGTCGTATAAACGCGCGTGCAAACGCCGCGACGTTGTGGACTTCCCTTTAGAGCAGGCGTTGTTGTCTTGTCAGACTTATCAACGCGACCCTTGCGGACCAACTGCTGAATTGTTGGCACTACGTATCTCCATCTCGTTCAAACTCCGACCCACGCGGTCGGGTGTGTCGCTCCTGTGGACACAAGGGCGCGAGGCTATAGGAAGCCCCGCGAGACGGTCAAAACGGGTAAGCGAGCCAAACACGCCGCTTTTGAGCCCCCGACACGCCGACTAAAAAGGAGTTAGCCTTTACTTATGGCTAACAAAGTAAAGGCTAAGCGGAGCCCTAAGAAATCCACATCTCCCCGTCCCCGCCGCGGTCGCGCCACTACTTCTCGGATAAGTTCCAAGAATCAGATCACAATCCCAGTAGAGGTGTTGCGCGAAGTGAATTTAAACCCTGGAGACCCGGTCGAATTCATGATCGACAAAGAAAATCGAATCGTTATCGCTTCGATTGATGAAGCAGATTGGAAGAAATCCCTCCGCGAGCTAGCTGGAAGCATGAGTGGCCTAAGCAGAACGTTTGATTACAAAAAGGAGCGCGAAGAGTGGGACAGAAAAGCCATGCAGACACGTCGTGGTTGATAGCGCTCTTTGATAACGAAGATGAGCATCATAAAAAGGCGCTCCGTGAATTTGAAGAGCTAACGACTGCGCCCTCTATAAGTGCGCTCGCTTTCGCTGAGCTATTAGTGGGGTTTGAAAATAGCGATCTGCCGACTAGTCCTGACGAGCTACGGAGATCTCTACCTCAAATCATCGCTATTGATGCTGAGATTGCGACTCTGGCTGCAAAAATTCGCGCCTCCAACAAGATAGCCTTAGCAGACGCAATCATCATCGCAACAGCCCTAAACGAAAAAACTGCGCTGCTGACTTTTGATAAGAGTATGAAGGTGGTCTATGAACGTATTAAGTAGACCGAAACTGCGCGGCATCATCCATCTAGTGATGTCACCGCTTGCGCTAGTCGCGGGGTTGACGCTCGTAACAATTACCTCGGAGCTACGTGGCCGAATTACTCTAACTATCTTCACTTTGACTGCCGTCTCACTCTTTACTTGTAGCGCGATCTATCACCGAGTTCCTTGGAGCCCCGCTGCTAAGGCCGTTTGGCGCCGCATTGATCACGCCAATATTCCACTACTAATCGCCGGTACCTACACCCCTTTTTCAATTTACCTGCTGGAAAAGCAGCAAGCGGTAATACTTTTATCACTTGTCTGGGGCGGCGCGCTTCTATCTGGGATCTTTCGCGTCTTCTGGTTATCCGCTCCTAAATGGCTCTATGTACCCATTTATCTAGCCCTTGGTTGGGCGGCATTTATCTACTTCCCTGACTTTTACGCTTCCGGTGGCCCCTTGGTCTTCACGTTGATCGCACTCGGCGGTGTTCTTTACTCAGCCGGCGCAATCATCTACGCGGTGAAGAAGCCAAACCTCTCAATAAATTGGTTTGGATTCCATGAACTATTCCATGCCTTAACCGCCGCAGCCTTCATCTCGCACTTTATTGCTGCCGTCCTTGTTATTGTTCGCTAACTATGAGCGTACATATCGGGGCAGCAAAGGGCGAAGTCGCCGAACGAATCCTTCTTCCTGGTGACCCACTTAGAGCAAAATGGGTCGCTGATAATTACCTAGAGAACGCTAAGCAATACAACTCAGTAAGAAACATGTTTGGATTCACTGGAACATATAAAGGTGAGCGTGTCTCTGTCCAAGGAACTGGAATGGGACTTCCTTCTGCTTCTATTTATGTAACCGAGCTCTTTAATGAATACGATGCTCAAGTTGCGATCCGAATCGGAACTGCTGGCGGAATCCAAGATAAAACAAAGGTTGGCGATTTGGTGCTTGCCATGACTGCATCTACCGATTCAAACATTAATCGCCGTTTCACTAATGGCCTCGACTTCGCGCCGCATTGCGATTTCCACCTTTTGATGGCTGCTTATGAAGCAAGTAAGAAGTTTGAAAGAGTCCACGTTGGTGGCGTCTCCTCAATGGACTTCTTCTATGACGAGACTGATTCAGCTAAAAAACTCCAACAGCATGGAGTACTAGCTCTTGAAATGGAAGCCAACCAGCTCTACTCAATCGCGGCGCGGAAGAATCGACGGGCCCTTGCGATTATGACCATTAGCGATCATGTCTTTACCCATGAGGCTATGGATTCTGAGGCGCGCGAGCGGACCTTGAATGACATGGTCGAAGTTGGGCTCCACGCACTAATAAAGGGTTAACTCCCTTTTTAAGGCATCACCAATCCGCCATCAACTGGCACGGTAATTCCTGTTACATAGCTTGAGGCATCGCTAACGAGCCAGATTAAGGTTGCTGCTAACTCGTCCGGGTCACCGAGTCGGCCGGCTGGTGCAAACATCTTGAGCATCTCAACCATATCTTTCGGTAACTCATCGCTCATCTCAGATGGAAAGAATCCGGGGGCAACAGCATTAACGCGGATCTTCTTTCTTCCAGTCCATTGTGCGGCTAGATCTCTAGTTAATCCGATTAGCCCAGCCTTACTTGATGCATACGCAGCTTGTGGCAGTCCTTGCGGTTTAATCCCTAAGATGCTGGAGATATTTACAATCACTCCGCCATCTTTATTTGCTCTCGCAAATGCCTGGGCCATCCAATAAGCGCCCATCAAATTCACATCGAGCACGCTTCTAAATTGTTCTGGGGTTTCACGCGTTGATGGAACCGCGGTTCCAACGCCGGCGTTATTGACCAAAATATCTGCCTTGCCGAACTTCTCAATTGCAAATGCAATCAGCGCATCGCACTCTTCTGGCTTTGTAACATCAGTTCGCTTTGCTGCGAATTTTCGTCCTGCGGCCTCAACTAATTTTCCAGTCTCCGGAAGGCGCTCTTCACGACGCGCACCTAGGATTACATCAGCGCCAGCTTCAGCGAGCGCCTTTGCAAATGCAACTCCGAGTCCTGATGAGGCTCCGGTTACTACAGCGACCTTTCCATCTAAGCGAAAGCGGTCAAGAACACTCATCTTCCCTCTCCTAATTTCTGCGAAGTATGCGTACGGTACTCGCATGGATTTCGGCCTAAGCCCTAAGGCAACCGAATATGCGGCGAAACTGCAAGCCTTTATGGATAAAGAGGTCTTTCCCGCCGAATCGATCTATCGCGAGCAACGAACCGCCTTCTTCAAGGCCGGCACGCCACACAAGCTGCCGCCTATTGTTGAAGAGTTAAAGAAGAAAGCAAAAGCGCAAGGGTTATGGAATCTCTTTTTGCCACATCTTGACCATCATCTAACAGTTACGGATTATGCGACGCTAGCTGAGATAACTGGTTGGTCTCCTGATATCGCACCTGAAGCGATTAATTGCGCAGCTCCAGATACTGGAAATATGGAATTGCTAGACATGTTTGGAAGTGATCTACAAAAGAAGCAATGGCTAGATCCGCTCCTTGCTGGTGAGATTAGATCTGGTTTTGCAATGACTGAACCTGATGTTGCATCTAGCGATGCCCGCAATATCCGCACAAGTATCAAACGCGATGGTGATCACTACATCATTAATGGCGCGAAATGGTGGACCACCGGAGCGATGGATGAACGTTGCAAAATCCTGATTGTGATGGGCAAAACTAACCCCGATGCTGAAGAACATAAACAGCAATCGATGGTTCTAGTTCCGATTGATACTCCAGGTGTTGAGGTAATTAGGAATTTGGATGTACTTGGATATGTCGATCAACATGGCCATGCTGAAGTCTCGTTCACTGATGTGAAAGTCCCGGTAAGTAATCTCATCGGCAAAGAGGGCGAAGGTTTCGCACTCGCGCAAGCCCGCCTTGGCCCAGGGCGAATTCATCACTGTATGCGCGCTATCGGAATGGCTGAGCGTGCGCTGCAATTAATGATTAAGCGCTCCCTTACAAGAACTCCGTTCGGAAAAGAACTTGCTCGCCAGGGTGTCATCCAAGATTGGATTGCAACCGCCCGAATCAACATCGAACAGGCTCGCCTCTTGGTTCTAAAAGCAGCGTGGATCATTGATAATCAAGGCGCTAAGGCTGCTCGCAAGGAAATAGCTGCTATTAAGGTCGCGGTCCCCCGAATGGCTCAAGATATTATTGATCACGCTATCCAATCCCATGGTGGCGCTGGCGTAAGCCAAGATACGCCGCTGGCTTCCATGTTTGCAGGAATCCGCGTCCTTCGAATCGTTGATGGGCCAGATGAAGTTCATATCCGCGACCTAGCAAGATTAGAGCTTAAGCCTTATATCTCATGAGCGATCTGACGCCAGTTCGCGATGAAGATACATTTGATCTCGCAAAAGTTCATAACTGGCTTAAGAGTTATCTTGAATTAGAAGAATTGCCTACGGTAAGTCAATTCAGAAGTGGCGCCTCAAATCTAACTTATCTATTGAAATATCCTGATCGCGAATTAGTACTACGTCGACCACCGGTTGGCACAAAAGCGGTTTCTGCTCACGATATGAAGCGAGAGTTCTTGATTCAATCTCGTTTGAAGCCAGTCTATGACTTAGTTCCAAAAGTCATTGCGCTCTGTGAAGATCACTCGATTCTCGGTTCTGATTTCTATGTCATGCACCGGATTACCGGAGATATCTTCCGCCGTGATGTTCCCGAGACGCTTACTAAAGAAGATATCTCGATTATGGCCACAAGTCTTGTAGCGGGATTAGCTCAACTCCACGCCGTTGATGCAACTGTACTTTCGGAATTGAATAAAGGTCCTGGGTATGCAACTCGCCAAGTCGAGGGCTGGTCTAAGCGTTATCGCAACGCGTTAACTGATGATGTCCCAGATGGTGAAGATGTGATTCGTTGGCTAGATGTAAATAAACCAGAAGATGTTGGTTCGTGCATCATTCATGGCGATTGGCGGATCGACAACATGGTCTTGGATTTAGGGCGAAAAAAGCTAGTGGGCGTGCTTGATTGGGAGCTCGCCACAGTGGGTGATCCGCTTATGGATCTCGGTTCGGCCCTTGCTTATTGGGTCGACCGAGATGACAATCCGGAATTCGCCTCACTTCGTCGCCAGCCAAGTCATCTTGAAGGAATGCCCACTCGCAAAGAGTTCATCGCCAAATACCTAGAGTTAAGTGGCCGAAAGTGTGGCGATTTCACTTTCTATGAAGTCTTCGGACTCTTTAGATTGACGGTAATTATTCAACAAATCTGGGCGCGGTATCGGACAGGCCAAACTACTAACCCCGCTTTCAAGGGTTTTGGTGTTGGTGTAAATATTCTTATCAATCGTGCGCAAGGATTAATCTCATGAAGGCCGGACGCATAACTGTCGCAACTCGAAAGTTTGAAGTTAAAGATGTTCCAACTCCTAGCGCCGCCAAGGGCGAAGTGCGGATAAAAATTGGCGCTGCGGGTGTCTGTCTCTCTGATGTCCACTTCTTAGATGGCACTTTGAAGCCAGGCTACCTACAAGGAGATGAAGTAACACTTGGCCATGAGGTAGCAGGAACTATTGATCAAGTTGGTGATGGCATCTCTAACTTTAAAGTCGGAGATCGAGTTCTCGTAATAGCCGGTGAACGAAATGAGAAAAATCAGATCACAACTCTCGGTTTTGACTATGACGGTGGTTATGCCGAATATGTGATTGCCAAGGAATCTCTTGTCGTGAAGATTCCAGATGCCTTGCCCTTTGAACAGGCCGCAATAATTCCTGATGCTGTCTCAACACCGTGGGCCGCAATCTCATCAACTGCAAAGATCCAAGCCGGAGAGAGCGTTGCGGTTTTTGGTGTAGGTGGACTTGGGATTCATGCCGTCCAGCTCTTAAAGATGATTGGTTGTAGCAAGGTGATTGCGATTGACCCAAGGAGCGATGCCCGGGAAAAAGCGCTTGAAATCGGCGCTGATTTCGCCTTTGATCCAAGTAATGAGGAGCTAAAGAAACACCGCGGCCTAAATGCCGCCTTCGATTTTGCCGGTGTAACCCCTGTGAGAAAACAGGCCCTTTCACTTCTCGGCGAGCAAGGTCGCCTAGTGATTGTTGGTATCGCAAATGAACCGATCACTATCCCAAATGACATGGCTTTTACATACATGCGCACCCAAGTGCTTGGCCATTATGGCTCAGAGGCGCATCACACCAAGGAGTTAGTTGAATTTGTAAGAAGTGGAAAATTAAATCTTGCTAAATCAGTTTCTGAGGTTCTTCCGCTCGATCAAGCTGCGCTCGCTCTTGAGAAGTTAGCAAAGAAAATCGGAAATCCAATCCGAATCGTTCTAAAGCCATAAAAAATCCCCGGCTATTTCTAACCGGGGATCTTTAGTTACTTCTTAATTAACGCGATCCAGATTCAAACTCATCAAGGCGAACTGCTTCACCCGAACCAGTTGATTCAAATGGCGTGTAGTCATACTCATCGTAAGCGGCATAGACAGCTGCCTTTGCTTCCTCAGTAGGCTCAACGCGGACATTTCTGTAACGTGATAGTCCGGTACCTGCTGGGATCAACTTACCGATGATGACGTTTTCCTTGAGGCCTAGTAGTGGATCGCTTCGCTCAGAGAGCGCAGCATCGGTTAGGACGCGCGTTGTCTCTTGGAAGGATGCAGCTGATAGCCAGGATTCAGTTGCAAGAGATGCCTTGGTGATACCCATAAGTTCAGGGCGACCAGAAGCAGCCTTGCCACCTTTTGTTACCGCTTCGCGGTTTGCAGCCTGGAAGCGAAGGTGATCAACCAATTCACCAGGAAGTAGATCGGTATCACCTGGTTCAAGAACGGTGATACGACGGAGCATCTGTTTGACGATAATTTCGATGTGCTTATCGTGGATGCCTACACCTTGGGAGCGGTAAACCTCTTGAATTTCATTTACCAAGTGGGTCTGGGTTGCGCGTGGTCCGAGGATCTTTAGAACCTGCTTTGGATCAATTGCGCCAACGACCATTTGTTGTCCGACCGATACCTTCATTCCTTCTTCTACGAGAAGTTTCTGACGGCGAGTAATCGGGTAGGCAGTCGCTTCGCCACCATCTTCTGGGGTGACGATAATCTTCTTGCCCTTTGAATCTTCGGTAAATGAGACAACGCCAGCTGCTTCAGCAATCGGAGCAACGCCCTTAGGAGTACGTGCTTCGAAGAGCTCAACAACGCGAGGTAGACCATGAGTGATGTCACCTGATGCTGTTGCAGCGCCACCGGTGTGGAAGGTACGCATCGTTAGCTGTGTGCCAGGCTCACCAATTGATTGGGCAGCGATGATTCCAACTGCTTCACCCACATCAACGAGTTTGCCGGTCGCCATTGAGCGGCCGTAGCACTTCGCACATAGACCGACCTTTGAATCGCAAGTCATTACTGAACGTACCTTTACCTCAGCTACGCCAGCAGCAACCAACTCATCAATTACACGATCACCAAGATCTTGGCCAGCGGCAATGATTGTCTTGCCATCAGCAACAACATCTTCGACGACGATGCGACCGTAGATCGCAGTCTCAACATGATCATCACGAGTTAGTTTTCCATTAACAACTTCAGCGATCTTTAGCGCCAGGCCACGATCTGTTCCGCAATCTTCTTCACGGATGATGACATCTTGAGCGACATCGCAGAGACGTCGAGTTAGATAGCCAGCATCTGCGGTACGAAGCGCAGTATCAGCAAGACCCTTACGAGCACCGTGAGTTGAGATGAAGTACTCAAGTACTGAGAGACCTTCTCGGAAGTTTGACTTAATCGGACGAGGGATGATTTCTCCCTTTGGATTAGCCACAAGTCCACGCATACCCGCGATCTGGCGGATCTGCATCATATTTCCACGCGCGCCGGAGTAGACCATCATCCAAACTGGGTTGGTCCGTGGGAAGTTATCTTCCATCTCCTTAGCGACATCGTTAGTAGCTTGAGTCCAAATCTCGATCAATTCCTGACGACGCTCATCATCAGTAATCAAACCAAGGTCGTACTGGGATTGGACCTTATCGGCCTTATCTTCGTAGCCAGCCAAGATCTCGTTCTTACGTGATGGTGTAACAACATCGACGATACCGATTGTTGCGCCAGCGCGAGTTGCCCAACGGAAACCAAGTTCCTTTAGATCATCAAGAACGCGCGCAACAACAACCTTTGGATAACCTTCAGCGAGATTATCAACGATTGCGCCGAGCGCCTTCTTTGTTACTTCATGATCAACGTATGGGAATCCTTCAGGAAGAATCTCATTGAAGATTGCTCTTCCAAGAGTTGTCTCCTTAGTTACCAACTCGCCATCTATATTCACGCGGATCTTGATCTTTGCTTGAACCGCAAGGCTCTTAGCTTCATAAGCCATCAAACCTTCAGCGATAGAGGTAAAGCTTCTTCCCTCGCCAAGTTGGTTATCGCGATTTGAAGTTAAGTAATAAAGACCAAGCACCATATCCTGGGTAGGAGCGGTGAGTGGTCGGCCAGAAGCTGGCGACAAGATGTTATTTGAAGACAACATCAAGATACGAGCTTCGGCTTGCGCTTCAGCAGAAAGTGGAACGTGGACCGCCATCTGGTCACCGTCGAAGTCTGCGTTAAACGCAGTACATACAAGTGGGTGAATCTGGATCGCTTTACCTTCGATTAGTTGTGGTTCGAAAGCTTGGATACCAAGACGGTGCAAGGTTGGAGCACGGTTCAAGAGAACTGGATGCTCAGCAATAACCTCTTCGAGAACATCCCAAACAACTGCACGAGAACGCTCAACCATACGCTTTGCGCTCTTGATGTTCTGGGCATGATTCAAATCAACCAAACGCTTCATTACGAATGGCTTGAACAATTCGAGCGCCATCTGCTTTGGAAGTCCGCATTGGTGGAGCTTGAGCTGTGGACCGACGACGATTACCGAACGACCTGAGTAATCAACGCGCTTTCCAAGAAGGTTCTGGCGGAAGCGACCCTGTTTGCCTTTAAGCATGTCAGAGAGCGACTTCAAGGCGCGGTTTCCTGGACCCGTTACAGGGCGACCGCGACGACCGTTATCGAAGAGCGCGTCGACTGCTTCTTGGAGCATGCGCTTCTCATTATTAACAATAATTTCTGGAGCGCCGAGATCAACTAGACGCTTCAAACGATTATTACGGTTGATGACGCGGCGATAGAGATCATTTAGATCTGAGGTCGCAAAACGGCCACCATCAAGTTGAACCATCGGACGTAGGTCTGGTGGAATAACTGGGACACAATCCAGGACCATCGATGATGGACTGTTATTGGTACTAAGGAATGAGTTAACAACTTTCAAGCGCTTGATAGCGCGGGTCTTTTTCTGTCCCTTGCCATTCTCAGCAATATCAGTGAGCTTGTCGTACTCAGCTTGTAGATCAAATGTCTCAAGTCGCTTCTGGATCGCAGTCGCGCCCATAAAGCCCTTGAAATAAATTCCGTAACGATCGCGCATCTCACGGTAAAAATTCTCATCACCTTCGAGATCGCCAACCTTAAGATCCTTGAAGCGCTTCCAGACTTCCTCGAGACGATCGAGTTCTTTCTGGGCGCGATCACGAATCGACTTCAACTCGCGTTCACCGGACTCACGGACCTTACGCTTTTGATCGGACTTTGCACCTTCATCTTCAAGATCAGATAGATCATTCTCCATCTTCTCTTGACGAGTAGCGAGATCAGTATCGCGCTTGGTTTCAATCTTCTTGCGATCGGTATTTACGCGCTTCTCTAATTTCGCCAAATCTTCTTCACGACCCTCGGTATCAACCTCAGTGATCATGTAAGCAGCGAAGTAGATGACCTTCTCAAGATCCTTTGGTGCAAGATCTAGAAGGTAACCAAGGCGAGAAGGAACGCCCTTGAAGTACCAAATGTGAGTGACTGGCGCTGCGAGTTCGATATGTCCCATGCGCTCGCGGCGAACTTTTGCACGTGTTACTTCAACACCGCAGCGTTCGCAGATAATGCCCTTAAATCGGACGCGCTTGTACTTACCGCAGTAGCACTCCCAATCACGAGTTGGTCCAAAGATCTTCTCATCGAAGAGACCATCTTTTTCCGGCTTGAGTGTTCGGTAGTTAATAGTTTCTGGCTTCTTTACCTCGCCGAATGACCATTCGCGGATGTTTTCAGCTGAGGCAAGACCGATTCTTAACTCATCGAAAAAGTTGACGTCTAACATTGTCTATTCTCCCCCTGTCACACTTCTTCTACTGAGCTTGGCTCAACTCGTGACAAGTTGATACCTAACTCTTCGGCCGTTTTGAATACTTCTTCATCAGTATCGCGCAACTCGATAGCGACGCCTTCGGATGAAAGCACTTCGACATTGAGACAGAGTGATTGCATTTCCTTAACAAGAACCTTGAATGATTCAGGGATTCCTGGTTCTGGGATGTTCTCGCCCTTTACGATTGCTTCGTAAACCTTTACGCGACCAAGAACGTCATCTGACTTAATAGTCAGCAACTCTTGGAGCGTGTATGCAGCGCCATAAGCTTCAAGCGCCCAAACTTCCATCTCACCAAAGCGCTGGCCACCGAATTGGGCCTTTCCACCGAGTGGTTGCTGGGTGATCATTGAGTAAGGACCAGTTGAACGTGCATGGATCTTGTCGTCGACCAAGTGGTGCAGCTTCAAGATATACATGTAACCAACGGTGATCTCTTCTGGATAAGGCTGGCCGGTGCGACCATCAAATAGCTTCGCTTTTCCATCCTTACTTACAAGACGCTGTCCATCAGCATTTGGAAGCGTTGACTCAAGAAGACCATGAATTTCATCTTCTAGCGCGCCATCAAAGACTGGGGTAGCCACGCGAGTTCCAGATGATGAGGAAAGCGCGCCGATATTTGAAAGGCGCTCGCTCCACTTCTCATTGGTTTTCTCGACCTGCCAACCACTCTTTGCAACCCAACCTAAGTGAGTTTCAAGAACCTGTCCGACATTCATACGACCAGGAACGCCGAGTGGATTTAGAACAACATCGACTGCGGTTCCATCTTCGAGGAATGGCATATCTTCGACTGGAAGGATCTTTGCGATAACACCTTTATTTCCATGGCGACCAGCGAGCTTGTCACCATCTTGGATCTTTCGCTTCTGGGCGACGTAAACGCGAACAACTTGGTTTACGCCAGCAGGTAGGTCGTAACCATCTTCAAGATCAAAGATCTTTACGCCGATCACCTTTCCACCTTCACCATGCGGAATCTTTAGTGAAGTGTCGCGAACTTCGCGCGCCTTCTCACCGAAAATTGCACGGAGCAAACGCTCTTCTGGAGTTAGTTCGGTTTCTCCCTTTGGAGTTACCTTTCCAACCAAGATATCGCCGGGAACAACATCAGCGCCAATACGGATGATGCCGCGCTCATCGAGATCTGCGAGAACTTCCTCGGAGACATTCGGGATATCGCGCGTTATTTCTTCAGCGCCAAGCTTGGTATCACGAGCATCAACTTCATACTCTTCAATATGAATAGAAGTAAGAACATCATCTTGAACAAGGCGCTGGGAGAGGATGATCGCATCCTCGTAGTTGTGGCCTTCCCATGACATGAATGCGACCAAAAGGTTTTTGCCGAGCGCCATCTCACCATTTTGAGTAGATGGACCGTCAACGATGACTTGGCCAGCGGCAATCTTCTCGCCCTCACTTACAAGAACGCGCATATTCCGTGAAGTGCCCTGGTTAGAGCGGATGAACTTCTGGATTACGGTCTCGTCATAAGTATCTACTTCACCATCATCGGTCTTGATTACTACGCGATCGGAAGCAACTTCGCTGACTACGCCACCGCGGACTGCGGTGACTACATCGCCAGCATCAACGGCAGCGCGGTATTCCATACCGGTTCCGACGAATGGCGACTCGGCGCGAAGTAGCGGCACGGCCTGACGCATCATGTTTGCACCCATAAGTGCGCGGTTTGCATCATCGTGCTCAAGGAATGGAATCATCGCGGTAGCAACGGAAACCATCTGACGTGGCGAGACATCCATGTAATCAACTTCTTCAGCTGGGATGTTCTCAACTTCGCCACCACGACGACGAACGAGAACGCGTGGTTCTGCGAAACGGTTGTCATCGGTAAGCGGAGCATTTGCCTGGGCGATGATGTGCTCATCTTCCTCATCAGCGGTTAGGTAATCGACTTGGTCAGTTACTTTTCCATTTACAACTTTGCGATATGGAGTCTCAACGAAACCAAATGGTGTGATTCGCGCATATGTTGCAAGCGAACCAATAAGTCCGATGTTCGGACCTTCTGGGGTTTCGATCGGACACATACGTCCATAGTGAGATGGATGCACATCGCGAACTTCGAAACCTGCGCGATCTCGTGAGAGACCACCAGGCCCAAGCGCTGAGAGACGACGCTTATGTGTTAGACCGGAAATTGGATTTGTTTGATCCATGAACTGGGAGAGCTGGGAGGTTCCGAAGAACTCTTTGATCGCCGCAGTAATTGGACGGATGTTGATAAGAGTTTGTGGAGTAATCGCCTCAACATCTTGAGTGGTCATACGCTCACGAACAACGCGCTCCATACGAGATAGACCGACGCGAACTTGATTCTGGATCAACTCGCCGACGGTACGGAGGCGACGATTTCCAAAGTGATCGATATCGTCGATCTCAACGCGGACTTGCTTACCTAGATCGATAAGCGTCTCGCCCTTATGTAGCGCGACGAGGTAGCGAATCGTTCCGACGATGTCATCGATGGCAAGAAGATTCTTACCAAGCTCTAGTTCGATACCGAGTTTCTTATTCAATTTAAAGCGTCCGACCTTGGCCAAGTCATAGCGCTTTGGATTGAAATAGAGGTTTTCGATGAGGTTTTGGGCGGCTTCCTTTGTTGGGGGCTCTCCTGGACGCATCTTGCGGTAAATATCTAGTAACGCTTCATCTTGGGTTGTGACGGTGTCCTTAGCGAGCGTATCTTTCATTGAATCGTATTCGCCGAACTCTTCGAGGATTTGGTCGTTAGTCCAACCAAGCGCCTTCAAGAAGACGGTTACGGATTGCTTACGCTTACGATCAATACGTACTGCAACGAAATCTTTCTTATCAATCTCAAACTCAAGCCATGCACCACGGCTTGGGATGATCTTTGATGAGAAAATATCCTTATCGACTGTCTTCTCAACAGTGCGTTCGAAGTAAGCGCCAGGAGAACGGACAAGTTGTGAAACAACAACGCGCTCGGTTCCATTAATTACGAAAGTTCCGCGCGGAGTCATCAATGGGAAATCGCCCATGAATACGGTCTGGGACTTGATTTCACCAGTTACATTGTTTGTGAATTCTGCGGTCACGAAGAGTGGAGCTGCGTAAGTGATATCGCGCTCTTTGCACTCAGCGATTGTGTACTTAGGTGGTTCGAAGCGATGGTCGCGGAATGAGAGCGACATCGATCCTTGGAAGTCTTCGATTGGTGAGATCTCTTCGAAGATTTCCTCTAAACCAGATTGCTTTGGGATTTCTCCACGGTCTGGTCTTTCATTCTTACCAATTCGCGCGCGCCATGCTTCGTTTCCGAGCAGCCAATCAAAACTCTCAATTTGGAGAGCTAATAGATTTGGTACTTCTTGTGGTTCGCGGATCTTGGCGAAAGAAATTCGAGCAGGTGCAGTTGATTTCTGTTTCGCGGCCAAGTTCTGTCCTTCCAAAGTTCGTCACTACTTATGTTTTTCGGACTCTGTTTTCAGTTTGTCTTTACTTAATACGCACAGCAAACGAAAGGCCACGGCCGCTATATGCCTGTACCTAGGAATTTGTGCGAAGGGAGAGCATAACCCCCGCGACACGCCGATGTCTAATCAGGGGTACACGAAAGGCCCCCCGTATAAGGGGGGCCCCGCGTATGACGGATCTACTACTTAACGGAGACCTTTGCGCCAGCTGCTTCGAGAGCTGCCTTCGCCTTGTCCGCTGTTGCCTTGTCAGCCTTCTCAAGCACAGTTGCTGGAGTTGCATCGACGAGGTCCTTTGCCTCCTTGAGGCCAAGGCTTGAGTTGAGCGCACGTACTTCCTTAATAACGGCGATCTTCTGTGAGCCTGCATCCTCAATGATGACGGTGAATTCATCTTGCGCAGCAGCAGCTTCTCCGCCACCAGCAGCTCCACCTGCAGCCATTACTGCTACTGGAGCAGCCGCTGTTACATCAAATGCCTCTTCAAAAGCCTTTACGAAATCTGAAAGCTCAACGAGAGACATCTCTTTGAACTGACCCAATAGGTCATCAGTGCTTAGTTTTGCCATTTCTTTATTCCTTTTCTCTGCGCTTTGAACTATGCGTTCTCTTGTGTTTCTGGAGTTACTTCAGCTTGCGCTGGTTCTGCAGAAGTTTCTTCCGCTGTTACTTCAGCAGCTGGCGCTGCTTCGGCTACAACTTCAGGTGCTGCTTCTGCAGCGGGGGCAGCTTGGGCAGGCGCAGCAGGTGCACCGGCTTCTGCTTCTCTCTTGATACGAAGAGCATCAAATGCGCGTGCTGCTTTTGCCATTGATGCCTTCATAGCACCAGCAAGCTTGGCCAAGAGAACTTCGCGCGATTCAAGATCGGCGAGCTTCATGATTTCAGCTGTGGTTACTGTCTTGCCTTCAAAGATTCCGCCCTTGATAACAAGAAGTGGATTCTCTTTCTGGAAGTTCTTCAAACTCTTCGCTGCGGTTACTGGATCGCCCTTAACGAAAGCGATTGCAGAAGGACCGGCAAGAAGAGACTCATCAACACTTACGCCCGCTTCTTTTGCGGCGATCTTGATAAGCGTGTTCTTAGCTACTTTGTACTTGGTTTCAATGCCAAGTGAACGGCGTAGCTCTTTGATCGCTTGGACTGTTAGTCCGCGATACTCGGTAACAACTGTTGCATCTGCTCCTTTGAAATCTTCAACGAGCTCAGCAACCGCTGCTGCCTTATCAGGGCGAGCCATCTGGCTTCCTTTCTGTTGATCCCCAAATCCGCTTATAAATGAGAAAAACCCCGACGCATAGAAACGCGCGGGGTAACCGCTCGAACCTATGCGGGCTGTCTTTCGACATTTATTTCGATTCAATCTGGCGGACCATCTTGAACCGAGACCAGCAGTCTCTGGTGAGGTGGCAGATATTAGGTGAGGTTGGCCCTAAGGGTCAAAATCACGCTTGGGACTACTTCTTTTTGTAGCCTTTCGGGCACTTTGGATTTACTCCGCTCACTTTCTTAGTGGCCTTGCCCTTAACGCAAGTAATCGTGATCTTCTTCGCTACTGGCACGGGTGCAATAACTGTTGGGGTTGGAGCAACAGATTGCGTAGCAACAGGAGTTGGCGTTGGAGTTACAACAGGAGTTGGCGTAGGTGTAGGTGTTGGAGTGGGCGTTGGCGTTGGCGTAGGTGTTGGAGTAGCTACGACAACTGGCGCAGGCGTAAAACGAAGTACGCCACGAGTCACAACAAAAGTATTTCCTGGTCTGCCTTGGGAGTAATAGATCCGCCAAACATTTGGTGAAACTTCATAACCAGTTGGATCTAACCCTTCAACACCTGGACCAGTGAGCATTAATGGCGTAGTCCAACTCAAGCCATCTTTTGAAGTACTCACGAATAGCATCTGACGATTAGAAGGCGTGCAGGCGATATCTGCCATGATCATCACGTAGTCATTCTCTTTCGCGCGCAGAATCTCGGTATCTACATAACCATTCTCAAAGCGCCAACCTGGCTCTTTTGTAAATGAAATTCCATCAGTTGAAATGTAAGAAGCGATTTTCTCTAAGCACTTTCCAACTACTGGGCTCTCAACTATGTAGATACGAACTCTTCCATCGGGAAGAAGTACGGCATCTGGAACACCCCAAGCTTTAGTAGTTGATGGAACTCTCATATCTGTGGTCGTTGCAGTCTTGACTCCGATGCTTGTGCAACCAGCATCATTACAAGGAGCCGAATAGACCTGTTGGTTAGCACCTTCTACTTCCTTGAAATATGCGCGCTTTGTGCCATTTGGAAAAGTAACTACAGTGAAATCATTACCAAGACGACCGGTTAGCGGAACATTGGTACAGACGCCTTCATCGTTGCAATCACTTGCGACAGTTCCCGTGGGGCCATCTGATCTCCAAACTCGATCAACGCCATTGAGCCGTTCAACATGTGGCGAGACTCCATTCATGCCCATCTTCATCTGCAGTCCGCGATCTTCAGTCATTGACCATTCAGTTGCGCTTGCTTGTTGTAGCGGAAGAAGTATGACTAGAAGGGTTGCTGTTGCAAGGAGTGCTCCGAGACGTTTCATAGGGCTAAAACTACTCGACTTAAAAAATAAAGAAACCCCGCCACCGAAAGTGACGGGGTTTTCCTCTCTAATTCAAAGATTGAACTAAATTATTGAATCGGTGCAGCGCCCTCGCGTGCATAGTTGGTATCAAGCGCAACGCCTGGGCCCATCGTTGTGGAAACTACAGCCTTGCGGATATAGCGACCCTTTGATGATCCTGGCTTCACACGCATGATTTCATCAACCGCAGCCGCGTAGTTATCTGCAAGCTGCTCAGCGCTAAATGATGCCTTTCCAATTAGGAAGTGAAGGTTGCAATCCTTATCGATACGGAATTCGATCTTTCCGCCCTTGATATCGGTAACAGCCTTAGCCACATCTGTGGTCACGGTTCCGGTCTTTGGGTTTGGCATCAAGCCACGTGGACCGAGCACCTTTCCAAGACGACCGACCTTACCCATCAATTCTGGAGTTGAGACAACAGCGTCGTAATCAAGACGACCGCCATTTACCTCTTCAATTAACTCATCGCCACCGACAATATCGGCGCCAGCAGCACGTGCTTCATCAGCGCGTGGTCCGGTTGCAAATACAAGTACGCGTGCGGTCTTACCAGTTCCATGTGGCAAGTTAACGGTGGATCGAACGGCTTGATCAGCCTTCTTCGGATCAACACCGAGCACCATTGAAACTTCAACGGATGCGTCGTACTTAGTTACGTTTGTTTCTTTAACGACCTTCATCGCGGAAAGTGGCATGTATAGCTTGCCCTCTTCGACCTTCGCCGCGGCGGCCGTGTACTTCTTACTGCGCTTCATTTCTTCTTCTTTCTGTTAGTGGAGCTATTGAAGTTGTGGTGTTAACGGACCAGCGCGGTCCTCCCACATATTTCTTTCTTTTATTTAGTTTTTCTTTATTACTAGTCCTTTACGACGATTCCCATCGAACGTGCAGTTCCAGCAATAATCTTTGCGCCCGCCTTTACATCATTGGCGTTCAAATCATCCTTCTTCAAGGTTGCGATGTCCTCGCACTGCTTCCAGGTGACTGATCCAACTTTGTCCTTATGAGGAACTGATGAGCCCTTCTCAAGTCCTGCTGCCTTAAGTAGCAAGCGAGATGCTGGCGGAGTCTTTGTGATGAATGTGAATGAGCGATCTTCGAAAACGGTAATTTCAACCGGGATGATCTCGCCCTTTTGCTTCTCAGTCGCAGCGTTGTACTGCTTGACGAAGTCCATGATGTTGACACCATGCTGACCGAGCGCTGGACCAACTGGTGGCG
>VGAF01000014.1 GCA_016870855.1 Actinomycetota bacterium | reverse complement strand
AGTCGCACGCTCGTACCAACTGAGCTACCCAGCCGAGAAATTAATCGCGACCCAGACGGGACTTGAACCCGCGACCTCCGCCGTGACAGGGCGGCGCGCTAACCAACTGCGCTACTGGGCCAACTTAAATACAGATAGCGGGAAAACTTCTTTCCCATTATCTGGCGTCCCCAACGGGATTTGAACCCGTGTTACCGCCGTGAAAGGGCGATGTCCTAGGCCCCTAGACGATGGGGACTAGAGGGGAGCGAAGCCTATCGTGAAAATCCAGGCGTCAAATCCCGGTTACTTCTTCTTATACCCCGTTGGACACATGGGATTGACCGCACTTACCTTCTTCACTGTCTTGCCCTTCACGCAGGTGATCGTGGTGGGTTTCCACTTAGCTAGTTCAGCATTAGCAGTTGCTAGCGCACTTTTGACTGCAGCCAACTCAGTTTCTGAAGCGCTCTTGGCATCCAAAGCAGCTTTGGTATCACTCTCTGCTTTAGCAACTGCCGCCTTCGCATCTGACTCAGCTTTTGTCTGCGCAGCTGAGGCAGCTTTGGAAGCAACGTCAGATAAAGCCTTCGCATCTTGAGCTGACTTCAAATCTACTTTCAAAGTCGCTAATGAAGTAGCGGCGGCTTTCTCGGCGGCCCACGTCTGAGAATCAATGATTCTTGTATTAAGATCAAAGAGTCCTCGACGTGGGCAAATTCAAGTGTTTAAGGCAGAATGTCGGCGGGGGTAGATGGTGAAAACTCGAGCAATCAGAAAGACGTTGAGCGCCTTTCTCTCATTTTTTCTCTTCTTCTCATTTTTCCACATTACACCCTCTCAATCTGCCGTCGATGAGAACGTAAAACTTGGCATTATCGGTCGGGTCTCAACGTTTCCTCAAGCAGAAAAGAACACACTCCAAGATCTTCCTCGTGCCTATCCATTGAATCTTGGGATGAATGGTAAAACGATCACAGATTTTTCCTCGCGTGGAAATAGCGCATGCGCGATTGCGGGCGGCAATCTTTATTGTTGGGGTTACGGAGTTCCATATTCTTACGGTTCGAGTTCAAATCCGAGAGAGATTCAAAAACCATTGCTCTATGAAGAGAAAGATTTTTCAAAGGTAGATACCGGTACCTCAAATACCAAATGTGCAATAGTCGATTCCAAAGCATTTTGTTGGGGCGTCGGATCAACGGGCCAAATTGGTAACGGCTCCACGAATAGCGTAGAAAGACCAACCGCAGTAAGCACATTGGGGGTTCTTGCAAATAAAAAGGTCACCGATATTTCTGTAGGAAGTAGTCACGCTTGCGCAATTGCCGATGGCCAAGCATTCTGTTGGGGCGCTAATTATTCAGGCCAACTAGGTGATGGTACGACAACCAATTCAAGCGCTCCGGTCGCGGTACAAACTAGCGGTGTTCTTTCGGGTAAAACCATCACTCGCATCAGCGCTAGCGATGATTCAACGTGCGCCATCGCTAACAACCAAGTCTTCTGCTGGGGCGATAACTCATATGGCCAACTTGGTAATACTTCACCCACTCGCTCAAGCGCTCCAATCGCAGTTGTTACCACGGGCGCGCTCGCAGGAAAAGTTGTCACCGAAATTTCAGTTACCAGACTTCATGCATGTGCTGTGGCAAGTGGATCGGTGATTTGTTGGGGATATAACGGCAACGGCCAATTCGGTAATGGGTCCATCTCTTACGGTGCAAATGCACCAACTGCTGTTAACACCACAGGAGTTCTTGCTGGAAAGAGCTTGGTAAGCGTTGATGTCGAATCATCGACGTCGTGTGCCGCAACAACTTCCGAAATATTCTGTTGGGGATACAACTATGCGGGGCAGCTCGGTAATGGTTCGACCACTGATTCAAATATTCCAGTCAAAGTCTCTGATATCGGCACTTCTATCACTGGAGTAGTGAAAGAGGTTTATACGGGTAGTACAACGTGTGCTCACGTGGGCGCGAAAATTTATTGTTGGGGCAATAACGGAAGTGGACAATTTGGCGATGGCACAACAGTCTCGAAATTGCGGCCCACGGAAGTACTAACCTCAAGCCCCGCAAGTAGCGCCACAAAAGTTTCCGCGATTATTGCTCCTACAACTAGCGATAGTACGTTTACATTCGTCGCCGATAATCGATCTTATAGTCATTCGCTCACATTGGATTCACAGCTAACGCCGCTCACCCTACCTATTGAAAATTCACTCGGCTCGCTAACAGGAAAAGTTATTTCTACGATTGCGCGCGGTTTTGATTTCACATGTTATTTAGTGGAGTCGCGGGTTTATTGCGCTGGAAGTAATGCTTTCGGACAACTTGGAAATGGCACACAAGCAACATCTACCAGTCCGGTAGAAATCGATATCTCAGGCGTTCTCAAAGGCAAAACGATCACTGATCTAGCGGCTGGAAATCAACATGCATGCGTTATCGCTAGTGCAAAAGTTTACTGTTGGGGCAGTAATAGTTCTGGACAACTTGGAGCCAGTGATACACGAGATGGTCTAGGTGGCTTCAAGACCGTGGCTTCATTGTCACCAACAGCTGTGAACACAACGGGCGCACTTAAATCAGATGCGAACGTCCAAAGCCTCTTCACCACTCAGAACTCCACATGCGTTGTTGCTGATGGATCGCCATATTGCTGGGGCGCCGAAGTCCTTGGTTTTCACGCTGCGAATATTAGTAGCTACGGAGTTCCTCTTGCATTAGTTAATTCAGGCGATCTCGCCGGCAAGAAAGTAGTGAAAATTGAAGCCAGCGCACCCTACGCATGGGGTACGAAGACTGTTTGCGCGCTATCAACGGAAAGAAAAGTTTATTGTTGGTCGAGCAACGCCAATTATCGAGGCAGTTCTAATACGACAACATTTCCGGGCTTAATCAACTCTGCGAATTTTGGAGCTAGGCCGATAAGTGATGTGAAAGTAAGTGATTCGCACGCGTGCATCTTGTCGCTTGGCCAAATGTATTGCTGGGGCCTGAATGATTCAGGCCAACTTGGTCAGGGCGATACGGTTACACAATCAATTCCGGTTCGAGTCAAAGACGATGGGTTACTGAAGAATCAGGAAGTCGTCAATATCTCCTTGATACGAGGTCGAACCTATTTCACATACAAGACTTTGACGACAGCAACCGCCTCAGAGCGAAAGAAATTCGATGACGCAGAAGCCCTCGCACTATCAGAAGCCATTGCGGCAGCGAAACGAGAATTGGATCTTGCAACAACACAAGCAAAGAGCGATGCACTCGCAGCAGAAAAAGAGCGCGATAAATATGGTTCACTCGACATTAGTGCTGCTAAGAAAACTAGAAATGTTAGTTTCGCGATGCTGGGAGTCACGAATGCAAAGGTAGATGGCGCACTTAGTCCTTATTCGTTAGACCCTAGCCCGCTATTCGGCGGCCGAACCCCAACTCTGGTTGAGACTGGCGGAACCTTCGCCTGCGCCATAGCAGGTGGACTTCTTTATTGCTGGGGAGATAATGAGTACGGTCAACTTGGCGATGGAACCAATAATTCAAGCGCGGTCCCGGTAAGAGTGAGATTTCCGGAGAAATTAAATAATGCACGGTTGAGTAATCTTTCATTAGGACAATCGAGCGCCTGTGTTCTCGCTGACACGAATCTGATGTGTTGGGGTAATAATCGCTTTGGCCAACTTGGTAATGGAACCGAAACCAATTCTTCTATGCCCATTGCTGTTGATACATCTGGTGTCTTGAAAAACCTGACAGTCACTGATATTTCTGTAGGCATCAATCATGTCTGCGCGATCGCCAACTCACGAGCTTTCTGTTGGGGTAATAACCAAACTTCAAACTTGGGAGTTTTACAAGCAAAGTTAGCAAATTCATCGACGCCGGTTGCTGTAGAGACTGATGGTGTTTTAAAAGGAAAGACCTTAGTTGGAATCGCTGTTGGCGCTAATCATTCATGTGGGTTTTCAAACACCGAGGTTTTCTGTTGGGGCAGTAACTACTCATATGAACTAGGAAACGGTGATCTATCGAAAAATGCATATCCAATCGCAGTAAGCGGACTCCCTAAAGATTTGAAGCAGATTCAAGAACTCTCCCTCTCGACTTCTGGAACATGTGCACTCATCGACAAGAACATCTATTGCTGGGGCTCAAATGAAGGTGGACGGTTCGCCAAGGATTTGAATAGTAACTATTCAGTCAATATTCCCACCGTTATCGATATGAAGGGCGCGCTGCTTGGGCGCGAATTCCAAAGTATTTCTCTCAGCGTAAACTCTTCGTGTGCGCTTGCAAGTGGCGCGACATTTTGTTGGGGAAATAACAGTGCGGGCCTACTTGGTACAGGAGACTTAATTACTTCTGTCACACCAAAGCCGCTGCAAAGTAAAGAAGTGATAGCTGGCGCGGTTTATTCACTATCTGCTTCTCGATTTAGGAGTTATGCCTGTGCGATTGCCAGCGGAAAGGTCTATTGCTGGGGCGATAACTATTATTCTCAAGGTGGTCGCGCTGGAAATAAGATAAGCAATATTCCGGTTGCAGTCGGGTCTGGACTTGGAGATCAGGACTTCCAAGAATTTAGCGATTTGTCTTACAACCAGAATTACGCAAACTATTCATTTTTAGGTGATTCGATTCCTTATATTCTCAATCCTCAAGTAACGCAAGAGTTAACACCAATTTCTTTTCCAAGCGCTGTTGGAAATCTAGGTACGTTGCAAGATAAAAAGATTTCAGATAGAGCTGAGAGAGGTAATAACGAATGCTTTATCTCTTTAGGCACCGTGTATTGCAAGGGCCAGAACAACCTAGGACAACTCGGCAATGGGACAAATACACATTCCGATATTCCTGTTGCAGTTGATTTGACTGGGGTCCTCAAAGGACTGACAGCACAGAAAATTGTGATGGGTTACTCCCATGTGTGCGCTCTTGCAGATAGTCGAGTTTTCTGTTGGGGCGATAATTCCCAAGGACAGCTCGGTATCTCCGAAGATCGTGATTCTTTTAACGCCTACAAAACTAAGTCGAGCACAACACCTGTCTCGGTAAGTCTCACGGGCGTATTGCAAGGCAAAACCGTCACCGATATCGCGGCAAGTTCTTATTCCACTTGTGTGATCGCCTCAGGAGAACTTTATTGTTGGGGCCAAACCACGTACGCATTTGGTGATAAAAATACGAAGGTAGCCACAAGCGGCATTCCGCTTGGCCTCACGAATATTGGTGCGCTCGAGGGAAAGAAAATCACCGATGTCTTTATGGGAAATCAAAACTATCTCATATGTGTGATCGCCTCGAATCGCGGTTACTGCATAAGCAACGGCTCTATCCCTTCTGGATCACAAACTCCGAGTGCAAACGTACCGGTGATAGTGGGAGATAAATCGCTACAAGCAAGACCTATTTCTTCTTTCTCAATCGGAAGTAATCACGCATGCCTGATCTCGATGGGCGAAGTTTTCTGTTGGGGCGCAAACAGTTCAGGGCAATTAGGAACTGGCGATACAAAAGTGCGCCAAATTCCCACATTGGTGACCTCACAGTCAGTTCTAGAAGGGCGGGAAGTGTTTGCTATCGCAGCCGGAAGCACAAACACTTTGTTCGCTCATCGCGCAGTTTCTTCGAGTCAAGCCCGAGAGTGGGATCAACTCAAGCGGTCGATAGCTTCATCCATCGCCGAAGAAGAGCGGATCGCTAAAGCAAAGGCCGACGCTGAGGCAAAAGCAAAACTAGAGGCCGAACGTATTGCAAAGGAAAAAGCTGATGCCGCGGCTAAGGCCGCACTTGAGGCCCAACGCAGCAAGGAAATCGCTCTGTACTACGAGTCATTGCAAGGGCGCAGAGCGGGATTGATTCAGACCATCGAACAACTCTCGTCAGAATGTATCTTTACCGCTCGATCCTTTAACGCGAATCAGAAGTTAACTTTGTCGAGAACTTCCATCAAAATTGGATGTGATAATTTCGATGTCCTTGCTAAGTCGCTTGGCAACAAGAAAGACGATTACGAAATCAAAGATCTATCCGATATCGAGTACAAGAAGTTATTAACTCAAATTCAAAGTGAAAACGATCAAATCCGAGTCCAGATTATGGATGTCCAGCAATACTTCGAAGAAATCTCGAACCTCGCCCAAGATTTCGACACCATCATCGAGCTCGAGCTACGTTACGAGAATTCTGCGATTAAGTTCTACAGATCATGGTTAGATTTAGAGACAAGGCTTTCGAAATTGCCAGCAAAGTTTCGAAGCACGATCACCTCAAAGCCGCAGTACCTCTCAGCAAAAGAAAGTGCGACCGTGGTAACTCAGAGTCGTGAGAATTTTGCTTCGTACCGCACCAATCTAAAATCAGCCACCTCCGGTGCACTTGCCTCAGGTCTTTCCGACGATTTAGCCGAGATTATCTCGGCTCTTGAAAATGTTGAAGATTTCGATCTCGAAATCAAAGCAGTCACCAAACTCATACCAGCCTTTATCTGCGTTAAAGGTACGAGCGCAACTGCGCTGCCGAAATCCGGCAAGTGTCCTGTAGGCAGCAAGAAAATATCCACTAACTAACTAGATTTATTTCGAATTAGAAAGCTGAACGACTCGAAACAATCTCACTATAAGTTTTGCCACTGAGCTTCATGATGCGCTTCTGGGAATTGAAATCGACGTAGATCAGTCCAAATCGCTTTGCGTAACCTTCGGCCCATTCGAAATTATCGAGTAGCGACCAAGCAAAGTAGCCTTTAACTGGCACTCCTTCTGATACTGCTGCTTGTAGTGAAGCAAGATGAGATTGAAGATATTTACTTCGTTGTACATCGTTGACCACGCCATCTTCAAGAACATCAGGATAGGCAGCGCCATTTTCAGTGATGAAGATTTCCTTGATATTGGGCCAATCTTGATGGATACGTCGCACCAAATCCCCAAGTCCGTGAGGCGTTACGACCCAACCCATATCGGTAAGGTCAGATGTGAGATGTGAGGGCGCAAAAGTGTCGACACGTTGAGGGAAAGGCATGAAACCGCCTTCAATCGCCGGACGATCTTCCGGGCGTGGCGCACGAGCAAATCCATCACAATAGTAATTAACACCAAGAAAATCGTTCTCTACCTTGAGAAGTTCGTTGTCGCCGATTTGGAATATTCCTTCTCCTAGAGCACCGTAGGTGTCGAGTAGTTTTTTTGGATAACTTCCCGTGGTAAAAGCATCAATCCACCAACGATTGAGATTGGCATCGTTCAACTCGACAAAATCATTGACTTCTTGATTCTCTGGAGATTCATTACGGATATTGTTCATATTCACTGTGATACCAACTTGAGCATCGGGCCGTACTGACTTGATGGCGCGGCATGCGAATGCGTGTGCTAACGCAGTGTGGTGACTTGCAGCAATTGCAAGAGCGAAATCTTTCTTACCTGGAGCATGTACTCCGTTTGAGTATCCGAGCCAAGCGGTGCACCATGGCTCATTCAAGGTAATCCATCTCTTTACTCGATCACCAAATGATTCGGCGCATGCTTTTGCGTAGAGTTCAAAGGAATAGATAATTTCGCGATTCGCCCAACCGCCAATATCTTCTAGTTTCTGTGGAAGATCCCAGTGATACAAAGTCACAACCGGCTCGATTCCAGCCGATATAAGTGCATCAATGAGCCGGTTATAGAAATCGAATCCGCGTTCTTCGCGGTTTGTGTCGCCGTTCGGAAATAATCGGGTCCATGAAATGGAGAAGCGATAAGCCTTCACTCCAAGAGTTTTCATTAGGAGAATATCTTCATCGAAGCGGTTGTAGTGGTCACAAGCGATATCTCCATTATCGCCATTGACGACTTTTCCGGGTGTTTTTGAAAAACGGTCCCAGATACTCTCTCCGCGTCCATCGTGATCAAAGGCACCTTCGACTTGATAACTTGCGGTTGCAACACCCCACAAGAAACTTTCCGGGAAAGCTTCAATACGCGCCGTTTCAGGAGCGATTTCACGCTCATCCAGTGCTTGTGAAAGCGGTTTCATAGTAGGTAGCCTATCGCACGGTTGGCCTTACCAAAGGAGCGCATCATCTCGTTACTATCGAATCGAGAGCTCTTATGGTCTGAAGATTTCACTCAATATCGTGCTGATTCCTTGGATTCCAGACGTTGGAACTTTGACATCGGCGATGGCTCTATTCATGGACTCATCGGTTGGGGAAATAACGAACTCGAGTACTACACCGACTCAAATTACTCTATTACAAATTCTCTGAAGATCAATGCGAAAAGAATCGATGGTGAACACGCACTTTCACAGAATCTTCATTGTTACTACGGACTTGCAGAATGGACGAGCACTCGTATCCACACTTCCGGAAGAGTTGGCTTTACTTTCGGGCTTATCGAAATAAGTGCCAAAATGCCGCAAGGTATAGGAACATGGCCGGCGTTATGGATGTTAGGTTCGTCAATTCACCACGGAACTTTGTGGCCCGAGTGCGGCGAGATTGATATTTTGGAGAATACGGGAGCAAATCCGACGCGAGTGCAAGGAACTATTCACGGTCCTAACTACTTCGCCGAGAATGGAATTACGACAATCATAGATTCGCCGCAAGAACTCTCTGCCGATTTTCATACCTATGCTATCGATTGGCGTGAAGACTCAATCGAATGGTTTTTTGACGGACTCTCATATCATCGTGCAGATCGCTTGGCACTTCAAGAACGCGGCCTTGGTTGGCCCTTTAATAAAGAATTCTTCTTGCTGATTAATCTTGCTATCGGAGGGGGATTTGCCGGTCCTGTCGATCCAAAACTTTCGATCGCGACCTTAGAGGTAGCGTCGATAAAGCACTATTCCATAGATGGAATTGGGT
The DNA here is from genome assembly GCA_016870855.1 of Actinomycetota bacterium. Classification (GTDB taxonomy): domain Bacteria; phylum Actinomycetota; class Actinomycetes; order Nanopelagicales; family Nanopelagicaceae; genus MAG-120802. Next base: position 11,532 of record VGAF01000014.1, on the reverse strand, counting down.
CGGTGAAGATTTATTAACGGCGGAAAATCTCGCCAACACCATTAATGGTAGAGAATCGGATCCAATCAAAAGTCATAGTGGCTTGATTTAGGTTTGGATCTATCGGACCCCCAAGATTTCCCCCCATAGCAAGGTTCATAATGAGATAAAACGGGTGGTCAAAAACCCAATCTTTATCGATCTTTGTTTGGGAACCAAAGAGAACGCCATCTACGTACCAATTAATTTGATCTGGAAGCCAATCAATGGAATATACGTGAAAATCATCGGCGAACCCTTGGGGCATATCAACGGTGGTGCCACGACCACCCGCTCCTCCCGAGAGCAATCCATGTAGATAACCGTAAGAACGATTAGGGTCTTTTCCAACTAGTTCTGTGACATCAATTTCGCCACACCATGGCCAACGACGTTCATCAATATCTGCACCGAGCATCCAGAAAGCGCCCCACGTGCCAAGCCCTGCAGGGCCCTTGATGCGGGCTTCGATACGGCCATACTTAAATTCTAATTTTCCTTTTGTGAGATATTTTGCGCTGATCCATTCGCATGGTCCTCGGTAATAGCAGTTGTATTGAGACGCTCCGTTTCTATTAGCCTCAATGACAAGGTCTCCATTACCGGAGAATTTTGCTTGTGAGGCAATGTAATACTGACGTTCACGATTTCCCCAACCTCCGCCAGCAGCATTATTTGTTCCATCACCGATGTCAGCGCTCCAGATTGTTGGATCTGGGAGCGCACCAGCTTTGAGGTCAAAACTTTCTTCCCAGATCTTTATGTACTCTCGTTTCATCACTGGAATTTCGATGATGTTGGAATTTGAAGTCAAGGAAGAAAATCCTTTTGCTGAATATATGGCGCTTAATGAGAGTCGAGTACCTTGATCAGATGTAGTAAGCAAATACTCCTTTGCTTTGGCTTCACTGATCTCTATCGGGCCTCTAAACCATTGAATGGTTACTTTTGCATTACTGGGCGATGGAATTCCAAGGGTTGCTATGAGCGCCTTTTGATCGGCATCTTTGAAGTTTATTGCTGGCGCTTTGTTGACAATTACTTGACCAATTTTTGCAATTATCGAAGAAGTTGATAATTTCGGATTTCCAGTAACGGTTTCTTTGACGGAGATACTCTGATTTCTTTGTTTACTCGAAGGTTTAAAAGTCAGCTTGTTTGCGCCTGAAATTGCCTTGCCGTTTACGAACCATTGGATCGTTGTCTTCAAAGGCGAAGACCAGATCGCTTTTGTTGCTTGAAGTTTCAGGCCAGTGGAGTCTTGGTAAGTGATGCGCGGTGGTGCCACGACTTCACTGGCCTGAGCAATTCCGCCGATCGAACTCAAATGCAGCGCTAGAAATGTGACGGCGACAAGAATTCGAATCGGTTTATTCATTACTTGACTACGACCTTAGAAGTGTATTTCTTTCCATCAATCGTAACTGTGACGGTTTTGGTTCCAGTCGTCACTTTGAGTGGAATTACTTGAACAGCAGAGTTGATCTTCACTTTGCTGCTCTTGAGTCCCGTGACATCGACACCAACGCTCTTGCCTACTGCACCAGTTACCGAAATGGAGAGAGTTGAAGTCTTTCCAGTTTTTTCGACTGATGTAGAAACGCTTCGATGATAATGAATCTCCACTCCTTCAACGAGTGCGGGAGTTACACCGGCAATTTGGGGAATGAGAGTAGAGAAAGCAGTGCTCATTGAAGGTACGGCGGGTATCGGCGATTTTGGGGAAGCGATGGGTGCGCCTCGCGCGCTCTTCACTGTGAACGCGGCATAACCAAAAGCATCCGAGGTTGCCTGCATAGTCGTCTTTCCACGATCGGCTTTAAGAGTCAGCACTTGATTCGGGAGCGCTCGACCATCATCGCCAGTAACTTTGTAGACCACCACAACGTCGCTTCCCCACGGTGCATAAACCTGGCGAAGTGAACGACCTGAATCCAATATTGAGTTGGAATCATTCAATGCGGGCGTTACTAGTTTGATGGTCGGCTTGTTTGCCGTGATATTGATTGGTGTTTTGGGCTTGTAGTAATGGAATTCAGTAATTACCGAGTGATCACCTTGTTCGCCATTGACCTCAGGCAGCATCTGAGCGTGAAGACGATCGAGCTTATCTTCGCTAAATATCGGCTTAGATGTGTAGTTCTCTGGTTCTGGTTCTGCCGAAGATTCCAAGTCGAGATTCTTCAGCGCAAAGGTGACATTGCCAAATGCATCAGTAACGTGAATTACATTTGCTTGATCAAAAGGTGGTCGATCTTGGCCATTAGTCTTTACGCCGTCGACTTCAACGATTGCGCCCGACTCGCTGTAACCTTTATTGATTCGAAGATTTACTTTGGTGAAAGCAAGTGGCTTTCCATCCTTACCTTTGATGTTGTAGGTGAGGTTAATGATGGAACCTACTGGCGCAAATGATACTTGATAGACCAAGCCAGTACCGAACCACCCTTTTGCAACCCAGCTATCTGCCATCTGTTGGTTACCTTTTGCATCCCAAGTATTCGATGCATCTAACAGCGGTGATTGCAAGGTGATGACCGAATCTCGTGGTCCACCCAGCGCCGCTAAGGAGCCATTACTGCTCGTGATGGCGACGAGGAGTACCGCCATGAAAATCGCGAGAGCGCGATTCTTTTTCTTGATCATCAGATTACCTTTCATTCGTTCGTTGATGTTTTGCTTGCATGTATTAATTAACCTTTGACTGCGCCGTCCATTACTCCGCTCACGAGACGTTTGCCTACAAATATGAAAAGAATCAGAAGTGGAGCGGTGGCGAGAAATGCGCCGCCCATTTGCAGGGCATAATCCAGTCCATATAGAGGTTTGAGTTGAGTCAATGCAACTTGCAAAGTGAATTTTTCTGGAGATTGCAAGACAATCGTTGGCCACAGATAGTCGTTCCAAGCTGCAAGGAATGCGAAGAGACCAAGCACAAATGCGCTGGCTCTGATGCTTGGCAGAACTATGCTCCAAAAGACGCGTGGCACAGATGCGCCATCGATGCTGGCGGCCTCAAGAAGTTCATTAGGAATCTGAGCATCGATAATCTGTCGCATCCAAAAGACACCAAAGGCCGTAACAAGCGCCGGAACAATCAGTGCATTGAGGGTATTTACAAGATGCAGTTTGTTGACCATGATGAAAAGGGGCACTACACCGAGTTGGCTAGGCAACATCATCGTTGCGATGATGAAGAGAATCGAGAACTTACGGCCTCGAAAATCCAACTTCGCGAAGGCAAATCCGGCGATAGCGGAGAAAATCACTTGGGCGATGGCAATTGAAATTCCTACCAGAAAAGTGTTGATAAGCGCTTGAGTGAAATACACACCTTCTGCGGTGAGAACTTTATGGACGACCTCCATGAATCGCGGTCCGGGCACTAAGGAAGGAGGACTCTTGGAGATTTCAGCATCAGTATTTGAGGAAACGACAAACATCCAATAGAAAGGGAAGACCGATAAGAAAGTTATGAGCGACAACATTAGATAATTGAGGAAAGATGTACGTTGCCATCTCGGAACTTTTGTCCTTTTCTTCAATCTCATGATGAAGACTCACTTGCAATTCGGCGAGTGATAAAGAAATTGATGGTTGAGATGATCAGAACGATGATGGTGATTGCAATACCGACAGCCGCGGCATAACCATACTTATTGTTGAGAAATGCTTGATTGTAAAGAAAGAGCGTAAGCGTCAAGAATTGCTTGGTGGAACCACCATCGGCGCCAAGCTGCTGGGGCTCGGCAAATACCTGGAGTCCACCAATGGTGCCGACGATTAAGACGAAAGTTATCGTGTTCTTTAACTGGGGCAGAGTCACAAAAACAAATTGTTGCCATCGAGAAGCGCCATCTACCGATGCAGATTCATATAACTCATCAGGAATGGCCAACATAGAGGCGAGAAAAATGAGTGTGTTATATCCCAGCCAGCGCCAGGTAATCATGGTTGCGATCTGAATGTGACTGGACAACGTGCCTTCGACGAAGTCGATTCTTTCGACCCCGGGGATTAACTGAATCAAGCTGTTGATGATTCCGTAGTCGCGACCGAATAGTTGTTGAAAGACAATAGTAATCGCGATGACCGAAGTGATATTCGGAACGAGAAGTATCGTGCGCCAGAAAGACTTTCCTTTGAGGCGTCGATTTCGAAGTATCCAAGCGAAACCAAGCGCCATGGCAAGTTGGGGAAAAGTTGAGAGAGCCCAGATACTGAAGGTATTGCGAAGCGCAATCCAGAAGTCACTATCCTGAAGAAGAAAAGTGAAATTATTTATGCCATTGAATTCTGAAACTCCGAGCGGATCCCACTTATAGAAAGAGATGTAAACGGAATAGACGACGGGAGCAACTCCGAATATGAGAAATATGACGAAAAAAGGCGCAATCGCTGGGTAACCCCATCTGCCATTCATCGATGGAACTCCCGTGAAAGTCGTTCGCTTAGAACGCTTCCACGGAGTCAACGACTTCTGCCGCGCCATCAGAATTAATTAGTTTTTGAAGAGCTTATCGACGTCCGAGATCACCAGAGCATACGATTTTTCCGGCGTCATTTTCTTAGAAGCGACTCTTCCAAGCCCGGCACCAAAGAGTGTGTCAATCTTTCTTTCAAGTTCTCCTTCGAAGATTGGCTTCAACTTCAAAACGCCTTGGGTGTAAATCTGTCCTACCGGAGCATTGTTAAAGAATTCATCTTTGTAGTTGAGCAATTCAGGATCGTTGTATAGAACTGAAGTGGACGGAAATAGTCCATAAGTCTTGAAGACTTTTAGTTGTTGTTCAGGAGCGAGATACCAAGTGAGGAAATCGAAAGCAGCCTGCTTATTTTTAGAATACGACGGAATGCCCAATTCGGTCCCGCCTTTATTTCCTCCGCCTCCAGGCAGGTTAGCGATATCCCATTTTCCGCGGGTCTCTGGAGCTTGCTTCTTGATGTAATCAAGCATCCACGCTGGAGACAAGATGGTGGCCATGGCGCCTTTATTCATACCGATATTCCAATCGGAGGTGAATTGGCCAAGCCTTGCACCGATTCCAGCATTCAAAGCTGAGACTGTTGTGTTCCAAGCTTTCTTGATCTGAGGATTTGTTTTGTAAACCAATTTTCCAGCATCTGTTCCATCAGCCTGGTAGTACTTTGCAGTTCCCTGGTTCATAACCGCTGAATAGATAGATCCGGCATCATCAATAAAGCCTTTGCCTGATTTCTTCTCTGCTGCACTTAACTTTGCAACGTATTTCTTACCCACTGCGATGAACTTCTCCCATGTGGGCCACAACTTGCTGACTTGTGTGCGATCGGTTGGTAGTCCAGCTTTCTTGAAGAGATCGACTCGATATGCAACTTGAAGTCCGCCAACATCAGTTGGGATTCCGATCACGCTGTCGTTAAAGGCAACACCTTGTTCCCAGCGCCACGGCAAATAGTTCTTCTTAATATCAGTCGCGCTTAAGCCAGCTGCGATGCCCGCTGCGGCATTTGTGTCAGAAGTTTTCATCTGACGTAAGTCTTGGAAGCAATTGGGACGATTTCCAGTGCGCCAATATCCGGAATAGGGAACTTCGAAAGCGATGATGTCTGCTGGACCTCCGGTCTGGCATGAGAGAACAGTCTTCTGATGAAGCGGATCAACATCATTCTTGATTGGAATAATTTTCACTTCTGGGTGCAACTTCTGATATTCACGTTGCAGGCCAGGCTGGATCACTTCACCAAAAGTCCAAATCGTCAGAGTGATCGGATCTGCGGCTCGCGCTGGTTGTACGAATGAACTGACAATCAGGATTAGTGCGGCGCTGATGCCAATCAGAGACTTGCTATTTTTCCGGTTCAAACCGGTTGAAGTGGTGCGTAACATCGAAAGCCCTCTCTTGGAAGTTCGTCAGGAAGGCGGCTGACTCGAGAGGGGATGGTCGAGCCTCGCTATCCATGAAAGCGGTTTCAAGGTACTCTATTTAAGGGTTTCTCGCTAGTAGGCACCAGACGGAAGTTTCGAGAAAGGCAGGAGGAGAATCGATGATGCGACGCTTCATGGTTCCTCTTGCCTGCGGACTAGCCACATTTCTGACATTAGGTTTAACAACAGCGCCAACCAACGCCGCGACAAAAAAGAGTCTCAAACTCTTATGGTCACAAGAATTCAATGGAAAGAAAGGTTCGTTACCCGATAAGAAAGTTTGGAGTAACGAGATCGGCGGCGGTGGATGGGGAAATTCGGAACGGCAGTTCTACACGAATAAGTCTTCCAACATTTCCATGAATGGCTCAGGTCAACTCGTGATTACCGCTCGACGAATCTCGAATATTTATGGTGAGCAGTTGAGTGACGAAACGGGTACGACAGAAATTCTAAATCGTTGTTCCGAATGTCAATTCACCAGTGCTCGAATCAAAACTGCTCGCAAAGTCAGTTTCATGTATGGTCGAATTGAAGCGCGAATTAAATTACCGGCAGGCACTGGAACATGGCCAGCGTTTTGGATGTTAGGCGGTGATCTTCTCGATGGAGTGCCATGGCCAGAGTGCGGCGAAGTTGACATCATGGAATACCGCGGTGATTACACCGATCGTTCTACCTCTGCGTTGCACGGTCCCGATACTCCACCTGGGAGTGGATTAGGTAGCGCGTATCTCCACTATGGAACGCTTGCTGACACGTATCACACTTTTGCAATTGAGTGGAAAAAGAACTCAATAACTTTCTTCGTTGACGATCGTCCGCACGGCACTTATTCGAGCAAAGATCTCAATGGTCGTTGGGTCTTCAATCAAAAATTCTTCTTAATCTTAAATCTGGCAATGGGCGGTACATATGCGGGCGAATTCATCGACCCTGAATTGATGAACGCAGAATTAAAAGTCGATTACATCCGGTTTTACTCTATTAACGGCGTTGGAAAAGTATTCCAAGGCTGACAATGAGAAAGGAAAATAAGGGCATGATCACATCAAGAAAGTACTGGAGGAGAGATGTCGGCATTTTCCTTGCGCTCATTCTCGCCTTGGGCAACGTCGTTGGTCTTAAAGCAGCAACCGCAGCTGACCTACCAACGGTGCGTGTAGTAACACCGACCTTTAACGCAGCGAATGAAACATTCGCGGCCGATGGTCTCGGACAATACTATGCGGCTGGCGGACGTAGCTACTTTAAGTATGTCGGCGTAGGTTCAACCATAACGATTACCTACCAAGTAACCTCAAATGGGAAAACGCCGTGGGCGGATAAGCCAATTACCTTCTACGTAAACGCGCCATGGAGCGGTTCACAAGCTAAGTGGGTAGTCAACGGAACAAATGTTGGACCAAGCCAAGATGGTAACGCTGGACTTGTGGTAACCGGTAAGACAGATTCACAAGGAAAAATTACTTTCATAATCAAGAACAATGATGATGCGGCGAAAGCTGAAGCCATTCCAACTTCAGAAACTCAAGCTCGTCTCACCAGCGGTCGTTTGTATGGAAACATGAAAGCTGTCATCGATGGTTTGAATGATATGCAGCAAGCAATTGATCTGATTACTTTTGATATCACGAAAGCCGGAGCTGAAAACAATGTAACTCCAACTCCGACTCCAAAACCTACGACGCTGCCTTCCATTCGTCTTATCTCTCCTACTTTCACCGCCGAAAACAGCGTTGATACCACCGGAGATATCGCCCAGTGGTACTCAGCGAAAGTAAAAGCTTGGTACACATATATTCCGGTTGGAACGGCTTTGACTTTGAAATATAAAGTCACAAAGGATGGCGTCACTCCGATGGCAAAGGCGAAAGTCACACTTCAAGTCAATGCACCATGGAGCGGTTCCAAGGCAAGTTGGACCTCAAGTAGATTAACGATTGGTCCAAGCAATGAAGGTAATCCTGGAGGTCAACTAACGGGAACAACTAATGCCGCCGGAGAAGTAATTTTCCGAGTCACAAATAGCAATACTTCTGGTGCCGAAGTTCAACCTGCAAAACCGAACTCGGCACTACCTGCGACCCGTCTCTACGGAACGATGAAGCCAGTAATGGCTGGTCTTGGTGACAAAGATGTTGATATCGATATCGTCACTTTCGATATTTACGCACCAGTCAAGTCAACAATTACTTGCGTCAAGGGCAAATACACTAGGTCCGTGACTGGTCTTAACCCGAAGTGCCCAACGGGTTACACCAAGAAGTAAGGACGCCTTGAGTTAAGGTGATAAGTGGCTGGCGGATGCGAATTCCGCTGGCCACTTTTTCCTTTTAATCTCCATATCCTTAAGCCATGAGCGCGACAATCGATGATGTAGCTGCTGCAGCAGGAGTAAGCAAAGCTACGATCTCGAGAGTACTTAATAAGACAGCAACAGTTTCTCGCGAAACAGAGAAAAAAGTTCTCAACGCTATCGAGAAGTTGAATTATCGACCAAATCCACATGCCCGCAAACTTGCCGGCGGATCTGGCGCGCTCGCCTTCGTACTTCAAGAATCGATAGAAGAATTCTTCAGTAATCCTTTTTGGTTAGCAGTTGTCAACGGCTTTGTTACTCAAGCTGCATCGGAACAACAACATCCCGTTCTGATTTTCCATTCCAAAGGCAAGAGCCACAGGGACTTAGTAGATAGCTTGATTCGCGGTAACTATGACGCGGTCGCATTCTTTGGTTGGCATGAAGATATTAAAACTCTAGAAAAGTACATTCCTGACAATATGCGAGTCGTCTTCGGTGGACGCCAGGGTGATTCCACTCGTTTTACTTATGTCGGTGCCGACAATCAAGTGGGAGGAAAGATTGCCACTTCTCATCTGATTGATCGCGGCTGTCGGAAGATTCTTACTGTCACTGGTGATCTGACCGTTGAGTCTGGTCGCGAACGCTTGGCCGGTTATAAGGAAGCGCTCGCAGAAGCAGAAATCAAATTTGATTCAACTCGCGTACTGAAAGGTGATTATTCGCGTACCAGCGCTCGCGCGTCGCTGGAACGATATTTGCGCAGCAATGGGAATTTTGATGGCATCTTCGCAAGCAATGACATTATGGCTATTGAAGTTCTTGAAGTCTTGAAAGAAAGAGGAATTAAGGTTCCTAGTCAATGCAAAGTGATTGGTTTTGATGGGACTGAGCAATCGCGAGAGACCGAACCGTCTCTATCAACAATCTCTCAACCAAGTTTCGAACTAGGTCGAAAAGTAGCTGCGCAGCTGATGTTGCCCCATGGTGAGAAGTTAAAAACAATCACTCTTCCGCTCGATCTTGTGGTCCGAAATAGCACGGGGAAATAGCCTTAGTTTCAGAGGGTTTCGTTGCTAAAGTCTGATGGTGCTTAGCATGAAAAGATTTTCAGTTTGTGCCACAAGCCTCGTTCCTCTGCTCTCGTTTTCATCACTTCCGATCAATTTTGCCTTCTCAGCGGTGAGAGCAAAGGTAGAAGCAGAAGCGAAGAAGAAGACAATCACATGTATCAAGGGAAAGTTGATTAAGAAGGTGACTAGCACGAATCCGAAGTGCCCTGTGGGCTACAAGGTGAAGAAATAATCAGGGAAAGTGGCCATTTCTAGGTTGACTGATCAAGGTGCTACCCTGTGCATGCGGGTTTCTCCCGCTGAGTGGGGCCTTTAGCTCAGTCGGTAGAGCAACGGACTTTTAATCCGTGGGTCGTCGGTTCGATCCCGACAGGGCCCACCAAGTCAGCCAAAAGTTAAGCCCCAAAAGCGAAGCAATCATGCACCACTCACAGCCCATTGAGTTCTTGGTCATGTCCACGCCAAAGGCGGGGCAACCTCTCAGAAACTCTCCATGTGTCGTTGAGGGTTTTCTCGCCACCACTGCCTTACCCTTAGCGCGCAGGGTTCCTTTCCCCGACCCGACCGCCAGTTCAGGCCTGGGCATTGTAACCTTGGGGCCATCCTACTAGTTGATTTGTCCGAATTGTCGTATCTCCGCGACAAATCAGCGCCCAATTCGTAGTAGCGGGTAGAGGCGGCGACGGTCGACTCTGTAACACAAACCGGTATAGAAATAAGGGGCTCTTTAAGTGTCGCTACGTAAGAAATCTGTCTCCGCAGGTCTGAAAGTCTGGACTGTGGCGGAGCTTGGTGCTTTCTACACAGAGCACCGTAGTGAGCTAATCGCCCATGCCTCTCGAATCCTTAAAGACAGCGCAAAGGCTGAAGAAGTAATTCAAGATGCCCTGATCAAGGTCATGCTCGCCGCCCCTGAGCTTGAGTCGAAAGATCACGCACTTGGCTACATGCACAGGACAATCGAAAACCTCTGCATCGATATCTTCCGTATCGAAGGTCGCCGTCCAAACCTTGTACTTCTTGATGACTCCACAGCAGAGCTTGAATCAAAGTGGGTTGATAACAAAGACCACGTTGATGTAATCGCTGCTGCAGATGATGCTGCAATTGTTAGACAAGCACTTGCAATGCTCTCACCTGCAGAGCGAGCAGCTCTTGTGATGTGGGAGATGGAAGGAAGATCAACTGCAGAGATCGCTGCTGAGCTGGGTATTAAGGAATCTGCTGTTAGACATACTCTCTCAAGAGCAAGAGCATCTCTACGTAGGGTAATGAGCGAGCTAATTGTTGATAGCGAGCGTGGTTTAACTGCTCTAGATATGCTCTCAACGACCTATAAAAAGGCTTCAGAGCTTGCCAAGAAATCAAGCAAGGCTGCCCTATCTCTAGTTCTCCTATTCTTTGGCTTCTTGGGATTCAATTCGCTTAACAACTCAAGTGAGCTACCAATCCAGACCGTCAATGAAGTTCAGAGCATTTCAGAATCTGAGCTAGCACCTTCTGTCGAGAACTCTCCTTCTTCAAACAATAGCTCTCCAGCACCTTTAACAAGCCCGCAGGAAGGCTCTAAAGATGTCGCTGTTGTGGTCAACGCTAAAGCCTCAGTCCTTAGCTTCACAGGCCTAGATAAGAATGGCATCCCAACCGGTTTCACCATAACCGATTCTGCTGGCGCCTTGGGCTCTCTTTATACCTCAAAACGTGATCCAATTTTCACTGAATCTGAGTTAACAGTCTCCCAGATCGTTAAGACCGATACTGGTGCGGCAAATATTTTGATTTCAGAGCAGATAATCAGTGATTCAACTGGTGCTACCTTTAATTTCGCCCTCTCCTATGGCAAGGCTGGCACTTGGGTTCCTTTGAATACCAAGCTGGCCTACTTTGACACCCAGCGTCTACTAGATGGAAATTACCTATTAACTGCGATTATTCGCGTAAAATCAGAGGTGGATGGGGCTATTGTGCTCTCCTCGAGCGCAAATGGCCGCGATCTTTTTGAGGCTCCAAGACAGGTAATCACTCGAATAGTGTTAAACCCAGGCAAGACAGAGATTTTGGCGCAAGCCATTCAAGTAATCGAAAAGGGAGCTAAGTAATGAACTCCCATCTTAAGTTTCTCCGCCGTGTCCGGATACACGGTGGGGAATGTGGTGCAGTAGCACGTGCATTGCATCACGCGGCGCAGAAAGATGCCAAAGTCCGATCTGAGCAATCGCTCATATCTG
>VGAF01000013.1 GCA_016870855.1 Actinomycetota bacterium | reverse complement strand
CAAGGAATCAACAACAGGCGTGATTCTCCATGAGGGCATCAACGAGGCCGGATCAACTGCTTCATTTACCGCAGTGGGAACTTCGTATTCGACCCACGATGAACCAATGATTCCGGTTTATATCTTCTACTCGATGTTTGGCTTCCAGCGCACCGGCGATGCGTTCTGGGCGGCCGCCGATCAGATGGCTCGCGGATTTGTCATGGGAGCGACCGCAGGACGCACCACGTTAAATGGCGAAGGCCTTCAACATGAAGATGGTCATTCTCAACTTCTAGCATCAACAAATCCAGCGGTGGTTTCCTATGACCCGGCGTATGCCTTCGAAGTTGGTCACATCATGAAAGATGGACTTAGAAGGATGTATGGCGAAAATAGCGAGAACATCTTCTACTACTTAACTGTTTATAACGAGCCTTACTTGCAACCAGAAGCCCCCAAGAACCTTGATGTCGAGGGACTATTAAAGGGTATTTATCTCTACTCCCCTTCCGCAAAGAAGGGCAAGAAGAAGCGACGGGCAAACATCTTGGCCTCCGGTATTGCGGTAAATGCGGCGCTCAAGGCACAGAAAATGCTCGCCGATGAGTGGGGCGTCCAAGCAAATGTTTGGAGCGTTACATCTTGGAATGAGTTGCGACGTGATGGCCTTGAAGTTGATCGCCATAATCTTCTAAATCCAAAGAATAAAAAGAAGGCTTACCTAACAACAAAGCTTGCCGACTACGAAGGTAGCGTTCTAGCTGTTAGCGACTTTATGAGAACAGTTCAAGATCAGATCTCACCTTGGGTTCCACAAGGTTTCACCTCACTTGGCACCGATGGCTTTGGACTTTCCGATACTCGTGGCGCGCTCCGTCGCCACTTTAAGATTGATGCAGAATCAATAACTGTTGGAGTGCTTGCGCAACTTGCTAATGAAGGAAAATTGTCGGTTGGTAAAGCTCAAGAAGCAGTTGAGAAATATCGTCTTAACGATGTGACTGCAGCAGATCCAGGAAATACTGAAGGAACGGGATGATCGGTCGCTTTCCGATCCTTGATATCTCCCCTGTTACCTATTTCGGGGGCGAGTTCATCGGCGCGAAAGCGATACCAAATGAGCGGTTGCCAATTGGCGCGACCATCATCCGCGAGGGGCATGACTCCTTTGAAGCCTTTGCAGTCCTAGTCGATCCCAAAGGTAAAGAAGTCACACGCGCTCCTATGCGCGAAATCTGGTCGAAGAGCGCACGCTACGAGGCATTTCTTACCCCTGACAAAGTTGGTAATTGGAGCTTCTTCATTGAAGTAACTGGAGAAAATCCCGGAGATTTTAAGAAGACGCTTCTCTCTAAGAGCGATCGCTACCCGATTAAAGTGGAACGAGAGCGCGCACTTGTTGGAAGTTGGTATGAATTCTTTCCAAGAAGTGAAGGTGCCATCAAGAATTCAGATGGAAGTATCACTCCCGGCGACTTGAAGAGCGCTGCGAAGCGGATTCCCGCTGTTGCGGCGATGGGCTTTGATGTGCTCTACATACCGCCCATCCATCCAATTGGGTATGCCCATCGGAAGGGCAGAAACAACTCTCTAGTGGCCGGTCCGACTGATCCAGGTGTGCCATGGGGTATCGGAAATAACGCGGGTGGCCATGATGCGATAAATCCTGATTTAGGAACTATGAAGGATTTCGAGGAATTCCTCAAGGTAGCAAAGAAGAACGATATTGAAGTCGCGCTGGATTTAGCGCTGCAATGTTCTCCGGATCATCCATGGGTTAAGAGCAATCCCGAGTGGTTTACAAAGCGTCCTGATGGCTCGATCGCATATGCGGAGAACCCACCTAAGAAATATGAAGATATCTACCCAATCAACTTTGATAATGATTATCCCGGTTTGTTTAACGAGGTTTTGAGGATTGTAATTTTCTGGATTGAGAAGGGAATTTCAATCTTCCGCGTTGATAATCCGCACACCAAACCAGTTCACTTCTGGCAAGAGCTGATTGCAGAAGTAAATTCGAAGTACCCGAATGCGGTATTCCTTTCCGAAGCCTTTACTAATCCTCCGATGATGCATGCCCTAGGCAAAGTAGGATTCCAACAGTCTTATACCTACTTCACTTGGAGGGTAACAAAACAGGAGTTAACCGAGTACGGACAGGAAGTTTCGCAACATACAAGCGCATTCTTCAGACCTAATTTTTGGGTCAATACCCCAGACATTCTTCCCTTCCACCTTCAAAGTGGTAACCCCGCAGTCTTTGCTCTCCGCGCAGTTCTTGCAGCGACTATGACTCCTTCATGGGGAATGTACGCTGGTTATGAACTCTATGAACATCTACCGATTGCCGAAGGTAAAGAGGAGTATCGCGATAGCGAGAAGTATGAGATCAAGGTGCGGGATTGGGATGGCGCTGCTAAGAAAGGCGTGACGCTCGCTCCGTTTATCACACAACTAAATGAGATTCGCCGGAAGAATGTCGCGCTACAAAGATTAAGGAACCTCCACTTTCACCCGACTGATTCTGATCAAGTTATTGCTTACTCAAAGCGCGATGGCGATAACTTAGTTTTAGTCGTAGTCAATCTCGATGGCTTCCACGCTCAGGAGACCACAATTCATTGGGATTTATGGGCGCTCGGGGTAAGTAAAGAGAGCTTTGATGTTCTCGATCTCCTAGATAACAAGTCATATAGCTGGGGCAAAGACACTTATGTGAAGTTAGATCCAGCCCGGCCCATCGGAAAAGTCGCGCATATCTGTCGCGTAAAGCTTTGATGCTTGAAGTACTTCGCCGCCTCTTTGGGGCAAAACCTAGATTTCAATCACCTCCTGCTGGCTACCTAAATCCACATTCCACGTTAGGTGAATTGGATCTATATCTAATTACCGAAGGTCGGCATGAAAAATTATGGAGCGCACTTGGCGCTCATGTAAGGCGTGATAAAGATGGTGCGCTGATTGGAACTGCATTCTCAGTCTGGGCCCCAAATGCCAGATCGGTGAGTTTAACTGGTGACCATAATTTCTGGGATCGCAAGACCAATCCGATGATTCCACTTGGCGCAAATGGTCTATGGGAAATTTTTATCCCAGATGTTGGCCCAGGACTTAAATATAAATTTGCAATTCAAGGTCGAGATGGCCGCTGGGTTGATCATGCCGATCCACTTGCCCGCCAGACTGAGACTCCGCCAGCAACTGCATCAATTGTGAATGAATCAGATTTCACTTGGAGCGATAGCGCTTGGCTCAATAGCCGTGCTGGTTATCAACCTTGGCGCGCGCCAGTCTCTATCTATGAAGTCCACCTGGGATCTTGGCGACCTGGACTTAACTACCGCGAATTAGCGATTGAGCTTGGTAAATATGTAAAGGAGATGGGATTTACTCATGTTGAATTCCTACCAGTCACCGAGCATCCATATAGCCCATCGTGGGGTTATCAAGTTAGCTCTTACTTTGCGCCAACTTCTCGCTTCGGAACTCCAGATGAATTTCGTTTCCTAGTAGATCACTTACATAACGAAGGAATCGGCATCCTTCTTGATTGGGTTCCGGCGCACTTTCCAAAAGATGAGTGGGCGCTGGGAAGATTTGATGGGACTGCGCTTTATGAGCATGAGGATCCCCGGTTAGGTGAACATCCTGATTGGGGCACATATATCTTCAATTTTGGCCGTAATGAAGTACGAAATTTCTTGGTGGCAAGCGCGCTTTATTGGCTAGATGAATTCCATATCGATGGTCTTCGAGTAGATGCAGTCGCCTCGATGTTATATCTCGACTATTCACGTAAAGAGGGTGACTGGGTGCCGAATGAGCATGGCGGCCGAGAGAACTTGGCCGCAGTCCGTTTCTTGCAGGAAGCAACCGCAACCGCTTATAAGCAGTTTCCGGGAATCATGATGATTGCTGAGGAATCAACAGCTTGGGGCGGAGTAACAAAGCCAACCTCCGATAATGGCTTAGGTTTTGGTTTTAAGTGGAATATGGGTTGGATGCATGACACTTTGCAGTATCTAAAGCATGAACCCGTGCATCGCGTCTATCACCATAACGAAATCACTTTCTCAATTCTCTATGCATGGAGCGAGAACTTCTTATTACCGCTCTCTCATGATGAAGTGGTGCATGGAAAGGGTGCGTTAGTTAATAAATTCCCAGGTGATAGATGGCAGAAAGTTGCAACGCTCCGAGCTCTCTACGGTTACATGTGGGCACATCCTGGAAAGAAGTTGCTCTTTATGGGTTGTGAGTTCGCCCAAAATGATGAGTGGCGTGAGTCCCAATCATTGGATTGGCACTTAACTCAATATGAGGAGCATCGCGGCGTACAACTCCTGCTCTCAGATTTAAATAAATTTTATCTCGAGAATAAATCGTTGTGGCAGCGCGATATCTCCCCCGAAGGATTCCAATGGTTGATCGGCGATGATGCTTCCGGAAATACCTTGGCATTTGTACGGTGGAGCGATGAAGGAATTCCACTAGTTTCCGTAACAAATTTCTCACCAGTTCCGCAAGAGTCCTATTCACTTCCCTTGCCGGTAGCTGGCGAATGGATTGAATTGCTAAATACTGATGCAACCAAGTATGGCGGCTCCGGAGTTATGAACGAGCGAGTTAAATGCCGTTCAAAGCCCGACCAAGGTTTTGATTTCTCAGCAACGGTCCGTATTCCACCGCTTGGAACAGTCTGGTTTACCCTAAAAAAATAGTTACTTTTTAGGCTGGCTAGCGGCCGCTACAAAGAAGGCAACAAGAATCAACGCCACTCCAGGAATTATCAGCGCGATTGGTAGTGATGCGATTCCGGCAACGACCGAGATGATTGAGCGCGCTCCCAAGGTTAGAACCTGGTTTACCGCGCCCAACTCAGCGATCGCAACTCCACCCGGTTTGTCAGAGCGCGCTGAGGCATAGCTAAAGAAGAGTGGACCAACAAATGAGATTCCGATACCGCAGAGCAGTGAGCCAATACAGAAAATGGCGTAGCCGAGATAAAGATTGGTCTCTTTAAGCTCTAGACTTAAGAAGAGGCTTGTTAAGAAGATTACTCCGCCCATCACGACAAAAGGCTGGACCATTTCCTTATCGCTTCGATTGCCCTTAATTCTGGAGTAAGTCAATCTTCCAATAATCATAGAACTCATAAAGAGGAAGTACGGAATAACGGCAAGGGATTTTGATACCCCAAACTCTTGGCGCGCCAAAATAGTTGCCCAATCCCCCATCGCCATTTCTAGCAATAGCGCGAATAGGAACCCCAGGCTTACTACCCAATCAATTGAGAACGAGCGCATCATCTTTCCAAAGGTGACGATTTCATCATCTTCGGTAACTTCATTTCCAGATAAGAGGACTGGCTTTAAGCGATTAAATGCCCGCAGCTTGAGTAAGAGCACGATGGAGATGAGTGGATAGATATGCCAGTTCAGCGAAACATTTGAAGAGATCAAGAGCGCAATGAAGGCTGTTGCAACTGCGCCCGCTGTCCAAAGTCCATGAAGCATTGGAATAACTTGTGTTCCGCTCTCAGATTGTCGATGTAACGCTTGGGCATTTATTGAGATGTGATACGAAGCCCAGGCAAAGCCACAGATAATGTTGACGATTGTGTATATAAGCGCGCTCTTGAGTTCAATGAGGATTCCGATAGTCACATAGGTCATTACTGCGCTTGTGACGCAGACTTTGAAGACTCCGAGTCGATGGACGATATGGCCCATCGTTAGATGCGCACATAGCGCTCCCATCGAGCCACTTATATTCACTAAACCAAAGATGGTTGTTGAGACATCGAGATTCTCTTTTATATCTGGCAGACGCGGCGCCAGGCACATTACGCCGAGGCCAAAGAGGAAGAAGATTGCCTGGAGGTCGCGCTTTTCGCGCCCCTCAATGGGCCTACCGGGAGCTGAGGCCATCAGAAGAGTGCGCTCGCGAGTGCTTGTCTGGATTTAATTACATCTGGGTCGCTTGGATCTACTAGTTGGAAAAGCAAGAGGAGATGATCTTTCGCCCTATTTTTATCATCGCCTGACATTCTTTGAACCGCACCCAACAACCGCTCAAAACCACTCTTATGTCTACCAGTTGCCACTTCAACATCGGCTGCCATCAATTGATCTTGGAGTGAATCAGGTTTCTCACTTGCACTTTTAATGGTGCGTTCGAAATCCAGAGTAGAGATTCGTAGCGCTAATTCGCATTGAGCTAATCCAAGTTTGGCCATTGGCTCATTTGGTTGACGCTGTAGCCAATTCCGGTAAGCCATTGCGGCGCCGGAATAATCGCCCTTCTCTAAAGCCGAAATTGCGGCAGCCTCTTCTGGCTCCATCTTTGGTTCTGGAATCTCCGGTACTTCTACTTTCATACCTCGCTCTTTTGCGATCTTAAAAACTTGCGCAAGTAGAGCGCGTAATTGGTCCTCCCGAGTTGGGACTTCAGGAAGCGGCAACATCTGTTCATCGATGAAGACGACTGCGGCCGGCAGGCTTTTTATTCGGAGAGCTTGAATCAATTGCGGTTGGGTTTCGACATCAATGGCGCCGAACTTCCAACTCCCCTTATCTTCACTTGCGAGCTTGGCGAGTAAATCGCGGAGTTCTACCGTTGTTGGGGCGCGGTCGGTATATGCAACTAAGAAGACGGGCAACTCTTTCGATGACTGTACAAAATCAGTCATGAAATTTTCAACGGTGGCGGAGAGATAATTTGCTTGTGGCGCACCAGGGGCTGGCTTTGGTTTTGTGAGCGAACTTAAATCAAAGGCTCTACCAAAATCCTTAGGTAGTTGCGGCATGCTCACCGGGGTATTCTCTCAAAATCTCGCAGCACTTATGACTTAACCGAGGCGCCGGAATCTGATCTAAAGGGAAGGACAGCAGCGATGTAATCCTCGGTAGCGCGCTCAAGACCGAGATCATGTCCGGCTTTTTCCCCTAGATACCAGCGATGCTCTAACACTTCATGGAAGAACTGGGCATCTTCGATGCGTCCCCGCATCGATTCTGGGACTGAGTTCACCACTTTGAAAAAGACCTCATTAAGCCAACGTTGCGCCGCCTCATATTTATCTGGAGTCTTTCCAATCTCACGTGATCGGAAGCGATCAAATGAAGCAAGAATTCGTTTAGCTTGTAGCTCCTCAACATCAAGTCCCATTAGCTCTTTCAGGCGATGTGAGTGATAGTTAGGCGCAACAAGCTTTGGGGTAAATTTCAAAGTCCCAGCATCGCCTTGTACTTGGAGATCTACCTCTTCCACAGCAAAACCGAGATCTTGAAGCGAACGCATGGCTCGCTCGACGGCGTGGCGATCATTAGCCGGAAGAAGTTGTGGCTCACTTAGCGCGCTCCAAATTCTTCGATAACGCTTTATGACTGATTCACTCGCACGTAC
The DNA here is from genome assembly GCA_016870855.1 of Actinomycetota bacterium. Taxonomy (GTDB): domain Bacteria; phylum Actinomycetota; class Actinomycetes; order Nanopelagicales; family Nanopelagicaceae; genus MAG-120802. Next base: position 13,271 of record VGAF01000013.1, on the reverse strand, counting down.
CGGATCCATACCCGGAAAGAGCACGCCCGAAAGTTTTAAATCTTCAAGTTCTGCTGCAACATTGAATCGAACGATATCTAGATCATGTTCACGTTGGCCATCACTTAACCGCTTTTGAAACTCACCAGTTTCTGCATCTACTAAATATGCAACAAACCCTTCTGCATCCCGACGAAATAGGGCATTCGATAACGAGCAATCGCCCCACCAAAATCCAAGTAGATGTAACCGGACAAGTAGGTAAGCAAGTGCGTTAGCCATGTTAATAACTTCGTGCTGCGTAACCGTTCCACTTAAGAGAACGCGATAAGGAAGTGAGTAGGGAAGAAATTGGGTGACAATCGCGCATGGAAGCTCGCTGCCATCACGAGCGGTTCGGCCATCAACGACTGCGATTTGGGCGACCGATGGCGCGCCCCGATGCCCCAACTCGCGAAGCGCTTCATACTCGCGATGAGCGAACTCGGGAACAGTTTCCTTTACCGCGTAAATCTCACTTTCGGGATCAGAAGTCGAACGAACCAACCGGACGATATGTCTCGAGATACCGCGCTGGGCTGCAAGAGTCGGGTCTTCTGGCCACTCTTCAAGCGGAATATCCCAAGGTAAGTTAGCAAGCGTCGCGATCTCCTCACCGATACCGGTGATTCGAAGTTGCGGCAGATGAGGCGACTCGTGAGGCGACATAGTCGTAATTCTTTCAGGCTCTAGACTTATGCGATGGCGCGAATAAAGAGAGTCTTTAAGAAATCAAGTGATAAATCTCCCGAAATACCTACAAAGCTCGAGGATTTCGGCGCGAAGGGTGACCCGTTAAACATCCAGCATCCTTTCTACTTCGGTTTCCTTGCCACGACTGGCGCCCTTGTAGCTTTCGCACTTCTTCAAGCTCTCCAATCTGCGACTCAAGTATTTATTCTCATCATCATCTCGCTCTTCTTAGCGATGGGTCTTAATCCTGCGGTCTCGGCCCTTGAACAAAGAGTGGCAAAGCGTGGTCTTGCTGTTACCGCTGTTGTAATCCTCGTTCTACTCTTTGTAGTTCTTGCGGCGCTTGTAGTGATTCCACCGGTATTCTCTCAAGTAAATGATTTAGTAGATGGCGCGCCACAGCTAATCGATTCGCTCCGTAACAACAAGACCTTTCTAACGCTCGATGAAGATTATGGGTTGATCAAGACTCTTGAAGATAAGTTTGAGAATTGGTTTACCGACGGCGCACTTATTACTGGAGCATTTGGTGGCGTACTCGGGGTCGGAAGAACCGTTCTCTCTGGCGCTTTCTCTGCGCTAACAGTCCTAATCCTCACGCTCTACTTCTTGTATTCACTTCCTTCAGTAACAAAGGTCTTTTATCGCCTCGCACCTGCTTCCCGGCGCGAACGAGTGTCAAAGATCGGCGATGCCATAATCGCTCGAGTTGGCTCCTTTGTTGGTAGCCAAATACTGATCGCCTTCTTCGCCTCTATCTTCGTATTCTTCTTGGGACTCGTCCTAGATCTTCCCTATGCCGCAGCTCTTGGCATGTTGATTCTCTTTGTTGCACTCATTCCATTGGTGGGCCATTTCATCGGCGGGACCATCGTCTCCCTCGTTGCCCTCACCCAATCTCCAACTAAAGGCGTCCTTGCCCTAGTGCTCTATACGCTTTATGTTCAGATTGAGAATTACTTAATCACGCCACGAATCATGAAGCGAACTCTCGCTATTCCTGGATTGGTAACTATCGTTGCTGCGCTTCTCGGAACATCCCTACTCGGATTAGTTGGCGGAATTCTCGCAGTCCCAATCGCCGCCGCAATCTTGTTGATTATGGATGAAGTGGTCTTCCCAAAGACTGATAATTCTTAGGTTCTAGTACTCCGTAGGAAGCGGGAGTCGCGCTGGATTAATTATTCGCACTATTTCACTCAAGACTAGTCGTACAAATGGCTCGCCAACCCAGAGATGCTTCGCTTCAGGAACGGCAATCAACTCTAATTGCTTAAGAGGCGCAAAACTTTTTCGAGCTTGTTCTGGCTTTAGATAGTCATCTAACTCTGGGGCAAGTGCAATCACGGGTCGACCATCTTGACTCCAAAATTGCAACTGCCCTTCCTTAGTTGTTCTTAACGGGGGTGAGAGCAAAATCAATCCCTTTACTCTCTTATCAGTTGCATGTTGTAACGCGAGGTCAGTTCCAAAAGACCACCCAACAACCCAGAGCTCTTTGATCTTAAGTTCGTCGAAGCAGTAATTAATTGCTGCGATTACATCTGCTCGCTCTGTTACTCCCCCACCAAACTCACCCTCACTCTTGCCATGGCCACTTGAGGTACCTCGAGTGTTGAACCTTACGACCGTCACATCTGCAAGCGCCGGTAAACGATTTGCTGCTTTCTTAAATATATGGCTATCCATCATTCCGCCATGAGTGGGAAGGGGGTGTAGACAGAGAATTGCACGATTTCTATCACCACTTAGCGGGGTTGCGACTTCGCCAACGAGTTTTAGTCCATCAGATGTGATTATGGTTATGGGTTCCCGTTGAGCTGGAAGGACCGTACTTGGCCTGATGAGTTCTCCCACGCAGAAGAGTTTAGTCTTAGCCCATGGCCACCAAACCCAGCTCAACGCGTAAAAAGAACCCAGCTGCTTTTGAATCGACAAATCCTGCAACTGGTGAAGTTGTCGGAGTCTTTCCGGTTTTCACAAAGAGTGAAGTTGAAGATGTAGTGGCTAGCGCGAAGGAGGCCGCAGAACGTTGGGCTAATTTAAGTTTTAGAGCGCGCCATGTCGTGCTCCGGGATTGGGCTTCGATTCTCACCCGTGACATGAAAGAAGCCGCTGAGTTAATCCACCGAGAGACTGGAAAGCCATCGAGCGATGCGACTCTTGAAGTCGCGCTCGCTATCGAACATATTGGTTGGGCTGGAAAGTTTGCACCACGCGTACTCGGCCGGCAATCTCGGCCAGCTGGGTTATTGATGTTTAACATGGCTGCGCAAGTCCAACGCGTTCCATTTGGAGTTGTCGGAGTAATTGGACCTTGGAACTATCCAATATTCACTCCGGTTGGATCAATTGCTTATGCACTTGCTGCTGGTAATGCCGTCGTCTTTAAGCCGAGTGAATACACGCCAGCTATCGGTGCATTTTTGGAGGAGAGCTGGAAGCGCATCGCTCCTTTTAAAGATATCTTCACAACGATTACTGGAGATGCAGCTACCGGAGCTGCGCTTACAGCGAGCAAGGTCGACAAGATTTCATTTACCGGTTCGACAAGAACGGCAAAGAAAGTTGCTGCGGCCTGCGCGGTAAATATGACGCCTGTCGTCTTGGAGTGCGGCGGTAAGGATGCGGTACTTGTCGATAAAGATGCCGATATTTCAAAGGCTGCTGAGATGACGTTATGGCATGCGATGTCTAATGCCGGACAATCTTGTATTGGCGCAGAGCGCGTCTATGTACACCGCCAAGTCGCTGGCAAGTTCAAAACTGAGATCGTGGCCTTGGCTAAAGAGATTAAGCCCGGATTTGGCGATGGTGCCAAGTACGGACCAGCAACCATGCCCTCTCAATTAAAGGTAATCAAGAGTCATATCGATGATGCGGTTTCTAAAGGCGGTTCTTTCTTATTGGGCGGAAAAGATGCGATTAAGGGCGGTTACGTAGAGCCGGTCATTCTCGCCGATGTCCCCGAAGATTCACTTGCAGTAACCGATGAGACCTTTGGCCCAACGCTTGTCATAAATACTGTCTCGAATATGGATGAAGCGGTAGATCTTGCCAACTCCACAAGTTATGGACTTGGTGCGGCGGTCTGGTCAAAGAAGAATGGAAAGCGAATCGCATCACTTCTCAAGTGCGGAATGGTCTCGATTAACTCAGCCTTCTCATTCGCTGCAATCGGCGCCGTTCCATTTGGTGGCGTAAAAGATAGCGGCTACGGAAGAATTCATGGCGCTGAAGGTCTTCTCGAGTTTACTTATCCAAGAACTGTGGTGAAGCGCAGATTCCGGATTCCACTTGAATTCACTACTTTTGAGCGAAGTGAGCGCGCTGATCGAATCTTGGTAAGACTAGTTAAGTTGTTACACAAACGACGAATTCGATAATAAGTCGCGCTTAAAATCGCGGCGCGTTACGAGTTCGTTCAACATTTGGGCGGCGATGTTCCCGTTTGTTCCAACATGCTGAGTGCCAATGCCTACGAGAATCAACATCGCCTTCAATCCAGGCAACGATGTGCGGCGTAGCCATTCGAATCAATTGATCGCATCCTGGACAGCGATAAGGCTTTGTAGAACTTGAACCGGTGATTTTCCTTACCCGATAAATGCCTTCTTCATGCTCTTCGATTGTTTCGTGCGAAGCAGCGATATCACGCTCATCCTCACCCCTATTTTGGTTCGATCTATTTGAACCACGCTTCTTGGGATGGTTTCTCCGGGGACTCACAGGGAGATTCTTACCTATTTCGGGCAAGATTGAGCCATGCAGAAGCGAAGTATCGGAATCCTCGCGCTCTCAATCGCTATTTTCTTCTCAGCACTTCCCAGCTCGCCGATTGCATCTGCAGCGAAGAAGAAACCGATTCCAGCAACTTCGCCTAAGCCAGTCTGGCCGCCGAAAGGTTTCAAAGAGATTGATGGCGTCTATGCCAAGGTACCAAGTAGCGATGAATTGATTGGTCACTTATCGGCTCGTAAATCGCTCCAGCGCTTCTTAGCGCAATGTGAAGAATTTGCCTGTGGCGCGGTCTTTGTTGCCGCAGAACGGGGATGTACCTGGTGGGAAGTGAATTCCACCCTAAGAAAAGTTAACCCCAATACCCTTACAAAAGATCGAATTGGCACCCTTGTTACATATGCAAAGGGAACTGATTCGCGCGAACTGGGAACCATATTTTTGGTGAGTGAAGAGCCGGTTGATTTGGGCGTATCTGTGGGCAATATTCGAGTTATCTGCCATCGCGAAAAAACTAATATCCCTAAAACGGGAAATGTTTATAACCGAATTCCTGCGAGTGATAACTGATGTTGGGCGGAGTGAATAATCAACTCTTCTTTCAATCGCTAGCGGGCTTTGCGGTAATGCTAGTTCTGATTGGACTTCTTAAATGGGCCTTTGCTCGAGGTAACTCGGTCGTAACGCGTCCACTTCGAGTAGGTGATGATGAAGAGTATGGGCTCCTTCGAGTCGTTGCTAGACCTGGAAACCATATTGAAGGTGAAATGCTCCGCCAAAAACTCGCTGCAAATGGGATTAAGGCAACTTTGACTCAGACTAAACGCGGCCCACGAGTAATGGTCTTCGAAAAAGAAGTTAAAGCAGCTGAAGCAATCCTAAGAAGCTAGCGATTTTTGCCAGGAACCCAGAGTTGATCACCCTCACTCTTATTCTCAAATCTGGCAAGAACAAAGAGTAGATCTGAGAGTCGATTCAAATACTTAGCAGTTAGCTTATTTACACCTTCGCCGAAAGCATGGATTGCTTGCCAGGTACGACGCTCAGCGCGCCGGACCACGGTTCTTGCGACATGAAGATGTGCCGATGCGGCAGTTCCAGAGGGGAGAACAAATGACTTGAGCGGTGATAACTCCGAATTGTATTTATCTATCTGTTCCTCTAGGTAAGCGACTTGAGACTCAAGAACTCGCAGCGGTTCATATTGAGGCGAATCAACCACCGGGGTACATAGATCAGCGCCAACATCAAAGAGGTCATTCTGTATTCGCACCAGTAATTTGCGGATCTCATCAGAGAGATTTGGGACGGTGAGAACAACTCCGATATAGGAGTTAGCTTCATCTACAGTGGCATAAGCCTCAAGGCGCGGATCATTTTTCGAGGTTCGGCTCATATCTCCGAGAGATGTAGTGCCATCATCGCCAGTTTTCGTATAAATCCGCGTCAAGTTGACCATGGGGTGAGCCTATTGGGTTCACTAACATGTGACCACTCGGATTGAATCTCAACCCCACTATGGACCGTTCGAAACTTTAAGAGAGCGAGGCGATGAATTGAGCGAGTTTCCGCTAGATCGCTTTCAGATCGTTGGTGGCTCTCCCCTAGTCGGTGAAGTAAATATCTCTGGGGCTAAGAATTCGATTTTGAAGTTAATGGCTGTGACCTTGATGGCTCCCGGCAAATACACGCTCCGCAATGTTCCAGATATCGCCGATGTTTCAATGATGGGCGAACTACTCACGAGCCTCGGTTGTTCAATCGATCGTGGAGATGAAAAGAGCGAGATTGAGATTTTAGTTCCTGAAAAGTTAGCCCACCGAGCTGATTACCAATATGTTAGAAAGTTACGCGCATCAATAAATGTCCTTGGTCCACTTGTTGCCCGATTGGGTCGGGCTGAAGTTGCGCTTCCCGGAGGCGATGCGATTGGTTCGCGAGGATTGGATTTCCATACCCGCGGTTTGATTGAGTTAGGCGCGCAAACACATAACGAACATGGTTACATAATTGCGAGCGCTCCAAGAGGGCTCCGTGGCGCACGAATTGAATTAGATTTTCCTAGCGTCGGTGCGACCGAGAACATCATGACTGCTGCGGTCCTCGCAAAAGGTGTAACAACTCTTGAGAATGCAGCGCGCGAACCAGATTTAGTCGATATTGGTAATTTCTTAAATGCGATGGGCGCAAAGATCGAAGGGCTAGGAACGCCAACGTTAACAATTACCGGAGTAGATACGCTTCACCGAGTTGATCACACCGCTATCCCAGATCGAATCGTTACCGGAACTTGGGCTTTCGCCGCCGCGATAACCCAAGGAGATATCGCAATTCATGGCGCCAGACCTAGTGATTTAGAGCTTCCATTAGATAAGTTAGTTGCTGCAGGCGCCGTAGTAACCGCTACATCTGATGGCCTTCGAGTGAAGATGTCGCGCCGCCCCACTTCAATCGACATCTCTACCCTGCCTTTCCCAGGTTTCCCCACCGACCTCCAACCCTTTGCAATTACGCTCAATTCGATAGCCGATGGCACCGCACTAGTGACTGAGAATGTCTTTGAAGGACGATTTATGTTTGTAAATGAGTTACTGCGCCTCGGTGCAGATATCCGCGTTGATGGCCATCATGCTTCGGTGACTGGAATTGCCCGCCTCTCATCCGCTCCGGTCGTGGCATCAGATATCCGCGCAGGCGCTGGCCTAGTCCTAGCGGGGTTAGTTGCTGATGGAATAACTTTTGTGGAGGGCGCCCATCACGTTGATCGTGGCTATCCGAAGTTTGCCGAACAACTACGTGCGCTCGGCGCTGACGTTACAAGAGTTGATTAGTTAACGATTTAGCCAACAGTTACTTCAAAGATCTTCTCAGCTTTAACCTTTACATTGATTCGATTAGAGCGGTAATCCATTGTTACCGCGAAGTCTTCCCCATCACGTTGAACTACTCGATAACCCCAGCCATTTAATAGGGAACAAATCTCGCCAGCGCGTTCACTTAATCCAACTAGTTGGTTAGCGCGCTTCTCGCTAATCTCCATCTCATCGCTAATCTTCTTTGGGCAAGAGCTGGCAAGATTACTTATCTGCATCACTTCCCCACGGACTTCCTTACTTCCAACCGCCACTAGCGCCGATGCTCTGGCACGGGAGCGCATCTCCACAGTGTAGATACCGCTTTCGCCAGCTCGATTTGCTCGCGATAAGAAGAGATAGTTCTGCTTTCCATAGGGTTCGTAGAACTTAGTTCGTTCATTTATCTTTAAATTTGATTTCTTCCCACTCGGTGAAGTGATCGTAACCACCGGTAGTTGTGAACTCTTAAGTGCGTTTTCTGGACGGCGATCTAAGATCAAATACTCAAGCTTTAGCGCTTCTCCTTCGCGGAGTGCAAAGCGGAAATATCTACGCTCACCTGACTTGGTGAAGTTCGCAGTTACTGCAAAAGAGATACTTCCCTCGATGAGAACTGGGCTGGTATCAATACGTGCTGATTGCGCGTTTAGCGAGACCGGTTGGTGGGCTGCTGCTGGAATAGCGCTACTTGCCAGCAAGGCAAGCGCAAAAAAGAGCGCTTTAAAGGGCGCTTGCTTCACCGAGGATCGAAACACGATTGTTTGCAACGGAGAGAAAACCACCGCTTACTTGGAATTCCTCTTCGCCACCTTCGACGTTTTTGATAACGACTTTTCCATCGACAAGTACGCCAAGAAGCGGGGCATGAACAGGAAGAATTCCTAGATCACCTTCTAGGGTGCGCGCAGATACCATCTTTGCTTTACCCGAGAAAATCCGCGCTTCTGGCGTTACGAATTCGACCGTTAGTACGTTATCGCTCATCAGATTTAGCTCTTCGCCAACTCTGCTGCCTTACGTTCAACATCATCTAGGCCACCGCACATGAAGAATGCCTGCTCTGGTACATGGTCATAATCGCCATTTGCCAGCGCATCGAAGGCTGAGATTGTTTCGGTAAGTGGAACGAATGATCCATCGATTCCGGTGAATACCTTCGCAACGAAGGTGTTCTGGGAGAGGAAGCGCTGGATACGGCGGGCGCGACCGACGAGGATGCGATCTTCTTCAGATAGCTCATCGATACCAAGAATTGCGATGATGTCTTGAAGATCCTTATAACGCTGCAAGATCTGCTTTACGCGGTTTGCAACGCGGAAGTGATTCTCGCCGATATAGCGCGGATCCAAGATACGTGATGTTGAATCAAGTGGATCCACCGCAGGATAGATACCCAACTCAGAAATTGGACGCGAGAGAACTGTGGTCGCATCAAGGTGGGCGAAGGTTGTGTGCGGAGCCGGATCTGTGATGTCATCGGCAGGAACATAAATCGCCTGCATCGAGGTAATTGAATTACCACGAGTTGAGGTGATTCGCTCTTGGAGAACGCCCATCTCATCAGCAAGTGTTGGCTGGTATCCCACAGCTGAAGGCATACGGCCAAGAAGCGTTGAAACCTCAGAACCTGCTTGGGTAAAGCGGAAGATGTTGTCGATGAATAGAAGCACGTCCTGCTTTTGTACATCGCGGAAATACTCAGCCATTGTTAGCGCGGAGAGAGCAACGCGAAGACGGGTCCCGGGTGGCTCATCCATCTGTCCGAAGACGAGCGCTGTTTTATTGATAACGCCAGTCTCGGTCATTTCTAGGAACAAGTCGTTACCTTCACGGGTACGCTCACCAACGCCGGCGAATACCGAAACACCACCGAAGTTTTCTGCGACGCGATAAATCATCTCTTGGATAAGAACAGTCTTACCAACACCTGCGCCACCGAATAGTCCGATCTTTCCACCCTTTACATAAGGAGTTAGAAGATCGATAACTTTAATACCGGTTTCGAAGGTCTCGGTCTTGGATTCGAGTTGATCGAAATCAGGAGCAGAGCGATGGATTGGCCAACGCTCCTTCACTTCTAGTGATGAAGTTGGGACATCTAGGGATTCACCGAGCGCATTGAATACGTGACCCTTGGTTACATCTCCGACTGGAACAGAGATAGCAGCACCTGTGTCACGGACTTCTACGCCACGGACCATACCGTCGGTAGGTTGCATCGAGATTGCGCGGACCATGTTGTCGCCGATGTGCTGTGCGACTTCAAGAGTCAACAGACGCTTCTCACCTCCGATGGTGATATCTATCTGTAACGCGTTGTAGATCGCAGGCATCGAATCCGATGGGAATTCGATATCAACGACCGGTCCAATCACACGCGCTACGCGTCCGGTTGCTGTCTTAGTTGTCATCATTCGCTCCCTGCGTTTGCTGAGGCGAGCGCATCTGCGCCGCCAACGATTTCGCTTATCTCTTGCGTAATTTCGGCCTGACGGGCCGCATTTGCAAGTCTGGTCAACGACTTAATTAATTCATCAGCATTGTCAGTCGCTGATTTCATCGCGCGACGACGCGCTGCATGCTCGGACGCGGCCGATTGCAGAAGCGCGTTATAGACGCGAGATTCGATATAGCGCGGTAGAAGTGCGTTGAGGACTTCACCGGCATTTGGTTCGAATTCATACATAGGTAATAGGCCCGCCGGGGCTGGGCCATCAGCTTCAACAACCTCAAGTGGCAGCATCCGCTTATTAAGCGCAATTTGAGTGATCATCGATTTGAACTCGGTGAAGACGATATGCAGTTCATCGACGCCTTCTACATCAACAGCAGCATCTTTTAAGAATGCCGCGATTAGTTCTGCTGAGATCTCTTTAGCGTTCGCATAAGTCGGCTTATCGGAGAATCCAGTCCAAGAATTCTTCACAGCGCGATTGCGGAACTTGTAATAGTTCACAGCCTTACGACCGACGACATAGGTAAGGACTTGTAGGCCACGCTCTTTCAAGGTGACAATCAACCCTTCCGCTTCCTTAATCGCATTTGTTGAATAAGCGCCAGCCATGCCGCGATCTGCGGTAATAATCAAGACGGCAGCGCGCTTTGGGCTCTCCGACTCAGTAGTGAGCGGATGATTTGTGTTTGAGAAAGTTGCTACTGCACTTACGGCACGGGTCAACTCATTTGCATAAGGAGTTGAAGCTGCGACCCGTTGTTGCGCCTTGACGATACGTGAGGCAGAGATTAACTCCATCGCTCGCGTAATCTTCTTGGTCGACTTAACGGAGCGGATCCGTCGCCGATAGATTCGTAGTTGTGCGCCCATGGATTACTTCTTATATCTCGTAATCTGCTCAGAGCCATCGCTGCCCTGTGCCTCGGCTTCTGCCTCATTTAGCGGCTTGGCAACCGATGATTTGAACTCGCTCTTGAGCGCATTTACTGCTGCGGTCAATTTCGCGACAGTGTCATCGGTAAGTTCCTTAGTCTCAGCGATTACATCGAAGATTCCCTTGTGAGAACGACCGATGTACTCCAAGAACTCAGATTCAAAGCGGCGGATATCTTGAACAGCGACAGAATCAAGCTGGCCAGTTGTTCCGGCCCAGATTGAGACAACCATGCGCTCAAGTGAATAAGGCGTGTATTGCGCCTGCTTTAGGAGTTCAACAAGTCGTGAACCACGCTCAAGTTGGGCCTTTGATGCCGCATCAAGATCAGAACCGAAAGCAGCGAATGCCTCTAGTTCGCGGAACTGAGCGAGATCAAGACGTAGACGTCCGGCAATCTTCTTCATCGCCTTTGTCTGTGCAGAACCACCAACGCGCGATACCGAGATACCGACGTTAATAGCAGGGCGAACACCAGAGTTGAAGAGGTCAGTCTCAAGGAAGCACTGGCCGTCAGTAATTGAAATTACGTTTGTAGGAATGAAGGCAGAGACGTCATTACCTTTTGTCTCGATAATCGGAAGACCGGTCATTGAACCGCCACCCAACTCATCAGATAACTTCGCGCAACGCTCTAGCAGACGTGAATGTAAATAGAAGACATCGCCAGGATAAGCCTCACGACCTGGTGGACGGCGAAGCAATAGCGAGACTGCGCGGTATGCCTCAGCTTGCTTGGAGAGATCATCAAAAACAATTAATACATGCTCGCCCTTGTACATCCAGTGCTGGCCGATCGCAGAACCGGTGTATGGAGCTAGATACTTAAAGCCAGCTGGATCTGATGCTGGAGCTGCAACGATTGTTGTGTACTCCATCGCGCCAGCTTCTTCGAGCGCCGCCTTGACGGAAGCAATCGTTGAACCTTTCTGGCCGATAGCAACGTAAATGCATTTAACTTGTTTCTTCTTATCGCCGCTCTTCCAGTTTTCGCGCTGATTGATGATGGTATCGATTGCAACAGCGGTCTTACCGGTCTGGCGATCACCGATGATTAGCTGACGCTGTCCGCGGCCGATAGCGGTCATCGCGTCGATAGCTTTAATTCCGGTCGCAAGCGGTTCTTTAACTGGTTGGCGTTGTACGACAGAAGGCGCCTGAAGTTCAAGGGCACGAGTTGCCTCAGCCTTGATCTCGCCTTTGCCATCGATCGGGCGACCTAGCGGGTCAACGACGCGACCTAAGAAGCCATCGCCAACTGGGACTGAAAGAATCTCGCCGGTACGACGGACCGTCTGTCCTTCTTCAATTCCACTGAAATCTCCAAGAACAACAACACCGATCTCGCGCACATCAAGGTTGAGTGCGATACCGAGGGTGCCATCATCGAACTTGAGCAACTCATTCGTCATTGTTGAAGGAAGTCCTTCAACGCGAGCGATGCCATCGGCTGTTTCGACAACAGTTCCGATTTCATCACGGGACGCAGCGCCTGGTTCGTACGACTTAACGAAGTTCGCTAAGGCATCACGAATCTCTTCAGGTCGAATCGTGAGTTCCGCCATGGTTTATCTCCCTACTTATCCTGCGAGCGCTCTGCTCGCGTCGGCCAAACGATTGACGATTGTGGCGTCAATCAATTCATCAGCAAATCGAATCGAGATCCCACCCATAACGGTTGGGTCGACTTCGACATTCAATCGGACTTTCTGTCCAATCTTTGCCGCAAGTGCTGCGGCCAATTTCTCTCGTTGTGTATCGGTCAGAGCGATAGCGCTCGTAACAGTTGCAATCGTCCGCTCTCTACGAGCAGCGGTTGCCTTGATGTAATATGCGATCGTTCCCTCAAGATTTCTTCCGCGTAAGCCACTTACAAGGTGTCCCAACATCCGTGAGGTAGCAGGTGCAACTTTTCCACCAAACAACTTTGCAACTAGAACTCGCTTACCTTCAGCGCTGTACTTATTCGAGTTAAGGGCTTGGAGCAGTTCGCTATCTGAGGAGATAACTTTTGAGAATCCAAAGAGTTCCTCTTCGAGTCGATCCAGACTTCCAGCGAGATCAGCTGAAGTTGCTTCAGCCTCAACGGCTAGTTGCTCGATCGCATTGGCGAGATCGCTCGGCTTTGACCATTTAACTTCAACTAATTTGGTCAAGATAGAGAGGACATCCCCGCCATTTTTATCAAATAGATCAGTAACGAGTTTCGCCTTATCTTTCGCATCTCGCGATGCATCGGTAAGGGCTCTGCGAAGCGGCGCCGATGAATCAAGGGCGGCAAGGACTGCAAAGAGTTCGGCGGCAAACTTTGCGGCTTCGCTCTCTTGCTTTCCTTCAAGCGCAGCATCGAGGGCGACGCGAGCTGCGGAAAGTGATTGCCGGCTCGTTCCGCCAAGATCTGCGATCGCTCTTGTCATCGTTATCTACCTACTTCTGCTTCTCTAGATCAGCTAGGAAGCGATCGACGATTCGAGATTGTCGGACCTGGTCATCAAGTGCTTCTCCGACGATCTTCGATGCCAACTCAGTTGCCAAAGTTCCAACTTCACTACGGAGCGAGTTAATCGCCTGTTGGCGT
>VGAF01000012.1 GCA_016870855.1 Actinomycetota bacterium | reverse complement strand
CATACGACGACGGCCCCAGATATCGAGCTTGTCGACTCGACCACCGGATTCCTTGATGATCTTGAGGTATGTCTCAAGACTTGGTGCGACTGTTCGCTCTTCTAGATCGGGATCTAGGATCACCATCAATTCATAGCGACGCATGCTTTACCCCACCTCCTCTGGACTAATCGGTCACGGCATTTCCGCGACAGGAGGGTTGCTGCGATTCATCAAATAGGACGGGCCTTTTGATGAAGGGCGCTAAGACTATCCCCGCCCTCTGACATTGAGAAATCCATGCTCCGGCTGCTGTGAATAAGGCTCCGAGCGAACCAAGCGAGGGTCGCCACGCGGATAAAGATCGACAGAGCGTAAAGCCCCTCGGGAACTCCGAATTTAGCGCCGGTATAGCTCGCAAGATATTGCCAGATCGCTAAATGATAAAGCGCCTCACCGCCTTGCCAGATCCAAAATGCACTCCGTTCATCTTTGCGACGTAGCGCGATGAGTGCAAGTGGTGTTAACCAGATTACATATTGTGGCGAATAGACCTTACTAATAGTTACAAAGGCCGCAACCGTGAGAAAGGAAGTAATTGCAAAAGTTTCAAATCTCGTGACTTTTGATTGATTGGCGACATTTGCAATTGCGAGGGTTGCAAGAAGTACCAAGGCGATTGAGAGAAGCGTCGAGTTACCAAAGGTGATATCCCGAAGTTGTAGCGCATACCAGATAGAGCCGAGATCGCTACTTCGATCCAAGTTCATCTTGTAGAAGCGGGCCCAACCATCGAAGTTTGTTAGCGCGATCGGAAGATTTATCGCAAACCAAGCTAGAGAAGTGAGTGCGATGTAGCGAATCATCTTTGCAATATCGGTTTTGAAGTAAAGAATTACTGGAAGAAGTAAAACGACTGGGAAGAACTTTGTTGCGATTGCAACGCCTAGCGCTAACGCAGATAAATCAAAGCGCTCATTCTTGAAAAGATAAATTGCGATAAGCGCCGCGGCCACAGCCCACAGATCCCAATTTATGTAGAGCGATCCGATTACTGCCGGCGAAAAGGCAAGAAGTGGCGCAAACTCCGGTTTGATCCGCCATAAGAGCCAAGCCGAGAAGATAAAAAGCAGCGCTAAAAGCGCAACATTTAAATCGAAGTAAGCGCGATATCCGTTCTCATCGCTAATGACTTGGCCAGTTGCCCACATAACTAGCCCAGTAATTACTGGATACTCAACAGAGTTTTCGGCAGATTCGTAGGGCCAACGATCTACGTTTATCTCTCGCGCTCCGTAGAGCGCCGACAAGTCGGAGTAACACATATGGATATAGACATCAGGTGAGCCCCAACCAGCGCTGCGGCAATGTTGGAATTTGGCGAAAGAGAGAATTGAGGCGAGTAAGGCCAATAAGACGATGAAGCGTGTGCCTTTATTAATTGAGGTAGGAATCATGGAGCTGGGGTTGGATCAGGCGTTGCAAAGACATACTTCTTCAATGCTTTGGTACAGAACTCCTTGAGATCCTTCATCGCTCCCTCAAGATCAGCAGTTGAACACCACTTAGCGGCATCGATCGGTGCGATTGTTGGAATGGGATCTGGGATTGGAACGAGTTCAGTTCCGCCGATGTTTGATGGCGCTGGGAAATCTAACTTTGGTTGTCCTTTAAGTGCGACCTTCATATAAGCGTTCCAGATTCGTGCTGGGAAACTGCCACCAGTAACTGAGGTAAGTCCACCAATTCCATTTAAAGATTGGGTCGCATCATCTCTAAAGAAGGCGATGGAGGTCGCAAGTTGTGGGGTGTAGCCGGTAAACCATGCCGAAGCATTCTGTTGTGAAGTTCCAGTCTTTCCAGCAGCTGGGCGGCCAAAGTTACGTAACGCGGATGCCGCTGTTCCAGAGCGCACAACTTCAGCAAGTGCATAGTTGAGATCGGCCATAACTGCTTCATCAAAGACTTGTTCGGTCTCTACTCGCGATTGATAGAGAACGCCTTTATTTGGGCCGAGAACTTCCTTAATTAACAGCGGTTTTGCACGCACGCCATTAGCGGCAAATGTTGCAAATGAATTAGCAACATCAATTACGCGCGGGCTGGAAACTCCGAGCACCACAGATGGCGATGGAAACATCACAACGCTTTCGGGGATTCCCGCTTTTCGAGCCGCTTCAATAACTCGCTCCACTCCAGCCTTGATTCCGAGTGGAACATAGACGGTGTTTACTGAATCAGCGCTGGCGTCGAGAAGTGAGACATCGCCAAAGGACTTGTTTCCATAGTTCGAAACTTCATAAGGACGACCAATGAAGTCGTCAAATATAAGTGGGCTCTTTCCGTTCCAAACTGTTTGCAGCGAGATGCCCTGTTGTAAAGCGGCAATAAGTGCAAATGGTTTAAATGTTGAGCCGGCTTGGGTGATTGCCTGGGTAGCATCATTTAATTGCCGCTCCAAATAATCGCGTCCGCCATACATCGCAACTATCTCGCCAGTTCCGGGGCGGATTGAGACAAGGCCAATATGTAGATCAGCCGGCGCATCTTTCGGTGCTTGTTGGAATACCGCGGCTTCAGCAGCAACCTGGGCATCTTTCTCAAGGGTTGTGCGAACAACCAGTCCGCCAATCATTAGCTGTTCATCTGGGAAACCGAGGTTGTTTAACTCTTTACGTACCGCTTCAACTAGGTGACCTTTGTTTCCAGCAAGTTGTCCGGTAGAAAGTCGAGGACGGATTGCGGGAACCTTCTCCATCAATCGGTCAGCTTCTTTCTCTTCTAGCCAACCTTCATCAACCATATTGTTTAGTGTGTACTTATAACGATTCTCTAACCGTTCCTTATTTCCTTCTCGGAAATCTGGATCATAGAAACCGGGAGAGCGGAGAATTGAGGCTAATACCGCAGCTTGAGCAACGTTTAGCTGGTCGACGCTCTTTCCAAAATAAACCTTTGCGCCGGTCTCAACACCATACGCGCCGCGACCGAAATAGATAGTGTTTAAGTAATCTTCAAAGATCTCATCTTTAGTCAATTGATTCTCAAGCTTTATCGCGATGATCAATTCGCGGATCTTGCGTTGCACCGTTCGATCTGCAGTCAAGAATGCAGTTTTTGCATATTGCTGGGTGATGGTGGATCCACCTTGAAGGCCGCGACCTAACGCCGTATTTATTGCACCTCTTAATATTGCAATTGGATTAAAAGCGCCCTGGGAGTAGAAGTTCTTATCTTCCGCGGCAAGAACCGCTTGGCGGAGCTCTAGCGGAATCTTTGCTAGCGGAATGATGGTTCGGTTCTGTGCACCGATTCTTCCAATCTCATCACCATTTGAATATTGGATGATGGTGGCTTGGGAGTTCACATAATCATTTGGATCCGGAATATCAGTTGTGAAATAAGCGATTGCAAAGGCCGTTCCACCGAGAATCGCAAAGAGCGCAGCGAGCTTTACCAATATCTTTACAGCTCGGCCACGCAACCAATTCATGAAAGAAGGCTACCGAGTCTTAACTTTGCGAGGCGGTTTCCGCTCTACGCCATCGCCTAAAAGATATGAAGCTGTGAGGTGATTCCAACCGCAACCTAAGCAAACCTCGACTACATAGACGCGAAACTCGCCATACTCGCTCTGCATCTCATCCAATTCATCGTGAGTCTTTATCCGCCCTGAGTATTGTCCAAGTTGATCACCAAATACATATTGAAGTTCAGTCACCTTATCTTTTCGACACATCGGGCAATCACGCGCGGTTAGTTCGCCATGAAACTTCGCCGCCCTTCTTAAGTAGGGATCGGCATCGCATGCATCGGATGTCGTGTTAAGGCCCCGGTAAATGCCCGCAATCGTCGCCCGTTTCTTGAGGGCGAAATCGACATATGCACGCTTGGACCACATAAGGAGAAGGATAAATCGGAAAAGATAACTACGCTTTACGTGTGGATTCGGATTCGTCAGTACTTCTGGTTACCTCCAACTTTCCACCTGAAATAGGAGGACCGGCCAAGTTCGCCTCTGATTTCGCTAACTGGCTCACAGAAAAAGAGGTTCCTTGCTGTGTAATTGCAACGGCACCCACTTCATCTAAAGTATCCATAAAAACTTCTCAGGTAATCCTTATTGGACGCAATTCAAGTATCTTCAAACGCGTTCTTCGAACCATTCTTTGCGTGAAAAGGATGCGTTCCAAAAGGGTTGTTCTTGTTAGTGGGTTGTTTTACGAGGCTTTGCTTTGCAAAATCATGTTTCGTTTGAGATTTATCGCGAAGGTACCCAGCGACGTGGTTTGGGATCGAGCTCGAAACAATAAGGCCACAAACCTTGACGTTGAATCCTTTCAAGGAAACGAGAATGGGATTTACAAACTGCAGCGACATCTTTTTACAAGATCCCTAAAGTCTGCGAAACACTTAATTGTTCCTTCAAATCATCTCGCCCATCTAGCTAAAAACTGGGGTATTCCAGAGAATCGGATTACTGTGATTCGCAATTCCGAGAGAATTTCACCAAAGATAGAAAGTGCTGAGAAATCTTATGATCTTGTATCTGTCGGCAGATTAATTCCACTTAAGGGAAACGAAGAACTCATTAGGGCAGTGGCTATACTGAAACTCTCTTTGCTGATTATTGGGGATGGGCAAGAGATGAATTTTCTACAGACTTTAGCGCGGGAGCTAGGAGCTAAAGTCACTTTTTTGGGCAGCGTAAGTCATGAAGAAGTACTTAAATGTATGAGATTAAGCAGAATTTTTGTGATTAACAGCAGTCATGAAGGTAGTCCGAACTCCCTAATTGAAGCAATGGCTTTGGGATTACCAGTTATAGCTAGAGCAAACTCCGGAACTAAAGAGTTGATCACAAACTTTGAGAATGGCCTACTATTGACAGATAGCGATTCAATTGCGGATTCCATAGATTATTTGATGAGAGATCAAATTCTACAGTCTAGGCTTGGCCAAGCGGCTTACGTGTTTGCCGGAACACATCTAAATCGTGAATTCAATTTTCAAAAGATCTATGAGTTATTGGACTAGCTTGTGAACTGCAAACCGGTTTTCATCCTATTCAATGTAAATAAAGACGCAAATTCTTTCGATGAAATATTGGGTCGCCAATTAAGTTACGTGAAGAGTTACCGCGACTTCGTTGGTGTTCATTTTTCAAAACCTCTTATATTGGTATCAGGCGCAAAGATAGACCCCAATAAATCTATTTCGTTAGTCGAATTGGTAGGGATTGATTATCGCCCGATTAATTTATTTCTATTCTCATTGAAGGCTCTCCGATACCTAAGGAGGGTTAAGTTGCAAGATGAACATTTCTACCTTGTCGCTGGAACCCCTCTTCAGCCATTAGTTATTGGGCGATTTCTAAAATCAAAATTAAGGAATTCAAAGTTACAGGTATCTATTCATAATGATCTGCGAAGTTGGCAAGGCGGTGGTATCAAGAATCTAGTGAAGCGAGTTAATTTCCGTTTTTCTATCCATAAAATTGACTTGTTCCGATTTGTCTCTGCCAATCAAAGGGAAGTGGCAAAGGATTTGTATCCAATCCCTGAAAAAAAGACTGTGGTCTGTCCAATTCCATTAGAGTTTCCTTCGACTCCAACGAGCTACTCGTATAGATCTCAGCCCAGCTTAGGTTTTGTCGGTCGCGTACATTCTGACAGAGGTGTACGGGAATGGATTGAAATTGCAAATATGTTGAAGGGGTTTTCGTACCTTGTTGCGGGTGATGGTCCATTGCTTGAGTTGTTTCGTAGAGAATTAAAGGACGCCACTTTCAAAGGACGTGTTCTACATAAGGAAATTCCTGAGGTTTATGCAAGTATTTCAGTCTTGCTTTCTAGCGCTCCGCTTGAAAGCTATGGGCTTGCGATTCGTGAAGCTTTGTTATTTGGGGTCCCTGTCGTTACAAGAAAGACATCTGGTACACGTGAACTTAGAGAAAAATTCCCGGAAATTATCGCGGGTTACGATACGGCTGACGAGGCTGCTCGTGCCATCGCTAAGTTTTCGGGTGCTATAGACGCCCGATTCTTTGAAGAGTACCGCGTTTGGCTACAAGCTAATCAGGATAAGAACTTAAGAGAACTGGTGGCACATTGGGTCTAGGAAAGATCAAGAGCCTCCCGGATGTAATAAGACTCCTTGCTGTCCGCTGGACTGGGCAATTAACAGATGGAATCTTTCAATCTGCTCTCGCTTCCTTCGTTTTATTCTCACCAGAACGCCAACCTGATGCAAAGTCCGCCGCCGCCGCTTTTGCGGTCGTATTACTTCCATATTCATTTATAGGACCGCTCGTTGGAACAATTCTAGATCGCATTTCGCGACAAAGAATCATTCTCTTTGCAAATCTCTTTCGCGCACTAACGCTCATCTTTATCGCTGGCTTAGTGCGAAATGGGGCCACCGGAGTTGAACTAACCATCTTTGTCTTGGTTGCATTTGGGGTGAATCGGTTAATTCTTGCTGGGCTGTCAGCTGGACTTCCACTTCTCTTAGACACAACTGGCCCTGAAGGTCGCACCACCCTTGTCTCAGTAAATGCCACAGCAGTAACTGGTGGAACCGTGATGGTTGTCCTCGGTGGTGGAGTTGGAATTGGTATTAGAAATCTTCTAGAGGGTCGGGTTAACGCTGATCAAGCCGATGCACTTCTTATCTCGCTCTCTTCGATTACTTTCTTAATTGCAGCCTTGCTTGCGCTTCTGTTGAAGAAAGGTGATTTAGGCCCGCTACCTCATGAGGTGCGTAAAGAGAGCGTCGCTCAGGCCTATCGAGAGATGGTCGCTGCATTTATCTTCCTGCGGAAAATCCGCGACTGTTTCCTTGGAATATCGGCTACCGCAATCCAGCGAAGTGGGTTGACTGCACTTACCTTGATGGCGCTACTACTAAATCGAAATACCTTTAATGACCCAAGCAATCCAGAAAGTGGACTAGCTGGTTTTGCTTTTGCAATAACGATTGCTGGGGTTGGGATAACGCTCGGAGCCATTCTTGCTCCTTTTGGCGTAGCTAAGTTCGGTCGCCATAAGTGGATTAGGTTGTCATTATTTGCAAGTGCAACCCTTCCCATCTTTCTTGCCTTAGAACAGAACGAACTATTACTTGTTTCAACCGGATTCTTCGCGGGAATGGCTGGCCAAGGTGTGAAGGTAACTAACGACGCACTAGTGCAATCAAAGATTGCCGATGAATATCGCGGCCGAGTCTTTGCGGTTTACGATGTGATGGTCAATTTCGGAATCGTTAGTGGCGCGGTAATCGCGGCCTTCATACTCCCAGCAAGTGGTGTTTCCGCACTTCTTCCTGCACTTATTGCACTCGTTTATATTCTCTTTGCCGCGCTTGGTTTAAAGAAACGGAACTTCAACTCTGATTTTTCGCCCACCAATTAAGAAGTTCTACTTTGGCGCGCTCCTCACCAAGTGGTCCATGTTCAAGTCTTAACTCGAGTAAGTATTCATAAGCCTTACCAACGATTGGTCCAGCTTTTACTCCCAAGATCTCCATAATTGAGTGGCCATCTAAATCTGGGCGGATCTTTAGTAACTCTTCCTGCTCCATAAGCGCACCGATCCGCGCTTCTAGATGATCGTAATTAGATGCAAGGAGCTCAGCCTTCTTCTTATTTCGAGTAGTGCAATCTGCGCGGGTTAGGACATGTAGATGGGTTAATAAATCACCAGCATCGCGGACATATCTACGCACCGCTGAATCAGTCCATTCGCCACCGCCATAGCCATGAAAACGGAGGTGTAGAAATACGAGTTGGGCTACATCTTCAATTACTTGATGCTCAAATCTAAGCTTTTTCAAGCGTTCTTTTGTCATCCGCGCACCGACTACTTCATGGTGATGAAATGAAACGCCACCACCATCGATGAGCGCACGGGTCTTTGGTTTTCCGATGTCGTGAAGTAGCGCAGCTAATCGAATTACCAGATTTGGCCCACCTAGCCGTTCTTCCAGCGCCATAGATTGCTCAACCACAGCAAGAGAGTGTTCATAGACATCTTTATGGTGGTGATGTTCATCGATCTCAAGTCGTAACTTTGGAATCTCCGGTAAGAACTTCTCACATAACCCAGTATCAACAAGTGTTGTTATGCCGATTCTTGGGCTTGGTGACATCATGATCTTTACAAACTCATCGTGAATTCGCTCCGCCGAGATAATCTCCAACCGAACTGCCATCTCGCTCATCGCTTTTAGAACTTCGGGAGCGATATCAAATCCAAGTTGCACAGCGAATCTTGCAGCGCGCAACATTCGAAGTGGATCATCACCAAATGAGAGTTCTGGTGCTCCAGGTGTTCTTAGCGTTTTAACTAAGAGATCACGGACGCCATTATGCGGGTCGATAAAGGTAGGCGAATCAGTTGTTAACTCAATCGCCATTGCATTCACAGTGAAATCTCGGCGATAAAGATCTACTTCAATTGAATCACCAAATTTGACTTCTGGTTTGCGAGAATCTGATACATAAACTTCACTTCGATAAGTTGTTATCTCAAAAACAAGTTCGTCGCGCTTAGCGCCGATAGTTCCAAACTTCGCACCAATCTCCCAAATTTCACCAGCCCAATTCTTCATAATCTTCTTAATGTCATCTGGGCGCGCATTAGTCGTGAAATCAAGATCGTTACCAAGGCGATTTAAAAGTATGTCGCGCACCGATCCACCAACTAGCGCGAGGGTAAATCCGCCCTTCTTAAAATGAGTGGCGAGCTCTAACGCTTGTGGGGCTTTATCCCGAAGCGCAGATATTGCGATTTCACTCGCTGCGGATACCGGTGTTTCCATTAGGGCGTAAGGCTACCGAGTAGGCTTACGCCCATGACCCCGGCACCAAGTGCGGGCGGCGAAGGTAGTAAAAAGAAGCGTAATCGGCGACGTTCACGCTCAAAATCTTCAAAACGTCCGTCACTTAAGAAACAACCTTATGCAAAACGTGTTGATGAAATAAGTGCGGGCGGATTAGTAATTGATAGCTCAGGAACAAAAGGTTTATTAATCGGACGTATTGACGCTAAAGATCCAACCCGCGAGAAATTACTATGGTCGCTTCCCAAAGGCCACATTGAAGAAGGTGAATCCCCAGAACAAGCAGCGGTTCGAGAGGTCCAAGAAGAAACTGGGATTAAAAGTGAGATAAATAAATCACTTGGAGTGATTGATTTCTGGTTTATGGCCGGCGGAAAGCGGATTCACAAAACGGTTCATCACTTCCTCTTTAAAGAAAAAGGTGGCCGAATCGCGCCCCAGGTAAGTGAAGTTGATGATGTCCAATGGTTTCCACTCAATGAAATCGTAGAGCGCCTTGCATATCCAGATGAGAAGAAGTTAATTGCTCGTTCTAAAGAGCTTCTCCAATGAAGCGTCTAGTTTTAGTTTTCGCCTTCTTAATGCTTCCAGTTATCCCAGCACATGCAAACACGACCATCACTCTCGCAGAACCGATGCACCGAAACGCCGATGGCATCTTTATTGATGATGATTTAGCTAGTGCGATAACGCCACAGGGCCGACTTGGGAGAGCTCTCTTTGATAGAACTTTGGCAGTAAGAATTTATGTCATTGATATGGCAACTATTGAGGAAATCCAAGATCTCGCTGATGGTTATAGCTTTATTAACGAAGCCGGTGAGGTCGTCGAAATCCCGGAATTTGTAATTGCTGATATCTGGCTAAATACGCTTCGCAGCGCCGTCAAAGGAAGAAGTGTCTCCGCACTTCCTTATGGAAACCCCGACCGAAAATTCCTCGAGAGCATATCTCTTGTTGAGTATGAATTTCTAAAGCAAGTGGGAACAGAGAGGCTTACGGCCTTTCTCGCTCTACCAGTAACAAGCGTAGATAGCCTTGAATCAGGCGGAGAATCCCTTGTTAAGAGCCGCGCCTTGAGCGACACCTACCGTCGCGATTTAAGAATTCTCTACTCAGTTGCACCGGCGCCAGAGTTAGCATCGCTCCGTCTTCAACTAGGACAACTTCTAAATCCATCACTTTCTAAAGAGTCCGCCGATTTGTTATCTGACAACTTAACTAAAGCTTTGAAAGAAAACGCAAAGAAACTTCGGGTAGCCCGTGGTAATTACACAATTACCGCCTCAAATTACGATTTACCCGTAACGGTAATTAATGACTTCTCGGTCCCGGTAAATTTGGAGTTGATTGCACGTCCAACTAATTCACGTATCGTTGTCGGAGCAGCGCCGCTAGTTAGCGTGGCCGCTAATTCCCAATCCCAAGTTGAGATACCGCTTCGAATAATCGCCTCGGGTGATACCCAAATTGAGTTAAAACTTCGAAGCCAGAACGGTAAGCAAGTAGGCGAGGTTGAGTACATCCCGCTCCGACTTGCCGTTATCTCACCGCTGACTACCTGGTTTACAACTGGAATGGCAATAATCTTGTTACTTGCAGCGGTCATCCAAAGTATGCGTCGAGTTAAGAAGCGGAAGAAGTTATGAGTGATCTAATCAAATCCTCTGCCTTCATGGCGCTTGGAACTTTACTCTCCCGAATTACTGGATTGGTTCGTGGCCTACTTACCGTTGCAGTCCTTGGCGCGGCGTTACTAGGTGATACCTACAACGTCGGAAATACGGCGCCAAACATTATTTACAACTTACTTATAGGTGGGGCGTTGACCGCGGTATTCGTTCCACAAATCGTCCGCTCATTCCGCGATAGCGATGGCGGTGGCGCCTTTGTTTCAAAACTTGTCTCGCTTATCGGAACACTCATCTTTGTCGTTACCGCACTTGCGATGATCGCAGCCCCGCTTCTTGTCTCACTTTATGCGCCTACTTTTGATGGCAGAGCCCGCGATATAACAATTGCTTTCACCCTTTATTGCCTCCCACAAATCCTCTTCTATGGCCTCTTTGGAATCCTCGGCCAAGTAACAAATGCCAAAGAGCGCTTCGGACCGATGATGTGGTCACCAATCGCAAATAATCTCGCCGTAATCTTGTTGTTCGGCTATTTCCTAACCGTCGTTGATGATCTCTCTGTTGGAACGATAACCGATCAACAAGTCTTGATTTTAGGAGTTGGAACAACTCTCGGAATAGCCATCCAATCCTTATTACTACTTCCTTACATAAAGGGCTCCGGGCTAACTCTTAAGTTGCGCTTTGATTGGCGAAATAGTGGTTTAGGTAAGTCACTGCGCCTTGGTAGTTGGACGCTCCTTTCGGTGCTTGCTTCCCAGATTGGATTCTTAATCACGGTAAACCTTGCAACAAGATCTGGTTTGAGCGCTATTAATTCAGGAATTGAATATGGCGCTGGATATACGCCGTATGCAAATGCGTACCTAATTTTGATGTTGCCACATTCAATCGCAACAATTTCTATCGTCACCGCAATCCTGCCGAAGCTCTCGCAATATGTAATCGATAAGAAGGTTGATGCCTTTTCATCAGACATTAGCCATGCGCTTCGATTGGTTGCAATTATTTCAGTGCCGGCGGCTTTTGTATTCTTTGCTTTTGGAACGCTCATTGGTAAATCGCTCTTCTTTGGCGTTGATGAAACGAGCGCAGAATTCTTAGGAAAAGTTCTTGCTGGTTTTGCCTTTGGCGCTATCCCACTTTCGATGAACTTAGTGGGAATCCGTGCCCTCAATGCCTTTGAAAATACCAAGTATCAATTTGTTTCAACTCTCATTACTAACCTAGTTGCCGTCGCGCTCTCACTTGTTGCTTTTACTGCTTTAGAATCAGAAGAAGTAGTGATTGGCTTGGCGGTTGCTTTCGCCTTGAGTTATTGGGTCGGTTTATTTGTTACTGATTACCTACTTAAGCGCTTCACCTACAAAATGCTTCTAACCCGCGAATTGCCCTTCTATTTCAAGGTCTCGCTCGTGGCGGGGGTAGCTGTGGCGCTCGCCTCATTAACGCTAAGGGCGGTCAACCTCGGGGGGAATATCCCTAATCTATTGATGGTTCTGTTCATCACGAGTTTGGCTTACCTTCTTCTTGCGCGCCTGGCAAAAATCAAAGAAGTGAGTGAAACTGTAAAGACGGTCTTACGAAGATAGGGTGCCCGGGTGAGCGTTGATTATTCGAAAGTACATGAAGTAGTAATCGTTGGTTCTGGTCCAGCTGGATATACCGCTGCGATCTATACCGCTCGCGCTCAACTTAATCCGGTTATTTACGAAGGTTCAGTCACCACCGGTGGCGCGCTTATGAATACAACAGAAGTTGAAAATTTCCCTGGTTTTGAAGACGGCATCATGGGTCCAGATTTGATGGACCAGATGAGAAAACAAGCCCTCCGCTTTGGCGCAGAATTAGTCACAGATGACATCACTTCCATGAAACTTGATGGTGAAATCAAAGAGCTAACTGATGGGATGGGAAATACCATCCGCGCAAAATCGGTGATTCTTGCTATGGGTTCGGCTTATAAAGAACTTGGGCTAGAGAATGAGAAACGTCTTTCGGGACGCGGTGTTTCATGGTGTGCAACTTGTGATGGTTTTTTCTTTAGAGAACAACTCATTGCTGTTGCAGGCGGTGGCGACTCTGCAATGGAGGAAGCAAACTTCCTAACAAAGTTCGCTACTAAAGTCGTAATCATCCATCGCCGCGAAGAGTTACGTGCTTCAAAGATCATGGCCGAGCGCGCTAAGAAAAATCCAAAGATTGAATTTATGTTTAACACCCAGATTGTTGATGTTCTAGGTGAAGATAAAATGAGCGGCTTAAAGTTGAAGAACACCAAGACTGGGGAAGAGAGCGTTAAAGATTTCACTGGTCTCTTTGTGGCAATCGGCCACCTACCTAGAAGTGAATTGGTAAAGGGTCAGGTCGTAACCAATAACGATGGCTATGTAGAAGTTGAAGGGCGCTCCACGAAGACCAATATCAAAGGGGTTTTCGCCTGTGGTGACCTTGTCGACCATACCTACCGCCAAGCAATCACCGCAGCCGGCTCGGGCTGCCAGGCCGCCCTCGATGCCGAGCGTTTTTTAGCAGGACACTAGAGTTCGCGTTATAGGGATAAACAGGAGAGAAGAAATGGCAACGGAAAAAGTAACGGCAGCAAACTTCAATGATGTTGTATTGAAGAGCACAACCCCAGTTCTAGTTGATTTCTGGGCCGAGTGGTGCGGACCTTGCCGCGCAGTTGCACCGATCCTTGAAGAGATCTCAAATGAGTACGCTGGAAAGATCAAGATTGTTAAGTTAAATACCGATGAAGAGGGTTCGGTTGCGATGAAGTACGGCATTAGCTCAATCCCAACCATGAACCTCTTTGTTGGTGGGGAAGTAGTTAAGAGCATTGTTGGCGCGCGCCCAAAGCCAGCCATCGTCCGCGAACTCTCTGAATACATCGGCTAAGCGAGAGCGCTAATGCTTAAACCCGGCGATCGCGGGGATCTAGTAACAACTCTTACTACGACGCTACATCGCCTTGGTTTCTTACCCGAAGTAAGCGATCACTTTGACACTAGAGTCACGGAAGCAATTCAGGCCTTTCAACAGGCGCGCGGATTATCGGTATCGGGGTTGATCGATTCACCAACCGAAAAAGCCTTAGAGGAAGCGCGTTGGAAGTTAGGTGATCGCTCACTTCAAATCCAACAACCGCATACGCGTGGTGATGATGTCGCCAATCTCCAATCTCGTTTAGTTGAGATGGGATTCAATCCCGGAAGAGTCGATGGAATCTACGGACCAAATACCGAGAACGCTGTTAAGGATTTCCAGAAATCGGTTGGCACAAAAGTTGATGGCATATGTGGCCCAGGAACTGTTATCTCTTTAATGCGCTTGATGCGAACTGTTTCCGGGGGAGCGCCCACAGAACTTCGCGCACAAGCAGATCGCGCAAAACGTGGCCCAGCCCTTGCTGACAAAGTAATCGTTTTGGATCCAAGCACTAGAAGTGAAATCTCCTCACTCACCTTTGATCTCGCCCAGAAAATTGAGGGTCGATTAATTGCTCTTGGAGTTTCAGTTTTTCTATCAAGGGGCGCAAGTTCCACTCCAAGTGAAACCGAGCGAATTCAATTTGCTAACTCGGTAAACGCAGATCTTGTAATTTCAATCGGGATTGATAATTACCAGAACGATAAAGCACATGGCGTCTCCACTTACTTTTATGGAAGCGATCAACATGGAATCCATTCATTGGTGGGCGAGCGCTTTGCCACTTTGGCACAACGTGAGATCTGTGCCCGAACTGATTTAGCTAATAATCGCACCCATGCAAAGACTTGGGATTTGTTGCGCTTAACCAAAGCTCCAACCATCCGCCTTGAGCTTGGCTACATCACAAATCCAAAAGATGCCGCTCGATTAAATGATCCAACCTTCCGTGACACAGTTGCTGAAGGGATGGTTATTGCGATTCAGAGGTTGTTCTTATCGGCTGAAGAGGATGCAAAGACTGGAACTTTGCGGATTGAAGATCTTCGTCGCGCCGGAATTCGTAACTAGCTCCCTCGCTCTTATGGGAGAATTCCCAAATGTCTAACGAGGATGTAGAGCGCTACCGGACCCATGAGCCGGAGAATCTCCATGAACGTTATGCACACCGCGCTGCACATATGAAACCAAGTGAGATTCGCTCACTTTTCGCAGTCGCCTCTCGCCCCGAAATCGTCTCACTCGCTGGTGGAATGCCGAATTTAACCGCGATCCCGATGGAGACGATGGCGTCAATCGTTGAGAAATTAATTAAGGATCATGGCCAAGAAGCGCTCCAATATGGAAGTGGCCAAGGCCATCCAAAACTTCGCGAACAGATCTGTGATGTGATGGCGCTAGAAGGTATCCGCGCTAACCCCGATGACATTCTTGTAACTACTGGTTCCCAACAAGCACTTGATTTGATCTCCCGAATCTTCATCGATCCAGGCGATGTAGTTTTAGTTGAAGCACCTTCTTATGTCGGCGCACTTGGAACTTTCTCGCAATATGAAGCAAGTGTTGTGCATGTTGAGATGGATAAAGATGGCCTAGTCCCAGAAGCGCTCCGACAAGCCATCAAGACGCTCCGTTATCAAGGTCGCAAAATCAAATTCCTTTACTTGATTCCTAATTATCAAAACCCGGCTGGCGTATTACTCCCAGCTGATCGCCGTACTGAGATCCTTGATATCTGTAGGAATGAAAAAATATTTATAGTTGAAGATAACCCTTATGGCTTACTTGGATTTGATCGCCCATCCCCAAATGCGATGCGCGCCGAGGATTCTGAAAATGTCATCTATTTGGGATCATTTTCAAAGACGATCGTTCCTGGATTTCGAATCGGTTGGGCTCTCGTCCCACAAGCTCTCCGTGAGAAGTTAGTTATCGCCTCAGAATCCTCAATTCTCTGTCCATCTAACTTCTCCCAAATGTCGATCTCTAGCTACCTCGCTAACCAGCCTTGGCGCGACCAGATCTCCTCATTTGTTGAGCTTTATAAAGCCCGGCGCGATGCGATGCTCGAGACCCTTGATGCTCATTTTCCGAAATCAGCCACATGGACCCGGCCCCAAGGTGGGTTTTATGTCTGGGTGACTCTCCCGCCAGAAATCGATACTAAAGCGATGATGCCCAAAGCGACTGTGGCAAAGGTTGCTTATGTTCCGGGAACTGCCTTTTACGCAGATGGGCTCGGAAGTTGGTCAATGAGACTTTCATATTGCTACCCAACTCCAGAACGGATTCGCGATGGAGTTAAAGCACTTGCAGGCGTTGTAGAACAAGAAATCCAGCGCCGTAATACCTTAAAGCTTAACTAAGTTTTCCAGCAATCCGTAATAGATCCTGGCTATCGGCAAATTCAATCAGAATCTTTCCGCCGCTCTTTCCGCCCTTGATCTTCACACGGGTATCGAGCGCATCGCCAATTCGCTCTTCTAACTCTTGATACTTACCAAGTGAGCTTGACCTATCCTTCTTTGTAGAAGATTTCTTTCCGCCCCCACTCACAACTATCAACTCTTCGGTGGCACGAACACTTAAACCTTCGCTAACTATCTTGTTTGCAATCCGTTCGATTTCACTTGGATTACTTAAACCAAGGAGCGCTCTGGCGTGCCCAGCGCTAATCGCACCACTTGCCAACTTCTTCTGGACTGACGGTGGGAGGTTTAGAAGTCTTAAAGTATTTGTGATTACTGGTCGCGATTTACCGATTCGCTTTGCCAATTCATCATGAGTTAGTCCAAAGTCGCTCAACATCTGGTTATAAGCAGCTGCTTCTTCTAAAGAATTCAGGTCGCTACGGTGAATGTTCTCAATCAACGCCTCGCGTAATAACTCGTTATCGCTTGTCTCGCGGATGATGACTGGAATACGTTTCAAACCAGCTAGCTTCGAGGCACGTAGCCGACGCTCACCCATAATCAATTCATATTGATTTTCGCCCACTTTACGGACTACTGGTGGTTGCAAGATTCCAATCTCTTTTATTGATGCTGAGAGCTCTGCTAATTGCGAATCATCAAAGATACTTCTCGGTTGTTTTGGATTAGGTCGAATTGAATCGATATCAACTTCTAACTTTCCAGCAACCGGGGCTTCAACACCGCTAGCGCGAATTGGAGTTGGTATTAGCGAATCAAGATTTCTTCCCAGGCCACCGCGTTTGGTTGTCATTACCCAACCTCAGCACTTGTGATAGTCGGTGCACCACGCCTTGCAATCTCGCGCGCTACCTGTCCATATGCCTCAGCGCCATTTGATCCTGGGTCGTAAGTCATAACAGTCTGTCCATATGAAGGCGCTTCACTAACTCGCACCGCTCGTGGAATTGGGATATCGATTAGCTCATTTGGATAATGTTTGCGAATTTCTTCAGCAACATCATTTGCTAATCGAGTGCGCCCGTCATACATAGTTAGAACAATTGTTGTTAATTTGAGATTTTGATTTAAATGTTCAACAATCAAAGTTACAGTGTGAAGTAAAAGTGTTAGACCTTCTAGAGAGTAATACTCACATTGAATTGGAATCAGTAATTCATCAGCTGCAACAAGTGCATTGATTGTTAATAACCCAAGACTTGGTGGGCAATCGATAATCACATAATCAAAACGTTCACCACGTGCTGCTGCTTCATTTAAATAATTTGTTAGCGCGCGCTTTAAACGTAGCTCGCGTGCAACTAGTGGAACTAACTCAACTTCGGCATTTGCAAGAGATTGTGTTGCGGGAATTATTTCTAGCGCTGGATATCCAGGAACTTTTAACGCCGCTTCTTTGATAGGAAGATCTTTGATAATTACTTCATACATTCCCTGGACTTCATCGCGTTGGACCCCAAATGCGGTACTCGCATTGCCTTGGGGGTCGAGATCGATAACTAGGGTCCGAAGACCTCCCATAGCTAGGGCCGCTCCAATATTGACTGCCGAGGTGGTCTTGCCTACCCCGCCTTTCTGGTTGGCCACAGTAAAAATCCGGGTGGAAATGGGCCTGGGCATAGGTTCACGGAAACGCCGGGTCCCAATGACCTGACGGGGCGCAGTTGTTTCACGTGAATCACTCACGCGGGAGAGTTAACCAGCCTTAACTAGCTCAACAACGCGTGACACAGGGATATCGGCCATCTTTATCTCATGAAGGGTCGATTTTGAGGCGATTTCAAGCTCCGCCGATGCCATCTCTTCGGCCGCCGACTCCCCTTTCATCGCAAGAAGTGAGCCACCGGGCCTAATCAAATGCCAGGTAGTATCAATGAGCCGGGCTAAGGGAGCTACTGCCCGCGCTGTCACAAAGTCATATTCGCCAGAAACAAGCTCAGATTTAGCTCGAATTACCTCAACACTTAAGCCAAGTTCATCAATAACCTCATAGAGAAATTCGCACCTTCGCTGCAGAGGCTCAATTAGGGTCACCTTCAGTTGAGGTTTAGCGAGAGCGATAACAATTCCAGGTAGCCCAGCCCCTGATCCGACATCAGCCAAGGTTCCGCGCTCTGGAAGGAGGGTTGTGATGGGAAGGCAGTTCTCAATATGGCGCTCCCAGATCCGCTCACCCTCTTTTGGCCCGATCAACCCCCGCTCAATAGCGGTGGTCGCTAAGAGATCGGCGTAGCGGAGGGCCTTTGCCCCGCGCTCACCAAAGAACTCTTGGGCCCTCGTTTCACGTGAAACGGTCAGGAAAGCATCACCACAACGCAGCGATCTGGGTCTTCTCCCTCAGACTCGCTCTTTAGCCCAATTTTTTGGATGGTGTCATGAACGATCTTCCGCTCAAAGGCATTCATTGGAGCAAGTTTGATCGCCTTACCGCTCGACTTAACCTCATCAGCCGTCTCCTCAGCCAATTTGGTAAGACTCGCCCGCTTCTCAGAGCGGAAGCCATCGAGGTCGAGCATCAAACGGGACCTCTCCCCAGTCGCTGTTTGGACAGCGAGCCTGGTGAGCTCTTGAAGCGCATCGAGTACCTCACCCTCTTTGCCTACTAGGTGGGATAACTCCCCGCCCTCGACGACTAGGTGGGCTCGGTCGTTCTCGATTCCAATCTCGATATCCCCATCAAGGTCGGCGATATCAAGTAGACCCTCCAGATAGTCAGCCGCAATATCACCCTCTTCTTCAAGGCGAGACTCAACCGTCTTTGTTGGTTCCTCTTTACTCATTTATCCTCCTGTTTTGCCCCTTATGAGGCTTTTAAAGCTATTTATCTCTTTTCTTTTTCTTCTTTGGTTGGAATCTTTGGCCCTTTGGCTTCTCTGGCTCATCAACAGCGACTGAGCCATTGTTTCCGCCATCGGCTGGCGGGTTCTTAGCCGCCTTCTTCTTTTGGAGCTCCTCCCATGCTGGAGATCCTGGAGCTGGATTTCTTTTAATCACGTAGTACTGCTGTCCCCATGTCCAAAGATTTGTTGTCGACCAATAAATCAAAACTCCAACTGGAAAGTTAACTCCAGTTACAGCAAAGATAATTGGAAATAGATAAAGAAGGACCTTCTGTTGCTGCAACATCATATTGTTGCTCGTATCCATCTTAGGCATTCCCTTTACCATCAACTGACGTTGGGTTGTAAAGGTTGTAAGTGACATCAGAGCAATTAAGAAAACTGTGACGATTTGGGTGGTTAAGTTTCCAGAACCGAGGAATGTTTCAGAAATCGGCGCACCTAAGAACTTAGCTTCAGCAGCTTGTTCCGCTAATTCCGTAGTTAGTGTTCCGCGCGCTTGTGGTGGATTCTTTCCAATTCCATTTAGAACTGTAAAGAGCGCAAAGAATATCGGTGCCTGAGCAAGGATTGGAAAGCAGGAAGAGAGCGGATTTGTCTTATGTGTTTTATAAAGCTTCATCAACTCTTCTGATTGTTTCTGGCGATCATCCTTATATTTCTGTTGGATCTTCTTCATTTCTGGTGATAGAGCTGTTAGTGCGCGCTGTGATTTGATCTGCTTAACAAATAGTGGGATAAGAAGAGTTCTAATTAGGAGAACCAAACCCATGATCGAAAGCGTCCAGGTAACGCCGCTGGCTTCACCGAAGACCGGCGAGAGGGCGCGGTGAATTACCACCATAACCCCCGAAACAACCCAATATAAAGGGTCCAAAATACCCATTTATCGCGCTCCTATCTTGATTGGTCCAAACTTCAAACTCTCCGGTACATAATCAATGCCACCATGGCTAAATGGGTTACAGCGCACCACGCGCCATGCGCCCATAAGAAGCCCGAGGATGTTGTATTTCTTAATCGCATCAAATGTGTAATGGGAGCAAGATGGATAGTACTTACAACGTGGCGCCAAACCTGGGGCGATAAATTTCTGCCAACCGCGGATTAAAACTAAGAATGGCCACATCAAATACTTCATGCGCTCACCTTTTTAGATAACGAGCTAAATAATTCTGGAATCTCTACCTCGGCATCTTGATCTCTCTTGTTTGCTCTAACCACAACCAAAGAGCTCTTAGGTAAGATATGAATTGATTGCCGAGATGCATGGCGAAGTTGGCGCGCCACTCGATGGCGACGTACCGAGCCGCCGATATTTCCAGCGACGATGAATCCGATCTTCGGTTCAGTTAACTCTGATACAGTAAGTAAATACCCAGTAAGAGTCTTCGTATGAGATTTGATTTTTGATTTTGTGACGCGCTGGAAATCTTCTCGTGAGGTAAGTCGATTTAATTGCGCAAGCACTTTGATCTAGCTTTCTAAACTCTTAAGTTTTTTGGAGAACTATTAAGCAGAGGCAGAGATACGAGCACGACCCTTGGCGCGGCGTGCAGATAGAACTGCGCGGCCACCACGGGTTGCCATACGAGCACGGAAGCCGTGCTTTTTTGCGCGCCGACGGTTGTTCGGCTGGAAAGTGCGCTTCATGGGGTTTACTCCTTACCAATTTCTTGGGTATTGGTCGTCCCGCGACTTAACTCAGCCTCGAGAGCAGGGGGTAAAGGTATCGGGTGGCCCCCGTATCTAAAAATTTGTGGATAACCCCTTGCTTTTCATAGGGTGAGGGCTTACTTTCCGCCTCTATACACAGGGTAAGGCCAGATTTAGAGTTTTGTGGGTCTAAAGTAAGAGTTTAGACCACAGGCTGTGGATAACTTTGTGGATTTTGAACTCTTAGGGGGTTTGGGTGGCTCAGACAGATTCAGACCTTCTAGAGGACCTATGGAGCGGGGTCATCCACTCCGTCTCTCAGGACTCCCCCCAAAACCGGGCCTTCTTAACCCTTACTAAACCCCTCGGCCTTCTAAAGAGCGATGGCGGATCCAACCTTCTAGTCGCCGCCCCTAATGGTTTCGCTAAAGATGTCTTAGAGAGCCGGCTTAAGGTCGCCCTAAATGATGCCCTCTCGGCGAAACTCGGTGAGCGGATCAATATTGCTGTGACCATCGATGAGTCTTTA